>CALMZO010000187.1 GCA_937870825.1 uncultured Chloroflexota bacterium | reverse complement strand
TGGATTTGGCTCGCTAGGCGAAACCCATTATGCCAAACCCTGATGGTTTCTTGCATTCTTTATGCAGTTCTATTTAGACGCGAAGACGAAGAGAGAATGCCGTCATTAAGGAAGTGTGTTGAGTTTTGCAATATAGTAAGCGGTAGGTTTCATGGCTGTATGCTCGGGAAAGAGAGAATGTTGTAATCGGACTTTGCATCAATCTTCACTCGGGGGGTACAAGAGGATCTATTTTGGAAAATCGCGAAACTCTATTGACTTACCGATTGATTTTGTTATAATGAAATCGTAGCACAAACGTTCAACGCATTTGGACGAACGACTTGTACCAAACCCAAAGACAACATTCTCTTTTTGATTTTTGCTTCGGAAAAGAGTGCAGAGAGACGCTTGCGATTCGCCAAGACGACACTCTCCTTGACCTTGTGCGTTTTGTTCTTTGCCAAGGAGAAGGTCGCGGGTCCGAATCCCGTCTCCCGCTTTTTGTAACCCCCAAATCGAGGGTTCGCCCCACAAACCGGTCTAGAGTAGACCGGTTTTTTGTTTCTCGCCCCACTCGAAGCGAAAAATCGCGCGGTTTGTGAACTTTGCAAACCATGACCTTCTTACTTTTGAGGCAAAAACGACCTTCTCACAGCAGCTGACTCCTCGCGTTTTTGCGACCTTCTTACATTCGTCACTGCCCAAATCTTTAACGTTACTTCGTTTCTCGACGCTATTGGCTGCGAAACAATAGACAGAGTGAAATGGAGGCATAGAATGGCGGCTACCCTTCCGCAACCGAGGACTCGAATAGAATGCCCGGAATGTGCAAAGCCGAGCGTAGCCATTCACAGCCAATACACCTCCCATGTCGCAGACCTTCTGTCGTCGGTGTTGTGTCCGCCTCCAAATGCATTTGCCTGTGCGCAAGTCCTTGAAGTGAGAGTCCCGTTTTTCCTCTTTATACATCTAGACGCCGCGTGTGGTTGAGTCTGTCCAGATTTGAGACCTGGGTACGGAAACGCTTTCCTTACATGCTGACCTCTATTGTGCGTGCCAAGTCTCATACATCACCGCGGCTACGATAACGCCGGATACAAAGGTCAGCGCACCAATGGCAGCAATCGCAGCAGGAATTCCAAACGCATCCGCAACAATGCCTGCGAGCAGCGCGCCGAGAGCATAGCCAAGGTCACGCCAAAGCCGATACACCCCAACCGACGTTGCCCGCCAATCGGGGTGCGCAACATCAGACACCGCCGCAATGAGTGTTGGGTACACCAACGCCGTGCCAATGCCGAGAAGGATTGCACCGCCCGCATATACCCAGAATGCACTTCCAATGACAAATAGAATAATGCCGAGCGCCTGAATCCACATCCCTGCGACAATCAACCGCTTACGTCCCCAACGGTCGCTTAGTGCGCCGGTGACAAGTTGACCAAACCCCCATACCCCCGGATACAGCGCCGCGACAAGCGCAACCTGCTCCAGAGGCAGCCCCACCGCCGCGAGATACAGCGGAATCAAACCCCAGACCATCCCGTCGTTCAGATTGTTGAACAAACCTGCTTGACTTGCCGCGAACAGCGCGCGGTCCTTCCAACTTGTGAGCAGAAAAATTTCTGTGAACGAAGGCGCTGTAGCATTCGGGGCTGGAGATTTGGTCCGAGCAAGGGCGATGGATTGGTGACCAGAGATTTGCGCCTCGCGCCGCGCGTACGGTTTGGTTTCGCGTACAAACACCAGCGAGAGCAACAATCCCAACAGCGCGATTGCGAGACCGGGCAAAAAGGGCACAGGGCGCAAGCCGTAGGTCGCGGCGAGATATCCGGTCAAAAGCGCCATCAATGCGAGGGCGACATACCCTGCAAATTCATTCAGTCCCATCGCCAAGCCGCGCTGTCGAGGTCCCACGAGGTCAATCTTCATAATAACGGTCGTGGACCAACACAAGCCCTGGTTCATGCCCAGCAGCACATTGGCAAACACAATCCAGTTCCAACTTGGAGCAAACACGATGAGCAAAGGAACGGGCACGCCGATGAGCCAACCCGCGACCAGAATCCATTTGCGACCGAATCGGTCTGAAAAGTGTCCTGCGAATAGATTCGCCAGCGCTTTGACAATGCCAAAACTGATGAGAAACGAAAGAATAAACGCGCGTGAAGTTAGCGCAAAATCCACCTCGGCGATTAGAGGTAGCACGGCGCGTTCCATGCCGACCAATGCGCCGACAAAAGCGTTGACGACGACGAGCAGCGCGAACTGCCGCCAATTCTCGCGCAAGCCAAGCACAAGCTGAGAATCACCCATCGCGGGTCATCTTCCACCGTTTGGTTGTTAATCCAATAACTACAAGTGCGTCATGGCTTCCCTGATCCAAACCCTTCTCAAAGTCGCCCTCAATCTGTGCCATCCGGTTGGTGATGTGAGCAAAGCAAATCACATCTTTTGACTTGACCTGCGCAAAGGCGTACAACGCGGACGCTTCCATTTCCACACCCAGAATGCCATTGCTTCGGGCATACTCGATTGCTGCCGCCGTTTCACGAAAGGGAGCATCCGTTGTCCAGGTTGCACCCTCGAGTACCGGCACGGATGCTCCTGCAAACGCGCCTTGCAGGGATTTGAGTAGCGCTGGACGGAGATGACTGTACGACGCAGGCGGCACATAGTGATAACTTGTGCCTTCATCACGCAGCGCCTTCTCGATCAATACAAAGTATGGCGGTTGTCCTATTGGGACAATTTGCCCGGCAGAGGTCATACTGATAAGCAACTTGCAGCCAGAGACAAATAATTCCTCCGCGACCAGCACGGCGAATGATGCGCCGACGACATGCGGAATGATGCCATATTCGATCCCGTCATGGGTGAATGAGTACAGTTTGGTGTGATAACATGCCCAGTGTGGATGAATTGATGCCTGCCCTGTCCGAATGAAATGGTCTGCAATATCGCCGTCGGGGTCGAGAATGCAGATAGAGGGGATATCGCCTTCAGGGATTGACTTTTGCCGCCGCGCTTCACGAAGCAAGTTTTCTGCCGTAAAAACCGATGCCACATCATGAACTTTGTTTTCCAGAATAGGAGATTGCATCGAGACTCCGCTTACTTGATTTACGATTTTGTCGGACCAACTGCCGGATAGCCTGCCTTTTCCCACGCGCTGAACCCGCCATCCAAAAGCCACACGTCTTGATAATCGCGTTGTTCCAGAAGCGAAATCGCTACGGTTGAACGGGCAGAGTGCCCACAGTGAACAACCAGTCGCTCCTCTTTCGACAGGGGCATGGCTGAAGAGCGCAAGCGTCCGCCTTCAATATGAATCGCATCGGGCAAATGTCCCGCGCGCCATTCGGCATCCTGTCGCACATCCAATACTGTCGGAGAGCGTTGCGCTTGGCGCGCGTGGACAAGTTCTTGCACCGACATTACAGGCACACGTATCACAGGTAGCCCTTCCGCTTCCCACGTTGCCATGCCCCCGTCCGGATACCCGCGTAAATCGTCATAGCCGATGCGAACGAGTTGACGCACCGCTTGCTCACGTACAGAAGGCTCATCGGAAATCAAGATGAGCGGCGCATGGAAAGGAATCACCCAGCCCACCCACGTACTCAACGGTGTGTCGAGCGGAATCCTGTACGCGTTCGGAATGTGCCCTGCCGCAAATTCACGCGGAGCACATGGGTGAGTTGCAAGCCCAGCCCCTGCGCGACCTGCGCGCAACGGTCTGCGTCCCGCTGCGGATCAATGAGAACCGCAGACCCCGTTTCTTCAGAGGCGATCAGATACGATGAATTGCCCAAACCCTCGTCTACAAACGACTTGATGAGCATAACGGTCGTCTCCTCTTGATCACGTTTCCAACGGCAAGCCTGCCAAATGCCATTCCGCGACGCCCTCTTCCAGGCGTGCCACTTTCCATCCGCGCGCCGCCAAGCGTTCCAATGCCTGGTCCGCATATACACAGTACGGTCCACGGCAGTAGGCAACGATCATCTTGGTGCGTGGCAATTCTTTCAGGCGGCGCTCAAGTTCGTCCAGCGGGATGGAGCGGGCACCGGGGATGTGACTCGCCTCGTATTCAATTTGCGGACGCACATCAAGCAAGACGACCTGATTTTTTCGCATCCGCTTTTGCAACTCATTGGCAGAAATCGGCTCAAACTCCTGCCGCTTGTGGCGGTATGCGTCCAGCGCCCGGTCCACCTCTGACAGTTGCTGTTGTGCTACTGCGCGTAATTCGAGCCACAAGTGCGCCACCGCAGGGTCGGCGAGGCGATAGCGCACATACAAACCCTCACGCTCATCCAGGACCAAACGCGCCCGCTTGAGACGCTGCAAGTGCTGCGAGGTATTGGCAACGCTGAGCTTGGTCTCATGTGCCAGCTCCTCCACTGTGCGTGGCGCTTGCACCAGCAGGTCCAGCAACTCCAACCGATGCGGATTCGCCAATGCGCTCGCTATGCTTGCAAATAATTCGTACAGTGGTTGCTTGTGTTGGCGACGCTCTTGCATAACAACTCCGCTTAATCAAATATTCAATAGATTTCTTGAATAATAGCCACAAGACAAGGTTTGTCAACATCGTGGTGATTTGCTTCCCGATGATTTGTATTCGGAATGGACCCAGGTCCCGCGCGAAAGGCTGCGTCGCCGGTATCGTGAAATCGCGCTGGCGCTTGTCACACATTACCGCGAGACGCGCGATACGGGGCGTGCGATTGCGGCACTAACCGAATTGATTGCACGCGATGCCGCCGACGAATTCGCACACACTTGCTCGAAGAGACCGAAACGGGCTATCGCTTTCGGCACACCCTGATTCGCCGGGCATTGTACGATTCGCAGAGTCGCGCGCGGCGCCCCCGGTTATACACACGCGCCGCGCAAGCCATCGAAACGATTCATGCCCAACGTCCTAACGGACCGGTCCCGGTCGAGACCCTGGCGTTTCATTATGATTTGAGTGACCGCCGTGACCGCGCGCTGGATTACTTGATTCAGGCAGGGCAAAAAGCCGCTAACCTTTTTGCGTTCGAGATTGCCGTAAATTATTTTGACCGTGCGCTTGAATTGATGGACGCGTTGGGCTTGTCTAGCCGCGCACGTCGCTGGATGCTGCTCGAAGCGCTGGGATGGTGGCACAGCATTTTGGCAGATACGCTCCATGCCGTCGCGCGGTTTGAACAGGGACATATCCTCATCAGGGAGGTTGAAACAGAGCTTGACAATGAAACGTTTTGCACACACGCCACATAAAAAATGTTACAATCACTTTTGTATGACACCTCTGGAACGGTATCTCGCCGTCTGCAATGGACAACTGCCCGACCGCGCGCCGGTGAGTCCATTCATTATGCAGTTCGCCGCTCACGTCGCGGGCGTTTCGTACCGCGATTATTGTTTGTACGGCGAAGTGATGGCGCGCGCGCAAATGATGTGTGTGAAAAAATTTGGCTACGATTCGGTGAACGTCACATCGGACGCGGTGCGCGAATATCAAGCGCTCGGCGGACCCACTGCCGATTTTGGCGAAGAGAGTGTGCCTGCCGCCGAACCTGTGCCATTCATCAACGACGTTGACGATTTGAAACGTTTGCGTTTGCCCGACCCGCTCGGCGACAATCCGATGCGCGAACAAATCACCGCGCTGAAAATTTTGCTGCATGAATTACCCGAACAGCCCGTGTACGCGTGGGTGGAAGCCCCGTTTCAAGAATCGTGCATCTTGCGCGACATCAATTATTTCATGGTGGACTTGCGAACGAATCGTGAACTGCCGCGCGAGATTTTGAAATTCGTCGTCGAGATGGAAACCGAATTCGCGTACGCGCAAATCGAAGCGGGCGCGCAGTTCATCGGCATCGGCGATGCGATTGCGTCGCTCGGTTCGGCGGACGATTACGCGGAATTTAATTTTCCGTACCTGTCGGAACTCGTGGACCGCATCAAAGCGCGCGGCGCATATATCAAATATCACGCGTGCGGACGCACCAAACATATTTGGAAATACATCAAGCAGCTGAACATTGACATTCTCAATCTCGATTCGCTGATTGATTTTGCGGAAGCGCGCGAATTTTTTGGCGACAAATTTGTGCTGAAAGGAAATTTGAATCCGATTACGGAAATGATGGACGCGACGCCGGAAATCATTCACACGGCGAGCAAGCGTTCTTTTGAACAAGCAGGCGCGCACGGAAAATTTATTCTCAGCCCCGGCTGTGAACTTCCGCCGTCAACGCCGTACGAAAATTTGGAGGCGTTGGTGGAGAGCGCGCGGTTGTATTGCTCGTATGCGACGAAGGACGAAGGACGAACGACGAACGCGTCTTAACTTTTGTCCTTCGTCCTTCGTCAATGTTCAATGCTTCCCGAAATCTTTTCTCTCACCAACCGCGTCGCCCTCATCACCGGCGCGAGTCGCGGCATCGGATTCGCAATCGCGGAAATATTTGGCGCGGCAGGTGCACGCGTGGCGCTTGTGGCAAAAGATGAAACGCGTTTGCGCGACGCGGCGGAGCGATTGCGCGCGGAAAATTTTGAGGTGATGGAATGTGCGTGCGATGTCGCGGTAGAAGCGCAAGTCAATGATGTCGTATCCCGCGTAATGGAAAAATTCGGACGCGTGGATATTCTCGTCAACAACGCAGGAATTTTGCAAGCGGGACGCATCACCGATTTTTCCGCGCGCGATTGGGAAAACATGCTCGCGGTGAATTTGAACAGCGCGTTTTATTTTTGCCGCGCGCTTGCGCCGATGATGATGGAGCAAAAATACGGACGCATCATCAACGTTTCTTCCGTGTCGGCATTCACGGGCGGCGTTTCCGGAAGCGTACAGTATGCAGCGTCAAAAGGTGGAATGATTTCCATGACCAAAGCGCTTGCGCGCGACCTCACACCGTACAACATTACCGTCAACGCGATTGCGCCCGGACAAATCGAAACGGATATGGGCGCATTGAGTGATGAAGCGCGCAAACGCGTACTGGCAATGATTCCGCTTGGGCGTCTCGGAACGCCGCAAGACATCGCATACTGCGCGCTCTTTCTCGCGTCCGACGCGGCGAGTTACATCACGGGCGCGACATTGGATGTGAATGGTGGGATTTTGAAACGATGAAACTCCATGAAATTGACCACTGGGTTACCTCTCACGCCGAACAAATTCTCCAACTCACCGAAACGCTCATTCGTTTTCCGAGCGTGAATCGCGCGCCGTATGGTGACGAGTACGAGGCGCAGCAGTTTGTCATTCACACGATGCGCGACATGAATTTGGATGTGGATGTTTTTTTGCCGACGGATGTTCCCGAACTCGCCACGCATCCCGCGTTGTGGCAAGGACGCGATTACACGAATCGTCCGAATGTTGTCGGCACATGGCGCGGTTCCAATGCGCGCGACGCGAAATCCCTTTTGTTTTCATCGCACATTGATGTCGTCGCGGGCAGCAAAGGCGGACGTTTTGAAAATTTTGTTCCGACGCGCGACGGCGACAAATTGTACGGACGCGGTTCCAACGACATGAAAGGCGGACTCGCCGCGACAATTTTCGCGGTGAAATGTTTGCAAGAACTCGGCGTGCGTTTGAACGGAAACGTGATTGTCGAAAGTGTTGTGGATGAAGAAAACGGCGGCGCGAACGGCACGCTCGCCTCGCGTTTGCGCGGACACAAAGCGGACGCGTGCATCGTTCCCGAACCGACGGGCATGGTCGTCGCGCCCGCGCACAAAGGCGGACGCATTTGGCAAGTGCATCTCAAAGGTTCGCCCGGCATCGCGTTCGGCTCGGACAATATCGTCAGTCCGATTTATGCGCTCGCCCATCTCATCACCGCGCTGGAACATTGGGAAACGATTCGCAATCGCGTCACCCCTCCCCATCCGCAATTTGTCGAAAATCCCGGCTTGCCTGTGTTGATTACAAAAATTCAAGCGGGCGATTTTGAACCGGGCGCGGGCGATGCCGTTCCCGAAACGGCGATGCTCGAAATTTGGGCGGAGGAATATCCGGGCGTCAGCGAAGCGGAACATTACGCGCGGCTCATTGGTTATCTCGAACAGGTCGCGCGCGAAAATCCTTCCGTCGCGAAATGCGAAATGCGCGTCGAACCCGTCACGCGCTTTTTGCCCGGCAGTGAAATTTCGCCAGAGCATGAAATTGTGCAAACGGTCCGTCGCGCGTTTTCAAAAGCGATGCAGCGCGAACCCATTGTGCGCGGCGCGCCGTTCGCGTGTGATGTATTCGTGTTCAATCAAATTGCGAACGTGCCGTGCGTGATTCTCGGACCGCGCGGCGGGAACGCGCATTCGTACGACGAATGGGTGATGATGCAAGATTTGCTCGACCTCACGAAAATTTTCGCGCGCACGGCAGTGGAATGGTGCGGAGTGATGGAGTGACAGATTCGCGCGCAACAGAGATTGAATCTCTGCGCGCAGCCATGGCGGCGTTAGAGGCACAACGTTCGCTGCTCGGCGACGCGGTTGTCGAGACCAGTCTTGACGCATTGCGTCATAAACTCGCTCCGCTCGAAGCGCAGGCGGCGCGGGAGCGCGCCGCGGACGAACGACGGCCCATCGCGATTTTTTTTAGCGATGTGGTCGGTTCCGTCACGCTTGCCGAACGCCTCGACCCCGAAGATTGGCGCGCGGTCATCGGCGCGGTCCAGTCCAAAATCGGAAGCATTGTCACCGCGCGCGGCGGTATGATTGCGCAGTATCAGGGCGATGCGCTCATTGCATTTTTCGGCGCGCGCGGCTTGCGGGAAGTGGATGTGGCGCAAGCAATTCATGCGGGACTCGAAGCGCAAGCTGCCATTCCCCAGTTGCAATTGCCTGTCGCGTTGAAAATTCGCGTCGGGATTCACACCGGCGTCGTCCTTCTCGGCGCGTGGGGCGCAGACAGCAAAATTGAATTTGGCGCGTTTGGCGACGCGGTGAATGTTGCCGCGCGGCTTCAATCCCACGCGCCGCCGGGCGAAGTCCTCATTTCCAACGACACGTATCAATACGTGCGCGGGGTGTTTGATGTCGTCCCGCGTCCGCCCCTTGCCCTCAAAGGGCGAACCAACCCCATTGAAACGTTTCTCGTTCCGCGCGCCAAACCGCGCGCGTTTCGGTTTGCAGAACGCGGTGTGCCGGGTATTCAAACGCCGACCATTGGACGCGATGCGGAACTAGAGCAACTGCGCGCTGCCTATCTGGAGGCGTACGAACGGCGCCGCGTGGTGTGGACACAATTGGTCGGCGAACCGGGCGTTGGCAAGTCGCGGCTCGTGCAAGAGATGAACGATTGGGTCGAACTGCGTCCCGAACGAGTGATTGGTCTGCGCGGGCGCGCGTTCGACGGCGAACAAAATCAGCCGTTCGCGCTGGTGCGGCGCATGTGGTTCGACCGTTTTCAAATTGCCGAAGATGCTCCGCTCGTGCAGGCGCAACTCCATTGGAGCGAACGATTTCGCGAGTTGACGGGCATCGCGGACGAGGAAGCCGCGCACGCGCTGGGTCTTTTGGTCGGCTTGCCCTTTGAAAACAGTCCGCATCTCATCGCCTTGCGGCATGACCCGAATCAACTGCGCGGGCGCGTCTTTGTCACGAGTCGTGAAGCGCTGCGCGCCATGCGCGCCAAACGCCCGCTTCAAATCATGTTGGAAGATTTGCATTGGGCAGACGCGTCCTCGTTGGAATATCTACAGCGCGTCATTTTGCCGGACGATGAACACGAGGTCCGGCAACCTGCCCGGCAGGTTGCGGAGCCATCAAGTGCCGACGCTTCGCTGCAAGGAATGTTTGTTCTTGGCACATCGCGGACGGGATGGAACGGGCTTGAAAATTCAAGAGTCACGACGCTTCCGCTGGTCCCGCTTTCTGTGCGCGCAACGGAACAACTCGCGCACGAACTGTTGAAAAACGTTGCCGCCGTTCCCGCCCAAGTGGTGCAGTTGGTCGTGGAACGCGCTGACGGCGTGCCGTACTTTGCCGAAGAATTGGTCAACTATTTTTTGGACCGGGGAATCATTGACCGCACGCGCGAGCCGTGGCAGTTTGTGAACGCGCGTTTGGACGAGTTGCACGGCTCTGCCAGGACACCGCTTCCGGCAACCCTGCAATATCTTTTGCGCGCGCGTCTTGATACACTGTCGCCGTCCGAACGGACCGTCCTTCAGCGTGGCGCGATTTATGGTCGCCACTTTTGGTCGGGCGGTGTACGGGCGCTTGGTGTTCAAGATGCCGACGAGATTTTGCCGGGTCTGGAGCCGCGCGGGTTTGTAGCGTTGCAGCCGGAATCCGCATTGGCAGACGATTGCGAATGGAGTTTTCATCACGCGCTGCTGCGTGACGCCACATACGAGAGTGTTTTGAAACGCGAACGTCCCGGCTTGCATCAAAAAGCCGCGGTGTGGCTGGAGAGCAAAGCGCACGACTCGCAGCGCCTTGACGAGTTCGCGGGACTTGTGGGTGAACATTATGAGCGCGGCGGGAGTTTGAACAGCGCCGCAGGTTGGTATCTCCGCGCGGGCGAACATGCCCATCGGCAAGGCGCAATGCACGAAGCCCGCAAATTTTTTGACCGTACGTTAGAGCTCTTGCCGCCGATTGAACGCGAACTGCAATGGCGCGCTTTGGTCGGTCGTGAGGCGGCGCTCGGGCGATTGGGAGAGCGCGAGCTGCAGCACGCCGATATTTGCGCGCTGGTGGAATTGGCACAGACGTTTGACGACGACGAATGCCGCGCGCAAGCATTCTATAGTGAGGCGCGGTATCACGTGTCTCGAGGCGAGTTGCGCTCGGCAGTGAGCACGGCGGAGCGGGCGCTCGCAGCGGCGCAGCGTGCGGGCAAGCTGGCTTTGCAGGCGACCGCAATGGCAAGCATCATTACGTCGTGTACGCGGCTCGGCGAGCTGGAGCGCGCGCGTGCGCTTGTGCGGGAGGCGCATCGGTGCGCCCGCGCGTCGGGTGATGATTTTGTGCACGCGCAGACATTGATGCAAATTGCGCTGCACTATACCGACGCGGGCGACCTCGCGCGGGCAGTCGCGCCCTATATCGAAGCGGCGGACATCGCGCATCGGTTGGGCAACCGCGTTCTGGAAGCACAAGTGCTTTCGAATTTGGGTTACTGCTATGCCCAGTTGGGCTTGTACGCGTTGGCGCGTCCGGCTTTGGAGAAAACACTCGAACTGTCGCAAGCGGTTGGCGAGCGGCGCAATTATTCGTACGGCTTGCAGAATCTCGGCTGGACCTATTTGTGTATGGGCGATGGACAAACGGCGCGCCAATTGCAAGAGCAAGCATTGCACGTGTTCACCGTGCTTGGCGATGCGTTTGGTCATGCGGCATCCGTGTTGTATTTGGGTCACATTGCGGAACGCGCGGGTGATGTGACAAACGCGGCGCGGCATTTCGGCGCGGCGCTCGAGCATTTCGTCCATATCGGCGTGCGCGGCTTTGTGTTGGATTCCACCGCAGGCGTGGCGCGCTGTGCGGTGGCGCGAGGGGATTTGCCTGCTGCGCGACAAAACGCGAACGAACTTTGGAACGAAATCGCGGCGCACGGCGCCGCCGGAATGGAACAGCCCACGCTGGCTTATCTGACCTGCGCGAACGTTTTCAATGCGTTCGGTACAAGTCAAGCCGCGCGCGCGGTGATTGAAGCAGGTTATCGGGAATTGATGCAGCGCGCCGAAAAAATCAGTGAGCCGGAATGGCGCATATCCTTTTTGGAAAATGTGCCGGAACATCGCGCAATGGTCGAGATGTGGGAACAAGTAGGCGGTCACACAGCTGTGGTCAGTAATGAATAACTCAAGTTACGCAGGAACTAGTTGTGGCGAGGTTTTCAAACGCGAATCTATACGAATCGAAACGAATTCACGCGAATGTTTAGAAGTTTCGTGCAGATTCGCAAGATTCGTGCAAATTCGCGTTTCCGTCTCTGCACACGAACGTTGTTTTTATTGGTCATGCGTAACGTCAGTGAATAAGCAAACACGACAACATTGCAATGTCCATGACATTTCTCTCGCCCAAAATCCGCGTTGCCCGCGCGTCGAACTCTATCGCGCTTGATGAGGGGAACGCGTGGGCTGTGTTGGAAAAAATTACGCCGTTCGTTCTTGCCGACGGCAGCGCGCCTGCGCTGCAGCAAACGACGGTGCGCGTTTGTTTTGACGACGACGCGTTGTATGTGCGATTCGATTGCGAGGACCGCGACATCTGGGGAACGTACACACAGCGCGATGAGCCACTCTTTAATCAGGAAGTGGTCGAGGTGATGATTGCGGCGGGCGAGGACATTCCAACCACTTATTTTGAATTTGAAATTTCGCCGAACGGTGTTTTGTTCGACGCGATGATTTTCAATTCCAACGGTTCAAGCGAAAATCTAAAATGGGACGCGAATTGGAATTGTCCAAACTTGCGTTGGCACGCGGAACGCGATGATGCGCACGCGCATTGGTCGGCAGTTCTCGCTATTCCTTGGCGCGCGCTTACAAACGACGCACGCGTTCCGAATATGTGCCGCGCGAATTTTTATCGCATCGAACGCCCGCGCGATTCGGAAACCGAATACAGCTGTTGGTCACCTACGCTGACAAATCCTGCCGATTTTCACAGACCTGCGCGGTTTGGAATTTTGGAGTTCGATATCGGAGGTGAATGATGAAAGTTCGCACCCTATGCGGCGATGTCGAAGCCGCATCGCTCGGTCAAACCTTGATTCACGAACATCTCGCGGTGGATTGGGGCGAAATGTTGGGGCGTCCGAAAATTTTGGATTTTGAATACCACGCGATGCGCGACAAGATGGTGAACGCGTTGAATGCGGCGCACGCGCTCGGTATTGGCGCGATGGTGGAATGCACGCCGATTGGCTGCGGGCGCTACGTGGATTTGTTTGAAGACGTCGCGCGGCACACCCAAGTAAAAATTATTGGCAGCACAGGATTTTTTCACGAGTCGTGGTGTCCCATGCATCCGATTGCGCGCGTGTTCGATATTGACATGATGACCGATTTGTTTGCGCGCGAAATTACCGAAGGGATGGGCGATACGTTAATTCGCGCGGGCATCATCAAATGCGCGACGGGCGAGGGAAAGGTTTCGCCAAAAGAAGAACAAGTGCTGCGCGCCGCCGCCCGCGCGCACAAGCAAACGGGCTGCCCCATCATCACGCACACGACGGGTGGTTTGGGAAACGAACAGCTGGATATTTTTGAAAGCGAAGGCGTTGCGCCGAACGAAATCATCATTTCGCACGTCGGCTGCGAAAAGGACAACTGGTTCGAATATTCCGAATCGCTTTTGAAACGCGGCGCGAATGTTTCGTTTGACCGCATCGGCGAACCATCGTTCGGCGGCGATGAACATTGGATTGCGTTGATTCAAAACGCGATTGCGAAAGGATTTTTGAATCAGATTATGATGAGTCACGACGCGGGGATTTTGATTCACGGCTATAACGAAATCGTGAATCCCGGCGTCGAACTTTCAGGCGATTTCACCTACATCTCGCGCGAATTCATCCCCAAGTTGAAACAAGCTGGTGTGACGGAGGAACAATGGCAAGTGATGATGGTGGAAACTCCGCAGCGCGTTTTAGCGTTCTAACTATTGTCCCAACGACATCGGCGGCAAATAGATTCCTCTGTCCGCGCGAATCCACCACGTTCCCGTTTTCATTGGCGCGTCCACATCCGCGAACTTGTATTCAAACAACCGCGCGCGAATAAATTTTGGCGGCGCGTTGGGAAAGGGATTTTTGTCCAGCAGCGCGAGAACCTGCGGCGAACCTTGCAGCACGCGCGCGGCAAAATTTACGAACCAAATATCCACACCGCTTTCGAGCAAACGAAACGTCAATGCGCGATTCGAACGCAATTCGGGCAATAACGAATTTGGATTCGTCGTGCGCGCGCCGAGCGCGGCGAACCACATTTGCCAATCGAGACGCGGTTGATGCGGCTCGACGAACGGCGGCGCGCGCCGCACATCGCCAATTTTGAATTTAAATTCGTACTCGCGCCACGTTTCTCCGTCGTTTGAACCTTCGACAATAATTTCAGGACGGCGCGTTGTCATGATGGCGAAAGGTCCGTATTGATTGACAATGCCGAACGGCGCAATCGCGCGCGCGAGCGCGGCGACCGGTTCCGGTGTTGGCACATTCAAAATGCGAAGAAATTGAAAACCGCTTACAACAAAAAGCGCGACTGCGATGATAGTGGCAAGCCATCGGGCGAATCGAATTCGTTGCGAATAAAATTCGCGAGCAACAACTATACCAAGTCTGCCTTTGCAGACTGGAAACTTTTCCCCAACCTGCGGAGGCAGGTTTCGCGTTCGTGTTGCCGCGATTTGAATCGCCCTATCATCCAACAACAAAATACACAACGCCATCACCAACAAATTGAAAAAATTGTAATTGCCCGTCACAAAAATTTGCAGCTGCAATAAAGCAATCAAAACCGCCGCGATAAATCGTAGTCGTAGCGGCGCGAAAATCAAAAACGGCACAACGAGTTCGATGAAAAAAGTTACCGCCACCATCACTTGATGGACCACACTCGGCAAATGATGAACATAAAAGCCGATGATGTTTGGCAGCGGCTGCGTTTCAAAATGATAATCGAGTGCGGTGAGATTGCGCCATGTCGAGTCGCCGCTCAAGATTTTTACCAAGCCCGAAACAAACATGACGCGAAACAACAGCCAGCGCGAGAGCCACAACACCAACATCGAATCGCGCAGAAAAATCGCGAGGAATCCTACTTCGAGCAAGAGATAGTCCCACTGAAATTGCAAAAAATCTTGCCCCGCGACGACGAGCGACAAGTACAACGCGAAAAGCAAAAAGCGAAAAATTCGCGAGTGAAATCCAAAAACCAATAGCAGTGCAAGCAGCGCGCCCACAATCGGAACACCTTGCGCAAACACATCGCTCGTGTTCAACCAAAACACCGTCGGCATTCCCCGCACATTCGCCGCACCCGGCGTTTGACGCGCCATCCAATCCGCTATCGGCAAAATCCCCTGCGAGCCGTACAAGCCGGGCATCTGCACCGCAAGTGACGTGAACGCGATAAAATACACGACGCCGAGCGCGCGCAGAAACAAATCCATCGTGCGTGCGTACGCGGACTCGTCGCACAGCCAACGCGTCAAGCGCGACAAAAAATCGCGGGCGCTGTTGGCGACTCCGCGATTTGATACATTCTCTTGCTCAGCCATTTTCGTTTGTTGCGCACTCCGAAGGTTAGAAACCATCGGCAAACAAAAGAACGAACGAATCCAACAAGATGAAGCCATCGTTGTTCGCCTTTGTGCCTTCGTTTGCCGTTGTTTTTAAATCTACGGAACTCCAGCAGAATCATTCTATCTGTGGGTAGTAATCCTCTCTGCTTTTCTCCCAAACGGTTCTCTCAGCGCACGCCCCGGCGTTGCTCCCGTCGTCTGCGAATTTTCCACAACGAGCGTTCCATTATTGATAACGTGCGAAACGCCGATGGGATAGCTGCGCGGATTTTCGTACGTCGCGGTGTCCTGCAATGTTTCGGGGTCGAACACGACAATGTCCGCCATCATGCCGGGACGCACGAGCCCGCGCTCCAAAAATCCCAAGCGCTGCGTCGCCGCCGACGTCATGTGGCGAATGCCTTCTTCCCACGTCAACAATTCCAAATCGCGAACATAGTGCGCGAGAAAACGAACGTGCGAACCCCAGCCGCGCGGGTGCGGCATGTCGCCAACCAAAATTCCATCACTGCCGACGAGATGAATCGGATGCTGCAAAATTTTTTGCACGTTCTCTTCATTGCCAATGAACGCGAGCTGCGACGCGCCGAGCCGCGTGCGAATCAACAAATCGCAGTAACAGTCGAACGGCGACATGTTCGCTTGTTTCGCCGCATCGTCCACGCGCATTCCCACCGCCCACGCGTCAATCCCATTTGGTGTACCCGCAATTTGAATCGTGTGCCAATCAATCGGCACCGCGTGCCAACTGTCTGAACCCGTCACTTCAATTTCGTGTTGAATCCGCGCGCGCGTTTCCAAATTTTGCAAACGCGCGAGGGTGGCATCCATTCCGCCTTCGTGGACCCACGACGGCAAAATCGCGTGCAAGTATGTTGCGCCTGCAATGTACGGATACGTGTCGAGCGTAACGTCAACACCTTCACGGCGCGCGTTGTCAAAAACGGCAAGCAATTCGGGCGCGCGATTTTTATTGACGGGAAATCCAAAGTGCGCGTGCGTGAGATTGATGGGAACCTGCGCGCGGCGCGCGATTTCGATTGAATCACTGTATCCTTGAATCGCGCGCATTCCGTAATTGCGATGATGCGGACAATAGTAACCGCCGTACGGACCAAGCACCCGGCACAATTCCACAATCTCGTCGTCGGTGGCATACATGCCCGGTGTGTACGTCAAACCCGTTGACAAACCGACACAGCCCTCGCGCATACATTGGTCAACGAACGCGCGCATCTTGTTCAACTCTTTTTCCGTCGGCGCGCGATTGTCCGTGCCCATCACGAGCATTCGCACCGTTCCGTGCGGCACGAGCATCGCAACATTGATAGCGGTTGTATTTTCAAAATGGTCGAGATAGTCCGTGACGGTGTTCCAATTCCATTCCACATTCGGCGGGTCGCCATTCCAGCCCGCGAGCTGCGAACGCAATTGCGCGGCGGTTGCTTGACTGACGGGCGCGAGTCCCAAACCATCTTGACCAATCACATCGAGCGTGACGCCTTGCCGCGTTTTGCATTCGTGCAAAGGATTCGCGAGCGGCTGCAAATCGGAATGCGTGTGAAAATCTACAAAGCCCGGCGTGACGAATTGTCCGTCGGCGTTGATAATTTTTTTTGCCGCCGCGCCGCGCAAATTTCCAACCGCGACGATGCGGTCATTTTCGATTGCCACATCCGCCCACGTCCACGGATTCCCCGCGCCGTCAATGACGCGTCCATTGATGATAAGAATGTCGAACATGATGCGTTATTTCATTTCCATCCATTTGCCCGTCGCCGCTGATTCATACACTGCGAGGACATTCGCCAATGCGGTGCGTCCATCTACGCCCGTCACACTCGGCGCGCGGTTTTCGCGAACGGAATTCACCATTTCGGTCAACTCGTTAATCATGCCAATCATCGAACGCTGTGACAATCCGTGGTCGGGTTTGTAAAAATGGGTGACCGCGCGTTTGTCGCCGATAAACAATTCGACAGAATCCCACGAGCGCACATGCACTAACCCTTCTTCGCCGAAAATTTGCAATTCGCATTGCAGCGTGCGATACGGTCCCCAATGCTGGAAAAAATTTCCTTGCGCGCCGCCGTCAAATTTTGCGAGCGCCGCGCCAAACTCTTCGCCGCGTGAACCTGTCGTCGGTTCCACTTGCGCGCACACGGCAGAAACTCTCTGTTCAATCACCCACGCCGCGCGGTCAAAGCCATGCACCGCGTTGCACATGAATACCCCCCCCCCCGCAACGTCGCGGTTGCGATACCACGGCAAAACAAAACTGTACGTGATGCTCATGTTGTCCAGAACCATCAACGGTTTGCCAATCGCGCCGCTTTGCACCAGGCGTTTCGCTTCGAGCATTTCCGGATAAAAGTGATGCGTGAATCCCGTCATCAAATTTACGTTCGCGTTTTTGCACGCCGAAATCATTTCGTCCGCTTCGGCGAGCGTGCGCGCAATCGGTTTCTCCATCAAGACATGCACGCCCGCTTGTGCGGCGGCGAGCGTCGCGGGCAAATGATTCGACGGCGGCGTACACACGTTGAGAATGTCTATCCCCGCGCGCAGCAATTCTTGATAATCGCGAAAGGCGCGGCTGTTTGTTTCCTTCGCCAGCGGCTCGGCTTTTTCGGCAATGGGGTCTGCGATGCCGACGATTTCGACATCGGGAATATGTTGATACGCGTGTGCGTGCACCGCGCCGATGAACCCCGCGCCCGCGATGCCGACACGAATAGTAGATGCCATTTTCTTTTTCCTCGTGCTTTGCGCGAAACGTCAAACGTCATGCGTCAATCACGTTTTACGCTTGACGTTTCACATTTCACATCTCACAGCTTGCTCATCCCCACCAACGCATCGCGATACGCAAAGTTCGCGGGCGAACCGCCCGTGTGCAAAAAAATCACCGTGTCGTCGCGCGTCAATTCGCCGCGTTTCACATGGTCAATTAAACCCGCCATCGCTTTGCTCGTGTACACCGGGTCAAGCAGCAACGCGTCGGTGCGCGCGGCGAGGCGCATCGCCTCCAAACCTTCGCGCAAAGGAATGGCATACCCCGCGCCGATATAGTTGTCGAGATCTTCGATTTCGCTCGGCGCAATGCGAACATCCGCGCCCAACATCTCTGCTGCTTGATTCGCAACATCCGCTGTGATGTCTTGCATCGGCGCGTTCGTCCAACGCAGCGGCGCAACACCCGTCACGCGAAGGTTCCAATCCAACAAACGCGCGCCCAACACGATTCCCGCTTGTGTCGGACCTGCCGCGGCGAGCCACAACCGCGTCGGGGAAATGTTTTGCGCGTCGCATTGTGCTTGCAATTCGCACATCATGTTGACGTACGCAATCGCGGTGAGCGGTGACCACGAATCGAGTTTGAACGCGCGTTTGCCTTGCGCGCGCAGTTCCGCAACCATATCGTCAATGTGCTGCTGCATCCGCGTCATGTCAGGTTCGTTGACGAAATGCACCTCCGCGCCCATCCACAAATCGAGCAACACATTCCCTTGAATTTCTTGCATGTCACTGTTGCGTAAAACGAGAACGATGGGAATGCCCATTTTCACCGCAGCCGCTGTGGCTTGACGCGACCAGTTCGATTGAATGTTCGCGCCCGTGACCAACACTTCGGGTTTCGCTTGTAACGCGTGCGCCATCACAAATTCCAACTGCCGCGTTTTGTTGCCGCCGAACGCGAGTCCCGTCAGGTCATCGCGTTTTACAAATATTTGCGGGCCCTCCAGCGCATCAGTGAGACGCGGCAGAGGTTCAAGCGGCGTTGGTAAATTCGCAAGTTGCACACGCGGAAACTGCGCGAGTTGTTCTTGTATTTGTGTGCGGCGTTCTCGATGCTTCGTTAGGGATCGGGTCACCTTACGATCCTTGTCTAATAATGCGCCCATATTTTCCATAGTGGCGTTTTGAGTACCATTTCCAGTCTACGGATTTCCTCACTGTCGAGCTCGGTGCCATCAGGGTTCCTTACTCTTAAAACAAATCGCGCAAATCCTGAAGCCCAATCGTATTTGAGATGGTTTAGTGAAGTTAATTGATGACAACAAGGTGTGTTGACTTGAAGGTTCGTAAATCTTGTTTTGTATGCCTTGTCCATCGCTTCGGTCCACCAATTCATGTCAATTTCAATATCACAGTACGGACAGATTACTCTTGCAAAGTTTGCTCCTGAGGAAATAAATTCAATTTCATTAGTCACAACAGTTTTTATTTCATCGGCGTGCGGCAAAAACAATGCAACCAATTTCCGCGCTTTGGATTGGTCTCTTTCGTCGGGGACAAAGCTTGGATCCGTTGGAATAAAGGCAAGAATATTTTCTGACATCGGGTTCAAATAAATCAGTTCAAAGCGCATCCAATGGAAAAATCGGACGCCACACATGTTTGTACGGCAATGTTTTGAGATTCGCGGTGCAAATGCCGGGCGTATCCACGTAAATAATTTCGCGCGCAATGTCGCCGTATGCCGCTTGCCATGCAATCGCGGATTTCACGACGATTATTTTTTTGTCGGCAGGTTCAATGCCGAGTGAACGCAACTGCTGCGCGTCGAACGGCATCGTCTTGCGTTCCATCAGCACCAAGTCCAAACCATCGCAATCAAGCACAACGGTGCGTCCCATGCGCATCATCGTTCGCGTCATGTACGAACCTTTGTGAACGTATTCGCCTGACGAAATCAAGCGCACGCGCCCGCGTACTTGAATCGGCGCGCCGTGCATCGAATCGGTTTTTCCGCCAACGCGCAGTTCGACAACTCGGTCAATGCCTGCGTCAATCGCTTGCGCGACAGATTCCGCATCCGCAATCGTCACAACGGTATCTTGCGCTTCTACTGCCAACAAATTCTCCAATAAAATGGTTCCGTCGCCCGGCGAACCACCGCCGATATTATCTGCAACGTCTACGAGAATGACAGGTTCCTCATCACTTGCCAACGCGCGCTGTACTGCTTCATCCACCGGCACGTTCGTCACTTGGAAAAAATCACGCCGCGCCCAAATCATTTCGCGTAATTCCCGCACATATTCTCGCGCCAATTCCGAATTATCGTTCGTCGTGACGACAACGCTCATGCCCGCGCATTCCACATCGGCGTAAGGATAACCGACGGCGACACTCGCAGAAATCACGCGCGCATCATTTTCAATTTCCGCGCGCCGCGCCATAATTTCGCGCATTGGCGATTGCGACGTGTTTTGCGCTTGCGGCACACTCAACAATGGAATCTGTTCAAACGCAACTGTTCGACGAATTTCACCGCGCAAAATTTTCCCCATGATATGCGCGGCTTGCGTACCGCGTTCATAGATGTCCACATGCGGATACGTGTTGTAACCAATCAACACATCGGCATCTTCACACATCTCTGCACTCAAATTCGCGTGAATATCGAATGTGGCAACAATCGGTTTTCTTCCTACGACATCGCGCACGCGTCGCAACAAATCGCCTTCGACATCCTGAGCATTTTCTGCAACCATTGCACCATGCAAGACGAGCAGCACGCCATCAAAATCATTTTTCAATAAATCGTCTAATAACCAATCGGCGAGTCGTTCGTACGTTTCGCGCGTGACAATTCCCGATGGAACGGCGCCTGCAAAAAGAGTCGGCTCAAGTTCAAAATTATTCAGCCGCGAGCCAATGTACATTCCGCCGATTTCGTTCAGCACATCGCGATAGCGTTTGATAATCCATTCGCCCCGCGCAAACTGATACGCGCGAAAATCGTCGAATGTCGTTCGCGTATTCGCAAACGTGTTCGTCTCGTGCCAAATTCCGCCAATCGCAACGCGCATAGGGTTTATCCGCGAATAACACGAATCTTCACGAATAAAGTGGAAAACAACTCGTGTTATTTGTGTTATTCGCGTTATTTGTGGATTACAAAAGGTTTTTCGGCACCATCAAGCCGCGAAATGCGTGAATTGCCATATCAATGTGTTTTTGTCCGTTGCGAAGCGGCAGAACCCAATGTCCGCTCAACAGCGCATTGATATTCGCGCCTTCCAATTTTTCCATACTCGCCCCGTAATCTTGAATCGAACAGTCGGGAATGTTTTGCAAAATCACCGTGCCGTTGAAAAACACCAAATCGCCGCCAAACAGAATCTTGCGCGTCCCTGTTTGCACGACATAGCTGCAATGTCCGCGACAATGCCCCGGTGTCTCCAACACGCGTAGTTCCAAATCGCCGACGCGCAGCGTATCGCCTTCGCGCACTTCAACATCCACTGGGCTTGCCTGCAAGCGATAGTCTTCGGGATAATAGCCCGCGCGTTTTGCCAATTCCAAGCTCACCGCTTTTTCATCCGCGCTGCGAATCCAATTCGCCGCTTCGGCAGGGGCAATCACTTGCGCGTCAAGCGCCGCGCGTAATTGCC
>CALMZO010000186.1 GCA_937870825.1 uncultured Chloroflexota bacterium | reverse complement strand
CGTGCGCGTGTCGTTGGGACTTGTGAGCAATGAAAAGGACGTAGAGACGTTTTTGGAGTTTGCAAAAGGATTGTTGAAAGAATATTGATATAGTGAAAGATGGTTGAGCAAAATGCTCGAAAGGAGTGGATATGGCTATGAACATTGCTTGTGCATATCCGAATTGTACGAATCCAGTGATAGGTCAGTGCGTTGGCTACAAAGAGCAATGTGGAAGATATTATTGCGTTCAACATTCAGACGGAAAGCTTTGTATAGAATGTGCAACCAGAAAAACAGGCAGTGAAAAAGCACAAATCGCCAGACAGGAAAACACTGACATTGTCCGTAAAGTGCAAGCCGACGCTCTCAGAGCGACATTAGATCGCAGGCTTCTCGTTGCCTCCTCCCTTTTTGTGTTGATGTTTGTGGCTGGATTCATTTTAGCTGAGGGTTTCAAGATGCAGGCGTTGGGTGGAGTATTGCTGTTGGGCGGTGTGGTTGGTCTAATGGTATGTTATATCGTGTGGGTGATTTTAAGACACAACTATGTCAATCGAAATTTAAACGACTTGGAGAAAACCCGCACAGGGTTAGTGGATTTTTTCCACAACGAAGAAACCGAAAAGCAAAAGCAAGTTGCAACGGGATGTCTATCAATTATTGGTATTGCCTTGTTAGGAGTGGTTGCATCTGCAGCGACGCAATCGCGCGAGGAACAAGACGAAGAAAGAATTCGTCGTGCTTTGGATGATGAGCTAAAGCGACACAACCTATGATTGAAATTAGCAGTGGCACTTTGGAGATTGAACAACCGCGCATCATTAACGTTCTATTGAACGAAGAAACCATCACCGCGTTTCTTGCCGATGGACGCCGCATCAGCGTTCCCCTTGCGTGGTCATGGCGACTCACGGATGCGACACCCGAACAGCGCAACAATTTTGAAATCATCGGGAATGGGCAGGGCGTTCACTGGGAAGAGATTGACGAAGACCTTGGCGCAATCGGAATGTTGACAGGAATTCCCGCGCGCCCGCCAAACGAAAAAGCAATCGCGCGCGCCTCATGATATGACCGACATCAAAATCCGTCGCGCATCACCCAACGACGCGCCCGCATTCGTCGAAATTTTTTCTTCGCCGCAAGTGGTGTGGGGCACGCTTCAAGTGTTGTATCCGAGCGTCGAAGAGTGGCGCAAAAAGTTGGAACCGCAGCCCGATATTTATTCGTTGGTCGCGTGTGTTGAAAATGAAGTGGTGGGAAGTATCTCGCTGCATCTCAATCCGAATCGTCCGCGCCGCAAACACGCCGCCGGGCTTGGAATGGCAGTGCGTCAAGAATGGCAAGGCAAAGGCATCGGCACGGCGATGATGCAAGCCGCCGTCGAGTTTGCCGAGAAATGGTTGAACATTTCGCGGCTCGAATTGGAAGTGTACGTGGACAATGAACCCGCGCTGGCTTTGTACAAAAAGTTCGGTTTTGAGATTGAGGGGAGAATGAAGCAGGACTCGTTTCGCGACGGCGAGTACGTGGACGTGTACTCTATGGCGCGTTTGAAAAAGCCATGATGAATCTTACACTTGGACAAACTGCGACGCGGACGCTCACCGTCACGCCGGAGCATGTGCAAAAATTTGCCGAAATCACGGGCGACTATAACCCGCTGCATTTCGACAAAGCCTTCGCGGCGAAAACAAAATTCGGACGTCTCGTCGCGCAAGGCGGCATCACGACAGGCCTTTTGCATGCGCTCGTCGCGATGGACCTGCCGGGACCTGGAACGGTGTTCCTTTCGCAAAATTGGAAGTTTACCGCGCCCGTTTTTATCGGCGACACCATCACCGCCACCGCGACGATTCTTGCCGTTCACGAAACCAAACCCGTCACGCACTTGGACATTCGCATCACGCGTCAAGATGGCGAAACGGTGTTGGAAGGCGAAGCGTGGTGTTACACGTTTCAGGTTTAGAAAACGTTTGGTCAAGAAAATTTTTGTGAATGGAACAATAAAGAACGCGCCGGACCAGTTTGGTTCGGCACGTCGTTTTTGTGGACTGCAATTCCGTTTTATGGTTGGAGATCGCGCGCCTTCATCACGATATCCATCAATTTCACATCTTCCAAAGAATTTTCGTTCAGGTGCGCTTCGGGTGACGACGAGCGATACGTGGTCTTTTTCCGCAAGTACAAATCACGCGCGCGTTCCGCCGATTCACGCGCATAACTTGACAGCGCGGCATTGGGCGTTTTCGCGGCGGCGAGGTCAGCAGACACAAGAGATGCCGCCAGCGCGAGCGCTTCCGTTTGCGCCACGAGCAGTGTGAGATTGCGGTGATAGCAGCTCAAAGAGCCGCCGCGCTTTTTCTTTTTCACGGATGTTGACTCTGCAGACCCGGGCGTATTCCATTCCGTTCGTTCGACATCGGGAACCGCGCGGTCATTCGACTTGTTCATCAGCGTCGGGAACCATACCACGCGCCCGCGCGGACTGTGATGCAGCACATCGCCGGGACGTTTGCGGTCGTAGGCGATGTTTGTAAATGCGAGCGGCGGAAGATTCTGTTCGTGCGTCACTTGCCAGTCCGCGTCCCAGGTGGCGAGTCCGTGAAACATGCGATGCTCCGGCGTTCTATCACCAATTTTTTCCTGCGGCTGAAATCCTTCCACCCGGAAAAATGTGACAACCGAAAGGGGACTCTCGATTTCACGCGTTGGCGGTACCTTTTTGCCAAACACACGTTCCAGCAAATCATTCAAAATCGCATTGGCAAGATTGTCGAGCGAGAGCTCGGCAAAAGTTTTGTTGGGAAACACCACTTCAAAATTCGCGTCCGCACGCACCTCGAACATTTTCTGCATCAACTCTTGAATCGTCCATCCCTTTTGCTTGTTGACGAGATTGACCATGAATGCCAAGCCGACGGCGTGCGGATAGAGCAAACCGTCAATGATAATTCCGCCGTCGAGCCACGGCGCGCGAATTTGAAACGGCGGTACCACGCGCAGTGGAACGCGCGCGTCCCATGCCCGCGCGCCGTCCACGCTCGAAAGCGGCGCGCGTTTCAAGCCGAGATACCGGTCCCAAAAATGATGCACATAATTCGGCTGCATCCAATCCCACGGCGGCGTCAAATGCAACACGTCGCGCGTATAGGTGCGATACGCTTGCACGCGTTCGCGGAACAACTGCGCGCGTTCACCGGGATTCACAATCGCCTCTTCAAAACGCGCCGCGCGTTCCGCTTCCCATGTTTGGACGAACGTTTTCAATTCATGCTGAATCGCGTCAAAGCGTTCGATATACGCGTCGCGGCTGCCGAGAAATGCCATCGGCGCATCGCCGGCAGAACCATCGAGTAAATTGGGGAAGGCGCGCAGCCACACCAATGAAGCGCGCAGTTGGCTCACGCGAAATTCTGACATTGACAAGCCCCTTCCTTTTTGCTATTCTAGCTTTCGACTTTGCCTTTGATGGGTCTCGCGCGAGATGCAGTCCGCATCAAGAGACTCAGGCGTGACCTGAAGCAGGTCACCTCTTTAATGGCGGCGCGAACGCGCCGCCATTACCTTTTCAAGATGTGTTAACCCTTCCCATTCGCCAATTTTTGCGCGTCCGGCGATTGGCGCAAACGCCACATGGCAAAGATTCCAAACACGGGTCCGGGCGCCAAAAATAAAAACGCCCACTGCCAGCCCGTCACATTCACGAGCGTCGGCGTCAAGCGAATCGAAACGAGCGTCAGCAAAAATCCCAAACTCGTTTGCAATGTCAACGCGGTGCCGATGTATTCGCGCGGCGCAAGTTCCGAAATGCTCGCGCTGTACTGCGCGCTGTCGGCGATGACGGCAATGCCCCACACCAACACAAGCGCAAACACGAGCCACGCGGGCGCATAGAAAACAATTCCCGAAAGCACACAGCACGCGCCGCTCAGCGCGAGCGCAAGAATTGTCACACGTGTGCGTCCCCAGCGGTCCGCCCACATGCCCGCGAGCAAACTGCCGATGCCCCCGGCGGCGATGACTGCGAACGCGGCAAACGCTGCCCAACGCGGCGCGTCCGCCACATTCGACGCGGTAAAACTTGCTGCGAGAAACAGCGGAATCCACGCCCACATCGCGTACAATTCCCACATGTGTCCAAAATATCCGAAATTCGCCAAACGCAAACCGCGTTCGCGCCACACCGCGCCCGCCACGCGCCAATTGAACGGCGGCGATTTGGATTTCAACGGACCTTCATGCACAAACAAAAACGCAATCGCCGCGCCGACAACTGCCAACGCGGACGCAAGATACAATACCGCGCGCCAGTCATTCACCCCGCTTAACGCGTTCAGCAAATTCGGCGTCGCCGTTCCAATTGTCAACGCGCCGACGAGCAGTCCAATCCCGAGTCCTCTATCCTCCTTGCACCACGTCGCCATAATTTTCATGCCGACGGGATACACGCCCGCGAGACAAAATCCCGTCACAAAACGCAAAACGAGCGCGCCGTAAATTTCATTCACGCCGAATGGAATCAACGCGTTCGCCGCCGCCGCAATCAGCGCGGAAATTCCAAACAACAAACTCGTCGGCACAATGTCCGCGAGATTCAACAACGCCGAGATGACCCCGCCTGCGACAATGCCCAACTGGACGGGGATTGCAATGTCAACCATGCCTGCCGATTGATGGCACAATCATTGCCGCTCTTGCCCGCTTCGTGGCTCAATCCCTATGAGCGTCGCAAGCGCTAGATTTGCTGATTATAATAGAGAAAGGGTCACATCATCTTGGAGGAATTGTGCATGTCACTCAAATGGCGTACATTACTCTTGCTCGCGCTCGCGGAGCTGTTGGCGATGAGTGTTTGGTTCTCGGCGTCGGCAGTCGTACCGGTGCTAACGAGGGAATGGCTGTTGGATGAAAATACGCGGTCATGGCTCACCCTGAGCGTTCAACTCGGGTTTGTGCTTGGGGCTTTGACCGCCGCGTTATTGAATGTCGCGGACATCGTGCCGACTCACCTTCTTTTTTTCATCAGTGCCGTTATTGCCGCTATCGCAAATGGATGGATTGCTTGGCTTGGCTCCGATGTATTTATCGCGCTCACCTTGCGCTTTGTTACAGGATTCTGCCTCGCGGGTGTTTATCCCGTCGGTATCAAAATCATGGCGACGTGGTGTAAAGAAGACCGTGGTTTGGGCATCGGTCTTTTGGTCGGCGCGTTGACCCTGGGTTCTGCAACACCCCATCTGGTGAATGCGCTTGGCGGGATAAGTGATTGGCGCACAGTGATTTATCTCACATCACTCTTTGCAAGTATCGGGGGAGTTATTGCGTTGCTGTTTGTGCGCGAGGGTCCGCTGTCCAGCAAAGCGCCGCCGTTTGATTGGAAGATAGTGGGAAAAGTGTGGACACAGCCCGGTTTGCGTCTGGCGAACTTTGGTTATTTCGGACACATGTGGGAACTCTATGCAATGTGGACGTGGATTCCGCTATTCCTCGCCGCGAGTTTTGCTGCAATGCGAGTAGAGGATGCGCCACGCTGGGCGGCATTCGCCGCGTTCTTGGTGATTGGTATTGGGAGTCTCAGCAGTCTGCTCGCGGGCAAGTGGGCAGACGAATTGGGGCGCACGCGGGTGACAATTTTTGCGCTCACCATAAGCGGGATATGTTGTGTGCTGTCAGGATTCCTCTTTGTTTCGACACCGTGGCTCATCACGTTGCTCGCATTGATTTGGGGTTTTGCCGTCATCGCAGACAGCGCGCAGTTCAGCGCGTGCGTTTCGGAACTCGCGCCACGTGAATACATCGGCACGGCGCTCACACTTCAAACAAGTTTGGGCTTCTTGCTAACCCTGCTCTCGATTCGCCTGATTCCGCTCATAGTGAACGTTATCGGCTGGCAGTGGTCATTTTCGATTTTGGCGTTTGGTCCAGTATTCGGGGTGTGGGCGATGTGGAGATTGCGCCGCTCGCCCGACGCCAAAAAATTGGCGAATGGGCGGGGATAACCGAAAGAAGAAAAAGATGAAAGAGTTACCGTTTCTTTTGCCGGACGTTTCACCTTCCTTTCTTATCTGGACTTTATCGAGGGTTAGACCAGTCCTGACTGGTTACGCCGTGAAATCGGCTGCGAGGCAAAAAAACGTAATCCGTCATTTCACTGGTTACGCTTTGCGGTGCGGAGGCGGAGTGCAAGGTAGTTTCAAAATCAACGCGCGTAAATTTTCGGCGGACGGTTTGCCGCTGTGTGCAGCGGGCTCGGCGATGCCGCTGCAATTTACGTTCACCGATCGCACTTCGTGTCTCGTGGAACATGAGCGCGGCAAATATGTGTGTCCACTGGTCTTTCCACAACGC
>CALMZO010000185.1 GCA_937870825.1 uncultured Chloroflexota bacterium | reverse complement strand
ATTGCTGGCACGAGAAAAAAATACAAGCTCAAGCGGCTCACATCGTCAGATTGAAGCAGCCAATACCACGCCGCGACCGCGGTGCCCGGTAGAGCCAAAAAGAGTAATAGCCCAATAAATGTTGATGTCCACTGGATTGTCACGTCGCGTTCGAGGACTGCCGAAAGCGCAAACAGCGGCATGCTCCCAAACAGCAACTGCCAGCCAGTAACCGCCAGCACATGTTGCCCCAGTCGCATTGTCTTGCCCAGCACATTGGCAGTCGCTGCTGCGAACGACGCGCCCAGAGCCAATACCGCGCCAGAGATCCCATACGCGTCCGTCGCTGTTAATGCTGGATATGTGATGAGCGTCACACCGAGCAGACCCAAACCCAGCGCAATCATTTTGCCGCGCGTAACGGCTTCTCCGAGAAAAATTGCCGCGAGCGCGAGTGTGATGAGCGCTTGCATATTGCCCAACACGGAAGCGATACCCGCGCTCGTGCGCCCCGGGCTCAAAAACATCGCGCCGAAGGTTAGTGTCGTCGCGAAAAAGCCAAGTAAAAGAATTGCCGGCCAATCCGTGTGCGCGGGAATAATTCGTTCACGTCGAACCAGCAAAATGCCCAAAAGAACAATCCCCGCAATGAACGCGCGCCACGCGGCAAATCCAAGGGGCGGCGCCCATGTTAGTCCTGCTTTGATCGCGGCATAGCAGAGCGCATAGGTCAACAGAATCGCGACCAAAAGAACGGTACGCAGGTGGGCACGCACTAAACACTGCACCCTTCAGATTTGTTCCCGGTTCTTTGAAATGTCACGCATCATAGTCCACCATCATCATGGTCAAATTTTCAGCTACAATGTTTCCTCGAACCAGTCACAAACAATTCTCGCTTCCGCGCGTGGATGAGAAAGCATCCAATATACACTTCCATCAATCTCAACGATACGCTTCTTGATCGGAGGAATTCGGTTATACAACTCGATGATGTACGCTGGGGTGGGTCCTTTCTGATCCAAGAGGAACATTGTTGGAATTGTTAGAGATTCAACGGGATTCGGTGGAGGCGTCGAAATCAAGGACATGATGGCAGAAAGAGGATACCACTTGTCAAAATCTGGATCCTTCAAATACCCCTCTGCTACCAGATGATTTTCAAGATCCCAGTTTTCTGGGTTGGGGTCAATGATTGCCTTCCAATCGATGTAGGATGAGATCGGCATTGGAAGGTTCGGGACGATTCGAACCAAAAGTTTCGCCGCCGGCAGAATGATTTTCCGTCGGCGAGCCGCATCGCGCCACAGTCCCGCGTCATTCACAAGCGCGTCATGATATGCTCTCTCCGTCATGACCGCTGGCGAATTTTGACAAACTATGCTTTTCACTGGAGCATGGGCTAATGCAAGATAAAAGACCACATATCCACCGAGACCTTCGCCAAAGATTCCGATGCGGCCACTAAAGTTTGTCGAGATAAATTTGAGTGCATCGCGATGTCGAGTCACCAGCGCATCCACGGTGTACCCGCCGTGCTTTGGCATGATAAAGACGTTGTATCCTCGCAAGTGCATTTGATAGCTCAATTCCGCGAAGATATAGGAATGCCCTCCTGACCCCATAGAAATCAAGATATTGGGCGCGGTCTTTGCCATTTCAAAATATGGCATTTCGAAGGACTCTGCATGGGAAACAAAATCCGTTAAGCGCACGTGTCGTTCAATCTCGTCGGCATCTGTTTCGACGACATAGTGCTTTTTCCAATACGTTCGATTTTTCATGGCAATGCGTCTCCAGAATATCAAGTGGTGTAATAGAAGCCTAACAGTTGTGGATTAGTTCAGAAATTTCTCGGGCTGCTGTGCGAATTCGCCGCGACAGCCGTCCGCACAAAAATAAAATGTCGTTCCATTTATTGAGAATGTCGCGGCAGCAGTTTCGCGTTCGATGCTCATGCCGCAGACGGGGTCAGTTGCCATTGTTCGCATTTCTTTAAACTGTCCGTCTTCGAGCCATAACACACGGTCGGCAATGTCCTTGATCCGCTGGTCATGCGAGACAATGATGACACTGCGATTTTGTTCTCGCGCGATGCTTCGCAGCAAACGCATGATTTCATGTCCAATTTTGGAATCGAGATTTGCCGTTGGTTCGTCTGCCAGAATCAAGGTGGGGTCATTCACCAACGCGCGCGCAATGGCGACACGCTGTTTTTCGCCGCCCGACAATTTTTCAGGCAAAAAATTCAAGCGCGCGCCAAGCCCCAATTCGGTCAAAATGCGTTCCGCTTTTTTGCGCGCGTTGCCATGTTTCACTCCCGCGAGCTCCGCCACAAGCGCGACATTTTCGAGCGCCGTGAGCGCCGAGAGTAAATTGAAATCTTGAAAGATAAAGCCGAATTGTTTGAGACGAATATCAGGCAAACGATTTTCGGCAAGCGCACTGATTGTCGTTCCGTCCAACGCGATTGTGCCTTCGCTCGGT
>CALMZO010000184.1 GCA_937870825.1 uncultured Chloroflexota bacterium | reverse complement strand
ATCGCAAACATGCGATTCGCAAACTCAATCGTCTCTTACCCAAAGCCAAGAAGAAAGCGCGCCGCAAAGCGCGTGGCACGCCCTACAATGCCAAAGTCATTGGTGTACTCAAAGCGGTGTGGGAAGCGGCGGGCTATCCCTGGTCCGTGCGGCTCAAAGGGCTCTTGCCACTGTGGCTGGTCTGGATTCGGATTCATTATGCCCTCACGCCGGAACACGAACGCCAACTCTTGGCGATCAGCGCACGCCAAATCGATCGGCGCTTACAACCGCACAAACTCGCACGCAAACGGCGGCTCTATGGACGCACCAAGCCGGGCACGCTGCTCAAACATCAAGTGCCCATTCGCACCGAGCACTGGGATGTGACCGAACCAGGCTATGTTGAGATTGATTTGGTCTCGCATTCGGGTTCGCAGGCGGAAGGCGACTTCATTTATTCCTTGAATTTAACCGATATTTTCACGGGTTGGACCGAAACGCGCGCCGTCATGGGCAAGGGACAACGCGGCGTGGTCGCGGCGCTGGATGAAATGGTTGCCGCATTACCCTTTGCGCTCAAGGCGATTGATTCTGACAATGGCAGCGAATTTCTGAATGCCCATCTGGTGCGTTACTGTCGGCAACATCAGCTCGCCTTCACGCGCTCACGTCCCTACAAGAAAGATGATAATGCACACATCGAGCAAAAGAACTGGACGCACGTCCGCAAACTCATCGGCTATGATCGCTTCGACTCGCCGCACGCACTGGCGGCGATGAATGACTTGTATACTTGCGAATGGCGGCTGATGATGAATCTGTTTCAACCCTCGGTCAAGTTAATCGCCAAAGTCCGCAAAGGGGCGCGGCTAACGCGGCGGTATGATGCGCCACAGGCGCCATTGGATCGCTTGCTGCAAGCAAAATGTGGTGATTCACAAAAAATTGCCATGCTGCTAAAGCAACGCCACGTCACCGATCCGTTCGCTCTCGCCACCAACATTGAACGCAAGATTGAAAAGATTTGGGAATTGGCAAATCTCAAACAAGGCCCACGCGTCTCTACCAAACTTGGGTAACATTTTCAGATGGCGCGACGATACGGGCTTGGGTAGCTTTTATATATGGCTTGACAGGTCCAAAAATTTTTGAAATTCACAAAAACAAAAAACGCCGCGCACTTACTGTGCGCGGCGTAAAAAAATGGCATCGAGGAAATTACATGGCAGGTACAAGGTCCCCAGTTGGAATTGTCTCCTGCAAAACCTTCAGAATTTGTTGATATGTTCTTTCACCCACAACACCAAGCATGTCTTGGCTCAGCTCTTTCAAGTCGTCGTCATCCTGATTCGTAAGGCGATGAATCAGTGCATCCAATTCGGTGGGGGTGTCTTCCAAACGCTGTTTAGCAATTAACGCGCGGGTTTCAGCAAGAACACGTTGCCGCAAAGTATCGGGTTCCAGATCATGGACACGCACAGAATAATGATAAAGAAACTCAGGCATCTGTTTGTAGATAGCGCTTGACATCGTGCTACAATACCATTCTTCTGCCGCTTTATGTCGTTTCAGATATTCGTCCTGTCCATCCACGATGCGTACTGCGTTCGCCATAATGCGCCGAATCAATGGCTCGACGCGATAATCATTGAGACCGGCGCGCCAAGCAGCAACGTGAGAGCCAATCAAATTGAATGCAGCTTGTCGAAAAAACATGTACGATTTGCCTCGATATGTGTCAGGACCAAACGCATCTACCATCCCCTTCAAAATTTCCGGATTAAAGATTCGGAGTATAGAAAGCGTCCAGAGAAGTCCTTGCAAATTCATGTGCTTGCCCCGTTCGTCTTGCGCGGGAACATCGTGCAGAACAATTTTCTTGATACCCTCTTTCAGTATAGGACCAACAATTCTCTGTTCTTTTGCTGTGTCCTCTAAAACTCGAATGCTCTCGATTCCGCCTTCGACTTGCTGAAATGCGTCATAGAGTTTCACGCCCAGTCCCACATGCCCAAGCGCGTACCGTTCGTGAATCCACGCGGGAATTTTTTTGGTGCCGAATACTTCCAGTGCGCCCAAACGAAGCAAATCGGAATAAAAACGAATTTCAGGTTCACGCCATTTGACGGGATGACGTCCGGCAGTGATGATCAGCGCTCGATTGCCTTCCACAAATGGAACAAGGAGCTCACGCTCAACCCATGCCAAGAGGGATGCATCAATCTTTTCAAGCGCATCCAATAGCAAAATCGGGAAATACCGTTCACGTAATTCTGCGAACCAACGCTTGAGTGAGCTCAGGACAGATCTAAGTTCAACGGGGTCGAGAGGCAAATCTAACGTGCGTTCACGTGCAGCATCAAGCTCCTTTGGGGATTCATCCCCGCTTGCCAAGATGAGAGCTGAAATCAACGCTTGCAAAAATCGTGTGTACCATCGAAAGGTTTGCGCCTCGGATGGCTCCTGCTCGGCGAGCAGTTCTAGATCCAAATAGATGACAATACTAGAACGTTCACCAACTTTTTGACCACGGTCTTTTCTAAAATTCGCCTCAAAGTGCTTTAACAACCACGTCTTACCAATCCATGTGACGCCGACAATTTCAAGCACAGGACGCTTTAACTGTTGATTGGCTGCGTCTTCCATGTGCGCGCGCACGCGCTGTTCGATGCCGCGCGCTTCATACTTTTCTTTGTCATACGGAAGACGTTGTTCGTTCATTCCACTCGCCATGTGGTTTCGGTTTCCATTCTTTGAGATTTGGTCATTCCCATTGCTGCCCCATTGTCTGAGTTCTTGGTCGTCTGTCAAACCTTGTTCTATTTGCCCTAACGTTGGGTCTGCGCGATTGTGACGCGCAAAAAGAAAAGAGGATTTCCTTTTCATGGAATTGCCTCTTTTCTTTCGTATAACAAGATTTTTTTTCGGGAATGAGGTAACGTCCGCGTGCCGGGGTTCGCGGTTTGTGCCAGCGTCAGAGCCGCACCGGGTCTCTGCTTAGCAACGGGAGATGCGCGGCGAGAGAATTCCGCCAAGCAAAAAGGAAGAAAGAGTCCCATGGTAAACGAGCGGATGAAATCGCAGGTGCAAAACCGACAGTGTTATGCATCCCACTTCGCTTCCACTAACTCTTTGATTAGAAAAATGGATTGAGCATGACAAGCCCCGCCAATCTTGCAGTCGAAAAAAGGTACAGCTAGTATTATTGTCTAAAAAAGTGATAATGTAACCCCTATTTTCTTGCAAATATCTTGCGTGAATCTTGCAATTGCCGTGCTTTACATTGCAGCTTGTGATTCCCATTCTTCCATAACCCGCAAGTATGCCTGCTTTTCGCGGGCATAGTAACGATTGAGTTGCGCAATTGCTTCGCGCACAGAGCCAGTGTTATTGATGATCAACAATTGCTCTTGTTCCGAAATGATCGGTGTGCCAATGTCCTCGATTGCTTGCACGCGCAGTTTCAATATCTCTCGCTTTTGCTCTTTGCCCCACTTGAGATGAAGGGTTTCAAATAATGACCAGGGAGTCTTTCCAAGGTCAAGTTGCTGATGTGTGATAGGTTCGATGAACAAACGGAGGTAACAAGGCGGCGATTCCTCAACAATCTCTGGACGCAGCAACCGCGAAGCCAACACCATCAAGAATTGTGCATCACCACGGAATTCGGGATACTTGTCCAGATTATCAATTGCAACATAAAGTCCCTGAATCCCCTTGGCGCGCAGCAGTTCCTTCATCTCTTGTAGCGGCACACGCCAGTCGGACATGCCCTTCCAGTTCATAACTTGAACGATTTCGCGGAACCGTTCTTGCTGTTGGAGTGTGGAACCCAGGTCCTGAACAAAGGACTTTAACGTCACAGGAACAGAAATCTGATTCTCTTCCAGCAACGGAATGAGCGATCGCCAGTTGACATGAATCCAGGTTGGGTCGAATTTGCGCGTCCAGTACTCAAGCTGCCGATTCAAAAACGTTTTGCCATCCCCTTGGTTGCCCACAATCAAGAGATGTCGCGGTTGAAGCGCGCGCTCAACAAAATCTGTCACGCAGCTTAATGATGGCGGTTCTCCTTTTTTCGGGACGCAAGTGATTTGACTTGCATCAAAGTGTGGTATTTTCGCCAGTTCGAGTTCGGCGCGTCCGGCAAGTGCGCCATCGCGATAATTCTCTTTGTCAATCTTGCGCGCCGTGAAAAATTTTAATGTCTCTGGGTCAAGCGGCGGCAATAGATTGAGAAGCGCATAAAGAAAATAATCTTCATGTTCCGGTACGTTCGCACGAATTGTCTTTTCGAGCTCCAGTTTCAATTGGGAATTATTCACCACGCCGAAATGAATGCTTTCCCGATGAAAACGCATAAAGCTCACCCACAACTTGGATGGCAATTCCTGAATACATGTTAATGCGTTGTTGTACTTGCTCTTGTCACTGCTCCTGACGTTTTCCGCAAACTCCAAGAGCATTTTGACCTTTTCGTTCTTCGGATCGAGATTTTTTGCCAGACCGAGCCATCCCTTGTCTGTTTCGTTGGGATAAGCCAACTTCCAATCCGTTGCTGCGGAGCGAGTGGTTCTTTCGTAAAAAGCACTTGCCATTTCGCGGCGCAACTCTTGATTTTGCGATTCGGAACCGAGCTGGGTCAGCTCGGGATACAATTCGTCCAACAAATTCCAATTCTCGGTCGTCCGCACATGACGAACCTGCCCAAGAATTGCGTCACGTCGGGAATCCAATTCCTCGCGTCGTTTGATGCGTTCATAGATCAGCGCCGCAAAAGCGCCCAGCAAAATCACCCGCCAGGACCAATCGGCGAGTTGCCCAACCGCATAAACGAGATAGTCTTGTTGTTTTGTTTCAACGACCCTTGCACGAATGACGCCTTCAATCGCTGGTTCCACAAGAAACATCCAAAAGAGAATCGAAACGACTGCAAATACAAGAATCGGCAGCGATACGATCGCCGCATCGGCGAGCAATCTGCCGAACAAGGACCATAATTTCCACAACCGTTTGTACCAAGGTACGCCCATAGTATTCTCCACTCAACTTAATCCGCGACATTTTCTAAATGAAACCCGCTTCCCCAATCCGTGATGAGATAGACAGGATGTTTCGAATCGCGTTCTAATATTCCGCGCAACCGACTAAAAAACGGATCCGTTTGAGTGCGCGAGGGTTCGGTCATTTGCTCTGGATTCAACTTTTTCCAAATCTCTTCGCGGCTCAACGTTTTACCACCCGCTTGTTTCAAGAGAATCAAACACTCTTTTTCTTTGGCAGACAAGTCTGCTGTCACTTCACGATCGCCGACAAAGAAGCGTCCAAGTCTCTCATCAATGACCAATGGCGGCACAAGCAAATCGCGTTTCAAGGTTCCTCGTTCCGCAGCGAGTGCTGCGTCGAGGTCCGCTTGAATGAACAATCCTTCGCGCGGCGCGCGTATGTCGTAGGCATCGAACAATGCGGTCGCAAGCCGAATCAATTGGCGCGGCGAGCCGTGTGCGTTCCTCACGAGCTCGCGGTCAAGTCTCTGTGAAAGCGGTTCGGGCGTTTTGTCCTTCGGGGTGCTGTCTGCGGTCTTGGCGCTTTCTTTTTTCTTTGGCTTGCTTGCGTTTCCTCTTGGAGGATTTTGCTTCTTGGCTTCAGGCGGCTGTTCCTCCGCTAACTGTCCCAGACTCGAAACCTTGTTGTCACTAACAATTTCCAATCGTTGGCGCAAGAGTTCGGTGAGCTGTTCATCTGTCCAATTTAAATCGTGACGTTTGTTTCGTCCATGCTGCACAGACGAGGCAAGTTCTTGTGGTAAGAAAAATTCAACGGCGAGATGCATTTCGTCCAAGAGCTGCAAACTGTGAATCAGCGGAAGAATCAAATCGAGCGCGTTTTGCGGTTTGCCTTGTTCAACGGTTTTGTCCACGCCATCCACGAAGACGCAAAGCCGCTTCAAGCCGCAGCGTTCTACAAGCATCACAAGCGCGCGCACACGTTCGATTTCATCGCTGGCTAACTCCTCCTCACACGGAGCGCGTAAGGTCTCCAGCAACTCCCACTGCTTTTGAAAACGCGCCGCGTATTGTGCGTCTTGCGCTTCAATTGCATTCCCAAGTTCAGGATATTCTTGTTCGGGGCGGCGGAGCCAATTGGCGAGAAGGAGCGGCTGCTGTGCAGGAAACAGCTCTTGAAAAAATTTTGCCAACTGTGCGCGGCTTGGGGGGAACAGCGCGAAAAACGGCTGGGGGTCAATCAGAAAATCGCGAACAAGCGCCAGCAGCGCAGCGCGTTGCAACATATGCCAATGGAATGTGTCGCTGGCGCGCTCCGATTCCGCGAGGCGCGGTGAATTCAATTCAAAATAGTCGGCGGCGAGAATGGCGCTGTTTCTGTTTTGGGGACGTAAGCGGCGCGCCAACATGCGATGATACGCCGTTTTGCCGCTGCCGGGGGGACCGAAAATAAAACGCGTCTCGATTTCTTGTTCGTCTCGAAACAGTATGCCAAATAATGGACCGCGCACAAAAAATTCTTTGAGGCGCGGCTCATTCTCGGATGCCCATCTCGCAAACGGGTTGGGGATGTCGCTGGGCGAGAGCCGCTTTTCAAAATCCGAGACAGGCGTTCGTTTCGGCATAGAGTCAATCAAACGCATTATACAAGAATCAAGACAATGTTGATATGGAAATTCCTTGTGACTTGCTTACAATTTTCTTGGAAATGTCTATCATCACCACGGCACCGACAATCGTTCAATCACATCTTGTCTTGACAACACGCGCGCGCAGAGTTCCCAGCGATTTTTGTCGGGGTCAATCGAATCTTGGGAACGGAGTTCAAAGACGTTGCGTGCTTGTTGGCGGAGGTGAATGTATGTGTCCATCATTTCTTCCAGCTGTTCGATGTTCTCTATCCATTCATCGTCAATCGTATCGGGCAGTCCGCCGAAAATGTCGTACTTGTCTCGCATACGCCGCGAGAGCGTTTGATATACTTTTTCATCGCGCGTGTCGTGATAGACCAAGTTGAGCATGTCCACCGAACGGCGCGCTTGACCGAAACGTTTGATACGTCCGAGTCGCTGTTCGAGACGTGACGGATTCCAGGGAAGGTCAACGTTGATTAGAGTGCCGAGCGTTTGGAGATTGAGTCCTTCGCACGCGGCGTCGGTGGCGACGACGAGACGAATGGTGCGCGCTTTGACCTGCTTTTTGATTTCTTCGCGGTCCACCGAGGCAAATTCATGCGCGCGAAAGATGCCGCTCTTGCCCGCGCCCGCGTACACGGCAACGGGTTCTTGCAGCAAGCGTTTTGCCAATTCGGATGCAACCCAATGCGCGGTGTCATAGTATTGGCTAAAGACGATACAGCCATGCTCTAGCCACGTTTTTCCGTCACTGCGTTGGTCGTTTAGAAAACGGATGACTGCCGCGAGTTTTGGGTCGCGCGCTTCGGGGCGCGAGAGCTCTTCGACAATGGTGCGAAGATGCTGCGCTTCGTTGGGCGTTAGTCCTTCCAGAGCAGATGCAATGTGGCGCGCTTCTTCTTCATCTTGAATCAACTCACGACGCAGCATTTTTTCGGCGGTGCTGCGTCCCGAGGCGAAACTCGAGCAGATGCGTTGCAGGAGCAAACTCTTCATGAATCCTGCCGCGCGCACGCGTTGGCGCAATAAATCGGTGAATGATTCTGCCGCGTGATACGCAACATCGAATGGGTGATTCGTCAATAATCCTTGCTCGGTAAATTCAACACCGCGATATGTGCCCGCGCGCGCTTCGGGGTCGGGATGAACGTTTACGCGAATACGTTCGAGCAATCCTTCCTCTTCCAGTTTGCGACGACGGCGCAGAATGGTGTGACGCACAATGGGATTGTGTTCTTTAAAGTAACCCGGTTCGAGGGTTTGAGTGATGAGGGTCTGTTGAAAGAATTGGAGCGAGCCGAAACCCGTATCCGAGATAAAGCGATTGTCGGGAATACCCAACTGCAAACGCAGCGACGCAATGACTTGGTCGTCATTTTTTGGGGGGAGCGGATTGCGTAACCATTCCCACGCGTCGCGTTCGTTTTGGGGAATCGCTTCCCCTTTAAGCATTGGCAGCGCAAGTGTTCGCTTTGCCCAAAAACTCAATGCTTCGTGTCCGAGAACAAAGTCACTGCCCGCGTTGAGAATTTGCATCAAGTCCCAAAGGTCTTGGACATCGGTTTGAATCGGCGTCGCGGTAGAGAGCAAGAGATGTTTCGTGCGCTGACCGATTTCGAGCATGAACGAAAGTAAATTGTTTGGTTCGTTCGCGTGTTCGCCCAAACCGCCGCGCTGCCGCGCTTTGTGCGCTTCGTCCAAAATCACAGTGCCGTAGCGACGCTTCAATAATTCTTCGCGCTCGACGGTGTCGTGAAAAATGAGACCCGTCGAAACAATCGCGATGCGAAAGGGGCAGCGCGTAATGTCTTGCGCACCGTTGGTGCGAATCGTGTGCCCGCGTGGGTCGAGCCACACTTTTTTGTTGGATGACCACACCGCGCTCGGAATGCCGAGAATGTCATTCAATTCCACTTGCCATTGCAGCGTCAATGTGGAAGGACAAAGAACGAGAACGGGTCCATCGTCCAATAACGCCGACATCATCGCGCTCGCGGCGAGTGAAAGTGTTTTGCCGACGCCTACTTCATCGGCGAGCAGCAAGCGTACCTTGCCATAGATTTCGCGATGTTTGAGAAAGATGGTGACGAACGTGCGCTGCCACGGCTGCAATTGTTCACCACCGCGATAGATGGGACTTTCGGCGAGGGCGGCGGCAGGCAATTCTTCGGGCGCAACCTCTTCAAAACGAATCTCGACGCGTTTGGCGATGCGGTCAATTTCCTCGACGATGGCATCGGGCAGCGGATAACTCTCTTTCCACAGCGCGTCGAATTCTTCTTCCACCCACGCGACGCCTTCGGGCGATTCGTCTTCCCAAAGAATTTCATAGTTTTCGGCGAACGCGCTTTTGGTCTCGTTGATAGAACCGAGGAAACAAGTTTTCGCGCCGTCGGCGGATTCGATGACGCCCGCTTTGCCGTGCAAAAAAATTTTGTCTTTAGGGACGACGCGAATTTCGACGCGTCCGCTCGTCAAGAGTTCGTGGAGTTTGCGATAGCGTTCGCGGTGGAGAAGCGCTTCAATTTCCACGGGGACTTGATTCCATTTTTCCTTGAGCGCGGTTTCGCGGACGTGCTGCGAGATTGCAATGTCGGCGACATCGAGTTCGCTGTTGCAAACGATTTGAACGCGCGGGATGTTGGAGATTTCTTCGCCGACGAGTTCAAAAATCGAACTGCGAAAATATCCTGCAATGCGTTTGTACGAGCGCGCGTGTTTCAATCGTTCCGCGAGAAATGCGCGGTCGAGGCGTTGACGACGCGAGGAGAAACGATTGAGGGAGGGCATCTCTATCCAAGTCGTTGATTCTTGATGGCTTCTCGCAAGACGCGAGCGGCGGCGGCTTCGTCGGGGCGAAGCGTGTCGAGTTTTTTCGCTAAATAATCGGACAACGCAATCGCGAGTTCGCGCTGCGATTGATTGGCGTAATAGTCGGGAATGTTGTGCGTGAGGTGCGCGAGGACATCGTTACCGTCTACATTTTTCACGAGTTCCATAATCGCATAGAGAACGGCGCGCAGTACCGATTGATACAACTCGGACGCATCGGACATTTCGTTTTTGCCAAATTCAACCGCGCCGCGCAAACGCGCTTGATTCGCTTTTTTGTTTGCCATGAGCGCATAAAAATCGCGCACCTTGAACGCTTTGGC
>CALMZO010000183.1 GCA_937870825.1 uncultured Chloroflexota bacterium | reverse complement strand
CATCGTCGAATTTTGAATTCAATCGAGTTGGAAGTCGCGTGATCGAGCAATATGGACGCGGATTAACACAGTCAACAGGCTCGTGTTGCAGCCGAAAAGGAACCACGGTTCCCAGATGAGAGGTTTGTCATTTGTGAAAAACAGGCGTCGGCTGGAGGCGTTGCGGTTCGATTGTGATGTGGGACCTTGATATGTACAGGTGTTCGCTTTATACTCGCGTCAGGTTGGTAGAGAAAGGACGGGAACGATGGATGAGTTCTTTGTGCAATTGTCGGAGTTGGCGCGCGCGGGCTGGGCGTTTCAGATTTCGCCCGAACCGGGCTCGGCGACAATGCTTGCAACACGCGGTGTGATATTGTGGACGTACACCTCTGCAACAGAGGACGAGCCGACAGGCGAAACATCTGCCTATCCGTTGATAGATTGGATCAATCTGTTTGCACCGGAAATCGAGTTAAGAAAAGCTGTTGCCAAAATGCACGCGAGTATTTTTCCTGACTCGCCATTTGGAGATCTTGGAGTATGAAAATTTTTTGTGGGCGGGCTAATGCCGCTCGCGATTTCTGTTGTGCATGCCACAGAAAAAGATTTTTTGGAATTGTACCGTGTACAAAAATTGAGAGCGGATTCGCGCGCTTCGCGCGCCGTGCTTGAAATTCCCACGTCCCACGTTTATAATTCCACCCGAAAACTGCCACATTTGTTTTTATCAAAACCCATTCACAGGTCCACCACCCATGAAAACAGTCCGCGATGCTTGCACACTCCAACCCAATGCGCTCTCGATTAAACTGAGCGACCAAATCGAACAACTCGATGAATTGATTCGAGCCGAAGATGATGGTGTTGCGTTCTTTGAACGAACGTACATCACACAAGGCATGCAAGACCTCATCACGGAAGGTCTCGCGCGTCTCGCAAGTTCATCCAGTCAAGCTGTGTTTCATCTCAAGCAAGCGATGGGCGGCGGTAAAACGCATCTCCTCGTCGGCTTTGGTTTGTTGGCGAAACATCGCGCGCTCCGTGAGAAATACGCGGCGGGTCTTGCTCACGCGTTCGGTTTTGATACCGCGAAAATTGCCGCGTTCAATGGACGCAATACGCCGAACAATTTCTTTTGGGGCGAAATTGCGGAACAGTTGGGCAAGGGCGAATTGTTCAAAGATTTTTGGCAGAGCGGTCCAAAAGCGCCCGATGAACGCGATTGGTTGAAATTGTTCGAGGGCGGCGAACCAATTTTGATTCTGCTCGATGAGATGCCGCCGTACTTTGCATATCTCGATACGCAAAAAGTTGGGAACGGCACCGTCGCTGATATTGCTACGCGCGCATTTGCGAACATGCTCACGGCGGCGGGGAAAAAAGCAAATGTGTGCGTTGTCGTTTCTGACCTTTCGGCTTCGTATGAATCGGGCAGAACGTTGATTGTGCGCGCATTGGATGATGCGCGCGCGGAACTCGGACGACAGGAACGGAACATCACACCCGTTGACCTGACCGCGAACGAAATCTATGACATTCTCCGCAAACGCTTGTTCAAAACCATTCCTGACCGCGCGGAAATTGGCGAAGTGGCTGCCGCGTACGGCAAGAAATTGGAAGAGGCATCCAAATCCAAAGTGATTGGGCGCGGCGCGGAGGCGATTGCAGATGAGATTTCGGCGACGTATCCGTTCCACCCGCGTTTGAAAAATGTGATTGCGTTGTTCAAAGAAAATGAACAATTCAAACAGACGCGCGGTTTGCTCGAATTGACATCACGTTTGCTGCGTTCGGTATGGGAACGTCCATCGAATGATGTGTTTCTCATCGGTCCGCAGCATTTTGAATTGGGTATTCCCGAAGTGCGCGAAAAACTCGCAGAGATTTCTGGAATGCGCGATGTGATGGCAAAAGATTTGTGGGACGCGAATCAGTCCGCGCACGCGCAAATCATTGATCTGCAAACGGGCAAGCCAGCGGCGACGCAAGTGGGCAATCTCGTATTCAGCGCGAGTCTTTCGACAGCGGTGAACGCGGTCAAAGGGCTGACAACCGAGGAGATGGTAGAGTGTCTCGTTTCACCGCTGCACGAGCCGTCGGAATTTCTCGCGTCGTTTGAAGAACTCGACAAGCAGGCGTGGTATTTGCATCACACGGCGGAGGGACGCTATTACTTTGACCGTCAAGAAAATCTCACCAAACTTTTGCAAAGTTTCGCGCACGATGCGCCGGAAAATCAGATTGATGAATTGATTCGGCATCGTTTGTCGAAAATGTTCGAGCCGACGCGCAAGACGGCGTATGCGCGCGTGCTCGCGCTGCCGGGGATTGAAGAGGTGGGCGAGTATGTACGCAAAGAGCGCGTGCTGTTGATTGTGAGTCCCGATTCCAAGATCCCGCGCGATGAACTGGACAAGTTTTACGCGGGACTCGCGCAGAAAAATAATCTGCTCGTATTGACGGGCGACAAGACCGCGATGGGCAGTATCGAAAAAGCGGCGCGCCAACTCTATGCGTCACAGAAAGCAGATGGGCGGATTCCGAAAGGGCATCCGCAGCGCGAGGAATTGGAGAAAAAGCAGGCATTGTACGAACAGGATTTTAACGCGACGGTGCTTGGACTTTTTGATAAAGTCTTATTTCCGCGTCAACCTGCGGGCAGAGACGCAATTTTGCAAAACAAACCACTCGACCCTTCGCGGGATACGAAACAACCGTTTGACGGTGAAGACCAAATCATCAAAACGTTGGCGAGTGACCCGCTGAAATTGTACACGGATGTGGATAAAGATTTTGACGCGCTGCGCGACCGCGCGCGCAAGATTTGTTGTGGGCGCAAAATTTGGATGAAGCGCGTTGGGTTGACATTGTTGACCGCGCGGCGGAACAAGCAGGAATGCCATGGCTGCCGCCCAAAGGTCTCGACCAACTTAAAGCCATTGCATGCAATCACGGATTGTGGGAAGACCTTGGGAATGGGTATGTCACAAAGAAACCCAAGAAAAAGAAAACGTCCGTCCAAGTGATTCCCGAAACGGAACCTGACGACGAGGGCAAGGTGCGCTTGCGTATCAATCCACAGAACGCGGGTCCTGCGCCGCGCATTCATTTCGCGCAAGATGGAATGGTGAGTGAGGCGAGTCCACAATTGCAAGATTCCGTTTTGACGACCAACGCGCTGCGCGTGAGTTTTCTCGTGATTGACCCGTCGAATCAATTTGAAACGGGCGAACCTGTGACGTGGGCAAACAAGCTCGTGCTGCGGAATCGCATGTTTGAAGAGAACGGCGCGCGCATGGTACAATTGCTCGTCGCGCCGCGCGGACAAATTCGTTATACGACCGACGGCAGTGAGCCGCGCAATGGTATAATCTATTCGGCGCCGATTGCGATTGGCGATGGCGATGTGCTGCTGAATGTTTTCGCCGAACAAGATGGAATCGAACAAAAACAAGTTTTCCATTTTTCTGCGCGCGGCAAAAAAGATTTAACCATCAATGAAGTCAAGCCCGCGTATCTCACCTCGCGCACGGGGCGCAAACTCGATTCGCGCGCGGCGACATTTGAAGGATTGAAACAAGCGGAGGACAAATCGGTCAAGTTTGAAGGCGTCTTTCTCACAGTGGGACAAGCGAATCAAGCAATCAGCATTCAGACGCTCGATATTCCAGTAGACGCAAAATATATTCAAACCATTTTGGAAACGGTCTTGACGATTTTTCCACCCGATACGCCAATCACCATGTCGTTCCGCAAAGCGCATTTCGCATCGGGACATGACCTCAAAGAATTTGCGGACAAATTGAACATTGAGCTGAAAGCAAGTGAGATTGAGCAGTGACCGTGTCCTCTTGTCATTGCGAGGAGCGCACTCTGCGACGAAGCAATCTCGGTGCGTCAGTACGTACAACGCGCCGTTGTGGCGATTCGCGTAGGAGATTGCTTCGCAAAAACGGCTCGCAATGACAGTCGCACGTGCAATGACATGGTGAGGTGACGATGAACACGCGCAGTTACTATGTCTACATCCTCACGAACAAGTACAACACCGTCCTCTACACAGGCGTCACCAACAATCTGCTGCGTCGCGTCTGGGAGCACAAAGAGAAATTGCATGAGGGCTTTACAAAAAAAGTATAATGTGAACAAGTTGGTCTATTACGAAGAATATGGCAATGTGAATGAGGCGATCGCGCGCGAGAAGCAAATCAAAGCGGGCTCGCGGCAGAGAAAGATTGATTTGATACGCGCGTTGAATCCCGACTGGCGGGATTTGTACAATGAGCAGTGAGATTGCGGCGGCAGTGTCATTGCGTTGTCTTGGCGATTCGCGCAGGAGATTGCTTCGCAAGTACGGCTCGCAACGACATACTCGACAGCTGTCATTGCGAGCGCGACGGTTTTTGTCGCAACGAAGCAATCTCGGCGCGTGGAGTACGCACAACGCGTTGTTTTGGCGACGCGCGTGGGAGATTGCGGCGATTGAGTCCATCGCACACTCCGTTCGCAATGACATTATCGTCGCGTTCGCAATGACAACGCAAGGTGACCCTCATTGCGAGGGACGAAGCAATCTTGGCGCATAGAGTACGCACGACGCGTTGTCTTGGCGAGGCGCGTGGGAGATTGCGGCGATTGAGTCCATCGCACACTCTGTTCGCAATGACAATTACACGCAATTTCAGCGCGTCGAGTACGCACACTGCATTGTCTTGGCGATGCGCGTGTGAGATTGCTTCGCAAGGGCGGCTCGCAATGACATGCATTATCTTTGTTAAATGAAAGACAAGACTGTTGACTTTGGCGCGTCGGAGAAATTTGGCGCGCATCTTTTCCGCGTCGAGATTCCTGCCGCGACATCTGCAACGATTCGCATTGTCGAGGATTATGGCTATCGCGGTTTGGAAAATGGGATTCCGCGCGGCGAAGAGCGCGTGATTCTTGCGCGCGGCGTTTGGTCTGCGATTGCGGACAGCGCGCGCCGCGAATTCAACGACCGCTTGAAAGCCGCGCGCATTCCTGTTGGACGCTGGCATGTCGGCACGAATCTCGTTGACCGTTTGCTCGGGCGCGAATTGTGCGTGCTGGCTTGGGCAGCCGAAACCGCGAACGCCGACCAATGTGCAGTCATTTCCAGCAAATGGGCGGCGCTCCGTCCCGAAGAACGCTGGTGGCTTTATGCCATGACAGTCGCGGAAGCGGGACTGCCCGAAGATACGCAGCGCGGTTGGCGGCGCGCGCTTTTTCTCGCGCTTTCCGACGGCGAAAAACCGCCCGCAGGACGCAAACGCCGCCGCCCGACCGAAAATGATTTGTTTAGTCTGCCATTGTTTGAAATGAATAATTGAATAACCCATGACCTCTTCCGTCACCCCGTTTTCGCTGAAGGACGCCCCCGCGCTCATCGAAAATTTACTGCCTGTCCAGAAATTGTCTGCCGAATCGTACAAAGAACAGATGGCGGGCAAAGGCAAAACTCTCACTGCCTTAGGGAATTATTGGAAAGGGCGCAAACCTCTCATTCTGAACAAGGCGGTAATTCTCGGCTGCCTCTTGCCGGCCACGAACGATGCCGCGCGTGACCTCGAAATTTTTGAAAAGTTGATGGCGATGGACGACGAATCGTTCGCGGTGAGGCACGAGCCGCGTCCGCGTCCAAAAGAAATCGTTAGTAACTTGACGCTGCGGATTCGCGATTATTTTGAAGGTGACCCGCCCGATGTACTGCCCGAGTATTCGCGCGTGGATTTTTCTTTGCCCGAATACAAAAAGGTGAAATTGAAATGGCGCGCGGACATTTCGGAATTGGAACGCCGCCGCATCGAGGCGCAACTCCTTCCAAAAAAAACATACCGCGAACTGGTGGAAGAATCCAAACGTCCCGAAGAAATCGTGTCAACGGTGCATGAACACATTTGGGACTCAGTGAACGCGCATCTCGGTACGCGCGCGTTTTCGTTTCCCGAATTGGTGGAACAACTCGGCGTGATGCGTTTTGGACATCGCCCGCGCGTTGCCGATACCTTTTGCGGTTCAGGACAAATTCCGTTTGAAGCCGCGCGGCTTGGTTGTGATGTATATGCGTCTGACCTCAATCCGGTTGCGTGCATGTTGACGTGGGGCGCGTTCAATATCATCGGCGCGCCTGAAGAATCACGCGCGCGCTTGGCTGAAAAACAATCTGAGATGGTTGTGCGCGCAGAATCAATAATCAAGTTGCTTGGAATTGAAGAAGATGGGAACGGGTGGCGCGGAAAAATTTATCTGTATTGCAACGAAGTTGTATGTCCTGAAACAGGTTGGCTTGTTCCCCTTCTGCCCAATCGTATTTTGAACAAGGTGCGTTCCACAATTTTTGAACTCGTACCTGACCCTGTGAACAGAAGGTACAACATTGAGATTCGCAGCGGTGTTTCGGCTTCAGAAATGCTCAACGCGCAAATAGGAACAGTACGCAGTGATGGGCGCGGTCAGGATGTTTTTCTTGTCCACACTGTTGATGGCATCGAACATCGAATTCGATTTTCAACGTTGCGCGGTGACTATCGCGGCGCAGATGGTTCTATCAAGAACAATTTGCGGATGTGGGAAAAGTGCGATTTTAAACCGCGACCAAGCGACCTCTTTCAAGAACGTCTCTATGCAATTCAATGGATGCGCCCATCGAAAAGTGGCAAGGGCGAAAAATATGAATTCCGTTCCGTCACAGAGGATGATTTGGAACGCGAACGAATTGTTTACGAGTATGTTGCATCCCATCTCGCTGAATGGCAAGAATCTGGATGGATTCCAGATATGCGAGTCGAGTCTGGAGAAAAAACGGATGAACCCTCACGTACTCGTGGTTGGACTTATTGGCATCATCTATTTAATCCACGACAACTTTTAGTTAATAGCATCCTCAATCAATTGAGCGATGCGGAACTAAAACTTGGTTTTGCACGCGTCCTAAATTCAAATTCTCGCCTAAGCCGCCTCGCACAAAGCGGCACTGGTGCGTCTGCTGTTCAGGGAGCATTCGATAATCAGGCACTCAACACGCTTATCAATTATGGATGTCGGGGGATGCGTTACGCGCTTGATATTGCAGATGCTGACTACAGGTCATTTGAGATTTTGCAGAACGCAAATCATCGAGTCGAATGTATTTCAGCCGAACAACTTTCAAAAACGAATGATGTGTATGTCACTGACCCGCCCTATGGCGATGCAGTCAAGTACGAAGAAATTTTAGAATTCTTTATCGCGTGGCTCCGCAAAAATCCGCCACAAGAATTTGCCGATTGGATTTGGGACAGTCGGCGCTCACTCGCCATCAAAGGTGAAGGCGAAGATTTTCGGCGCGGGATGGTGGCGGCGTACAAACGCATGACGGAATGTATGCCCGACAACGGCATTCAAGTCATCATGTTCACGCATCAATCGGGCAGCATTTGGGCGGACATGGCGAATATCGTTTGGGCGTCGGGGCTGCACGTCACCGCCGCGTGGTACGTCGTCACGGAAACGGAAAGCGCGCTGCGCGAAGGCAGTCACGTCAAAGGCACGGTTCTGCTCGTTCTCCGCAAGCGCAAGGGTGACGCGAAAACGACGCGCGATGAAATGGCGTGGGAAATTCAAGAAGAGGTAGAGAATCAGGTCAACGCGCTCACGGGTCTCAATCAACAAGCAAAAGGTCTGTATCGCGACGAAAATGTTTTTCAAGATGCCGATTTGCAAATGGCAGGATATGCGGCGGCATTGCGTGTCCTCACGCGCTATTCATTCATTGATGGGCGCGACATGACCGCCGAAGCGATTCGCCCGCGCGTCGCGGGTGAAACCACTTTTGTAGATTCGCTCATCACGTTTGCGGTGAACACGGCGAATCAGGCGCTCGTTCCGCAAGGCATCGCCAAAGACGAATGGAATCGGCTCGGCGGCGCGGAACGGTTTTATCTCAAGATGCTCGACCTCGAAGCGCAGGGCAATAAAACGCTCGACAATTATCAAAACTTTGCCAAGGCGTTCAAGGTGCGCGATTTTTAT
>CALMZO010000182.1 GCA_937870825.1 uncultured Chloroflexota bacterium | reverse complement strand
TTGGCGGAGAAATTGCAGAATGGTTTCGGGTAAAGTTGCCATGGAGAATATGTTTGACGTTTGACGTTTGACGTTTGACGTTTGACGTTTCACTCTATCACTCTTTCTCTCCATCATTCCCTCATCCCTGCACCGTCTCTCCGCTTTTCACTCCCTCTTTTGGAAAAATGCTCGCGGGCACATTCGGAAAAATTTCCACGTTGCGTCCTATCGTAATGTTCGCCGGAATTTGCACGCGCTTGCCGATGACCGTGATACCCGTGTTCAACCGCGTCGGCGATTGTTGATTTGGCGTGTTGTCGCCGTCCGCGCCGACGACTGCGCCCGCGCCGATGTTGACGCGTTTGTCCATAATCACACGGTCCACCACCGCGCCTTCACCGACGTACGTGTCCTTCATCAAAATCGAATCACGCACAATTGCGTTCGGGGCAATGTACACGCCCGGTCCAATCACCGAACGCGTCACGGTTCCATCCACGCGACAGCCATCGCACAAAAGATTTCCGTCCACGCGCGCGTTCGCGCCGACGTACACGGCAGGGCGTTCTTCACTGCGCGTGTGAATGACCCACTCGGGGTCGTACAAATCGAGCGCGGGCGTTTCGCCCAACAGCGCCATGTTTGCTTCAAAGTACGCCTGTATCGTTCCCACGTCCGCCCAATATCCTTGATAGGTGTAACTGTACACCTTTGCGCGCGATACAAGCGCGGGCAAAACATCACGTCCAAAATCATGCTGCGATGCTTCGGCATGAAGCCAGTGCAAGAGAAAATCGCGCTTGAACGCGTAAATGCCCATGGACGCTTGCGAACTGCGCGTGCGTTTCGGTTTTTCTTCAAAATGCGTCACGCGCCCGTCGGCATCGAGCGTCACCATGCCAAAGCGCTGCGCGTCGTGCGGGTTCACCGAACGCACGCCGATTGTGACATCCGCGTTGGTATCGTGATGCACGCGCAGCAGCATGTTATAGTCCATCTTGTAAATGTGGTCGCCCGCGAGAATCAATACGTCTTCGACATCGCTCTCGGTGATAAATTCGGAATTGAAACGCACCGCGTCCGCCGTACCGTCCTGCCAGGTGCCCGCCGCGCCGCGCGCGCGTTGATACGGCTGCAACAATCGCACCCCCCCCCGCGCGCGGTCCAAGTCCCACGGCTTGCCAATCGCGATGTGTTCGTTCAACGAACGCGGTTGATACTGCGTGAGAACGCCGACGTTGTAAATGCCCGAATTGACACAGTTCGACAAGGAAAAATCAATCAGCCGATATTTTCCGCCGAATGGCACAGCGGCTTCCGCGCGATGCGAAGTGAGCACGCCGAGTCCGCGTCCTTCACCGCCTGCAAGAATCATGGCAAGGATGTTCATGAGCGCCCCCCCACCGTTGCCCCACTCGGCACCAAATCTCCAAACGCTTCAAAATCTTTTTCATCCGCTTTTGGCACAATCACCACATTTCGTCCGACACGTACGCTCGATGGAATATGCGCGGCTTTGCCGACAACCGTGATGCCCGTGTTGAGTTTGTCCGGTTCTTGTTCGTTCGGTTTGTTGTCCTCGCCAAAGCCCAGCATCACGCCTGCGCCGACGACGACTTGCTTGTCCACGATGACGCGATCCAACCTCGCGCCGGGCCCAATCCACACATCATTCATCACCACCGAATCGCGCACCACCGCGCCTTCCGAAACATACACCCCCGGCGACAACACGGAATTTTCCACGCGCCCGCGAATGTTTGAACCATTCGCCACCATGCTCGTTTGAATTTGTCCTTGCAGACCGACTTTGACCGGCGGACGTTCCGAACTTTTCGTATGAATCACCCATGACGGGTCGTCGAGATTGAGCGGCGGCGTCGGCGCGAGAAATGCCAGGTTCGTTTCCCAATACGATTCAATCGTTCCCACGTCCACCCAATACCCTTCGAACGGATACGCATACACGCGTCCCGATTCAATCATGCCCGGAATGACGTGTTTGCCAAAATCCAAGTCGAGATGATTTTTGCTTTCGCGTTCCAATTGCTGCGCGAGATTGTGCGCGTCGAAAACATAAATGCCCATCGAAGCGAGCGTGCCTTTGTCGCGCTTTTTCGGTTTCTCGTGGAACGCAGTGATGTTCATATTCGCGTCCACGCTCATGATGCCAAAACGGTCCGTCTCTTCGAGCGGCACATTCATTACTCCGACAGTGAGGTCGGCATTTTTTTCTTGATGAAAGCGCAGCATCGGGCGATAGTCCATTTTGTAAATGTGGTCGCCCGACAAAATCAAAACGTGGTCAGCGCGCTGCTCGCGCACATCGTCCAAATTTTGATACACCGCGTCCGCCGTGCCGCCGTACCATTGTTCGCGTCCGCGCGCTTGATACGGCTGCAAGAGGCGAATGCCGCCGCGCGCGCGGTCGAGGTCCCACGGCTTGCCAACGCCGATGTGGTCGTTCAACGAACGCGGGCGATATTGTGTGAGGACGGCGATATTGTAAATGCCCGAGTTCACACAATTCGACAACGTGAAATCAATAATGCGATAGCGCGCCGCGAACGGCACAGCAGGTTTCGAGCGTTCTTCCGAGAGTACTGACAAGCGGGTCCCCGCGCCGCCTGCCATGATAATTGCGAGAACATTGGACATGAGTCACCTCGTTGGAATCCACGAATAACACGAATAACACGAATTTAGAAACGCGATTTTTTGGGGGTGTATGTTTCAGGTGTCCAAATTTTCCGGTTCCATTCTAATTTATTGCGTGAGCCAAAATTTATGAGGACACCGACTTGAAATCCTGTTGCTTCAAGATAGTTCAAGATTTGTGCCTCCTCGTTTGTGGTCAATCGGTCAAGTGCCTTGATTTCAACAATGATATTCCCATAACACACAAAGTCTGCGCGATATCTCTTCTTGAGCAGGCGTCCTTTGTAATAAAGCGGCAGTTCCTTTTGGGAGATAAATGGAATGCCGCGCATTTCCAATTCAATTTCTAAACATTCTTGATAAACCTCCTCCAAAAATCCAACACCCTTTTCGTTGTACACTTCCATCGCCGCGCCAACAATCTTGTACACTTCATCTTTGGCAAGCAGTTCGTTCATTGCAATCCTCCTTTCATTCGTGTTATTCGAGTCATTCGTGGATTCTAAAAAAGTTTTTCCAACGCCGGCAGCAGCTGTTCCTCCGCCACCACCTTCCACGACATCTTTTCCGCGAGCGCGCGTCCATTCTCCAACAGCACCCACGCAGCATGTCCCTGTCGCGGCAAACGCTCCATGATTTTCACCGCCGCGCGATAACTTTCCGCCGCTTCGATTTGGTCGCGTTCGTAACTGCCGATGTTACGCATCGCATACGCGTTCGGATATTCCCAGCCGTACGGCAGTGTGATGTAATCCGCCAGAACGATATTGTTCAATTCCAACCCACCACTCTTTTCAATAAAATACGCGCAGCCGCACGACGTACTCGTATTGCACAGCGCGCCGAACGTCAACGGCTCCAACTGCGCGATGCCGAACGGTTCGTAAATGCTTTGACCAAATTCCACATCCGTCCCGCGTCGAATGTCCATGTATTCCATTTCGGCTGGCATACGTCCGCCGCTGCGGTCACGGCTCCAACCAAATTGATTCGCCAAAACAATTCGACTTGCGCGGGCGCGCGCATTAAATTCTTGAATCGCTTGATAATACTCTATCTCCAAACCCTGCAAATCGCCATTGCCGACGCGATGATTCAGGGGCCAACCGTACTCGGACTCCCAACGCCACACATCTTCCGACGCGCGTCCTGCCGGAATCGTCGAACTCAATGTGAACAGCACCGCGCTCTCGCCGCGCGCCGCGAGCATATTGTCGAGATGCTCCATCACGCGAATATCGCGCCACAACGCTTTCGACAGCACCATGCGCGTCACATGCGAAAAAACCCATGTCGGACGAAACCCCAAAAGATTTTGCGCGTACTGCGCGAGATGGTCTTTGCTCACCCAGCGATGGTCGAGGTCTGTCGTTTGTGCGGGAACGCCGTTGTACACGAGAGAGATGGGACGCTGCGCGAATTGCGGCGAGAGAAATTGCAATTCGTTCATCGTAATATCACTCACCGCGAGGAACGCGTCGAATCCGCCCGCCGCATGAATCATCGCGTGCCGATAATTCCACCATTGGTCGCCAAACAAATCCGCGACATACAAATTTTCTTGACGCGCGCGTTTCAACACATTATAAAAACGCGTATCGTGTCCCCCGTCACTTTCCACAATCGGACGCATCGTCGCGACTTCGTGCGCGTAGAAAACCGTTTTGTACGCGTCCGGTTGACGATGAATTACCGCGAACGCCATTGGCAAGCCCAACCATTCGTGCGCGAGCAGCACCGCGCGTCCCGGCTGCCAATTCACCAACGCGCCCAACGCGGCGAAACTCGGCGCGGCGGCGGCGAGATACCAGTTGTATTCCCCGTCGCTTTGGTAGCGAAACGAATCAATCCCAAATTGTTCCGCGAAAAAATATTTCGTCTCGCTCACACTTGCAGGATTCGCATTGTGTGGGTCAATCAGCAAAACTTGATGTTCGTACGCGCCAAATTTTTTCTTGCCGTACACGATATACACATGATAATCGCGCTCGACTTGATTGAACGCGCGCGCGAGTTCGGGCGCAACATCATTCTCGCCACGCCACGTCATATACAACGGAGAAAAATGATTGCGCGGCGCAAACAAGCGCGACATGTCCAAATCATCGGACGTGTTAATCGGTCCGACAAGAATCGAACGTTTCACATTTTCACTGTACGCGGGCTGCGCCAACAAACCATCCAACACCGCGCCAATGCCGCCAAGTTTGATGCCTGCTTC
>CALMZO010000181.1 GCA_937870825.1 uncultured Chloroflexota bacterium | reverse complement strand
GCGTTTTCTCTGCCTCAGCCTTTTTCTCATCGGACGGCGTTCCGCCGCCCGCCCCATCGCAAGTAACGCGAGCCGTTAGGCGCTTCAATTCCTGGGTTGATCTAAATTTCCAAAAGGATATATACTTTCCATTATGACTACAAACCCTGATACCCATTTTATTAATGATCTTGCATCTCTTGAGTCGCTCTTTGATACGGTTGGTGAAGTTTCCATCAAGAAGGAAGTTTCATATTTACATCCTGCCTACCAGGCAATGATCTCGGCATCGCCCTTCGCTATCCTCGCCACCGTGGGACCAGCTGGATTGGATATTTCTCCACGCGGCGACCCGCCTGGTTTTGTGCAGGTCCAAGATGAGCACACACTCTTGCTGCCAGAACGACGAGGCAATAATCGTATCGATAGTCTGCGAAACATTGTTGCTGACCCGCGCGTCGCACTATTTTTTATGATTCCCGGTGTCGGCGAAACACTGCGGGTTAATGGACGTGCGCGCATCTCGATTGCGCCTGATTTACTTCAGCGTTTTCCCATGCAAGGAATACTACCCAAGTGCGTTCTCGAAATATCCGTTGAAACGGTATTCTTTCAATGTGCACGAGCCATTCAGCGTTCCAAAATCTGGGAAGGTATTCCAGACGAGGTGCGCAAGATGGTTCCGACACCCGGTGCCATTCTTGAAGCATTGACAGATTCTGTAATCGATGGAGAACACTATGATCGTGAGTTGCCAGCGCGCCAGAAATCCACACTGTACTGAGTGCTGAAAGGCAAAAGCGCCTAACAATGCGTGCAGCGGACGGCGGGGAGTCTGCGCGTTTTACAGGCGTTTCTCTGGCTTCGAGTTTTTTCTGCTCCCAAACGTTTCTCTACGCCCGCCCCTTGTCCGCCGCTAACGCGAGCCGTTGGGCGCGTGAGTTGAAAAGTACATTACCAAATCAGTGAAAGTCTGATCTGCGCTGCTCCGTAGCGGTGCGGAACCGTAGGCCTCAATGACCCAGATTTATCCCGTGAGGGATAGGTACGGAGTGGGCAAGCCAGGGGCTAGCGGGGGAGGCACGATTCGGCGGGTTCAGGGATGCCAAGCTGCGCCTAAGGCTGAAGCATGGATGTATGAGCAGCACTCCAATGAGAACAGACCGATGACCAACCGAGTAAAGTAGGTCAACACTGGATAGATGACCTTTGCAAAGGACATCGGGTAAGAGAATCGAGTATCTACCTTGAGCGACTGACACAGACCCGCTGAGGGTTTTCGCCCAACAGATACTTCCCTCTTATTCCAGTCCAAGCAAGCCTACTATCCCTTGCTCTCCTTGCTTGCTCGTCAATCAGAGACTGTCGCTCGGTGGCTCTAGCATCGGAACGCCTGTGATACGGGTAGGGTCGTTCCACCTGGAGCGTGCTTGGTGTCTTCACCCTAGCAAATGGGTACTGTGCTAACCAACTGAGAACCCACGCAGTCCTTCTCCGGATGGGCGCTGTGTCGCCATCTTGGGTGGGTAACGGAACACTATAAGGTTTACGAAATGTGTTCCCGATGCTGTGGTCTGTCCGCTCACTCCTACGGATCGGGCAGTTCGGGGTAGTCAGCACAGTCATAGTAGTGGTCCTCTTGTAGGGTCACGAAGGGCTGTACCTGTCTGCCGTGAGGCTGGGTTGTCCTAGGCAGTCGATGATACTCGCTCTCTCAGGTATGTTTCCAGTTTGAAGTGACGCCTGTTCGCGTCTGTGGCGCTTAGGCGCCACAAACTTCGTTCATCGGAAAAGACGCCGTTTGAGTGTAGAATGCCTCTGTCCAATCCTCAACCTTTCACTCGCAATACGTCCTCCTTCCGTTGGGTATGTCGCAAGGCATGGAAGTAGACGTGTTCCCTCATTTAGGGCAAGGCAGCGGGGGTCGCCCGGTGCGGGAAATCCGCACGCCGGTAAATATAGGGAATTGACCCTATCGCGACAACGGGGAGGGAGAGGTATCCCCTCTCCCTTACCCTCTGCTTCTAGATTGAACAAGATGAGCACAAACCGCTTCATTCGTTGGGTCTTTGATAATTTCTTTATACTATTGCTTACGGTATACAGTCTGTTCTATGCCCGCTGGTTTTTGATTTCCCCGATTGATAATTACATGCGAGATCTTGGAACCTTTGCTTTAGGAGTGAGACTCCTTATTTTCACAGTAGTTGTTCTAACTCTGTGGCGTGTCCTGGTTCGGCACAACACGCTTAGGAGAGTTTTCTCCAGAATAACGATTGTGAGTTCTGCACTAACTGGTGTATATTTGTTTTCTTTCATGCCCCAACTTGAGCAAGTGGCATCCTACAACGGAAGTACATATTTCTTGACCTACCACCGCGAATTTCTAGATAACGGAGAATACCGTCCCCTTCTTGCAAAGTGGGACAGTGAATTTCATCATTCTATAAGTGGCGTAGGAGAGGCATGTTGTACTCTGCGATTAACTTATGACCCATTGATGCAATTAGTGAGTGTGGTACAAATCGGATTAGAAGATACTCCCATTCTCACATATACTGACGCTAATCCTCCAAGAACTTATGTGTTTGGGACATACGCCCAATTCGGTCAATATTGGTATTATCCATCTTGGAATTGTGCATCAAGCCAAAATCATAATTGTCAAACTTACACATACACCGTGTATCGCTGTACGTTAGAAAACACAGGCTGTGTGCAATTACCATTTCAGTATTCAGGTGAGTATGCATTTGATATCGCAATGTCTCAAGATGAACATACGAACGAAATCAACGTCTATTTTTGGATAGGAGATTACCCAGGCGTTCACACTTTAATCTATACATATGGTGATAACTCGCGCTGCCATGTGGCTGGCTGTCAGTTGCTTGCACAAGCAGATAAAATATCCCCTTAATGCGCCCAACAATGCGTGCAGGCGGACTTGGTGGTACGCGCCGCGCTAGAACCGCCGTCTCGGCGAGAAGCTTTTTTCCGTTTCGTTGGTTGGCTCTCCCACCAAGCCGCTAACGCAAACCGTTAGGCCGCAGGGTTTTTTCCGACTTTTGGGGGCGGGCAAAATAATCTGAATGATAAAGTGTGGCCGTTTCAATCGCCTGCTTTGTGCATTGCTCGCATCTACTTTTACCGGAGAGGTTCTTTCAAGAGTTCACGTCTCGTGTTGCCGCGCTCGCTTCTTTTCTTCCTGGCAAAGAGGTGAGCACGCAAGCGAATTAATTTTGTAACCATTTGGCTGTGTTGCTCTGCTCGCTCTCGTGTCATAATGTGGGAGGCGGTTGGCCCTGTCATTTTGCCCGCAATCCGCCGCGCTCCTCAGCTTTTTTCTTGTCGAGGAGTTGGCTCCGTTATCACCTGCTGCCTAACAAAGCGTGCACTTGACGCTGGGGAGTCT
>CALMZO010000180.1 GCA_937870825.1 uncultured Chloroflexota bacterium | reverse complement strand
AACTCTGATGCGCTAATCTCTGTTCTGCCGCGTTCCAAGTCTGATATTTGCACTCTGGATTTGAAAATCTTTTCGGCTAGTTGCTCTTGTGTCATGTTCAATTCTTCGCGTGCTTCTTTGATGCGATTGCGAATAAAAGCGTTGTATCTGTTATCTGGGTTGGAGCGATTGAAGATTGACATTTGATTTCGTTACCTTCCGTCACGATTGGCTACAGAGGATTATACCTGAATTCATTTGACAATGGCGTCGCAATCGGTTATACTCGGTAACTAAACGTTGCGGAGTTTTTTTAAGTCCTTGTGTCACAATTCGTTACGCAATGTATCGGATAGATGCTAGATGCCACAATCAAATTTTCGTGTGTTCGTAATCCTCGCGTTGGTCGTCACCGTTCTAAACGTTGTGACGATTGCGCTAATCCTTCAAAGGGGGCTGCCATGAAAGGCACACTCACCATTCTTTCCGTGTTTGTCGAAATTGCGGCTATCGGTCGCTCGGCGATTGCAACATTCCTTGTAGTGCAAGCGGTGACAAACGATTTAGCATTTTCCCTTTTCACTGTCGCCGTGATAGAGGGCGTCTTTCTCACATCGCTTTTTCTTATGCACCAAGAGGCAGTAGCACCAATCGCCGCGTTAATGGCTCTCGGCTTTTCGGCAATGATGCAATTTTTTGAGTTGCGCGTTTTGGATGGGTCAATCACGGATAGCGAACGCGACATATTGCGCTATGCGATTGCGTTCGCTCCCATTGTCATTTTAGCACTGTCGTACGTGCGGCGTCTGGTTTTGCAAAAGGACGGTGACACAAACCCTTTAGCCGAAAAGGTTTCGGGGCTGATGGAGCGATTCAAAGAAACTCCATCAAAGAAAATGCGTGGCTCGAAAAAAGGCGCATAGGTGATTTTGTCTATCACTTGTTGCGCGTGCGGGATGCAACGGGGCGGCGTCATTCGTGGTATCTCGGTGGCTCCACTAGTGGCAAAGGAAAAAAATCATGAGCGCAAACAAACAATCAATCAATGTTTCGATTCTCGGCGGATGGGGTTCACTCGAATTTGATGTTGCTTCGGGTGTTGTGGATGCGGGCGGGCTAGTGATGCAAGTGCAATCCGTTTGCTGTCACTCCTGCGAGAAAATTTTCAAGGTGGGTGATAGCGTTGCCGTCGTTCGCTTTGATGATGCCACAAAAAAAATGCGCGTGTATCACATGGATTGTCTGCCTTCGGAATTTAATTTTGCATTTCCGTCGCTGGCACTCGCATCATTCCGATAATCACGCGCGCGTTTGCATTTCCTTTTTCGTCGGGCAAGTGGTTCAAAAACTCCGTCGCAACGATGTTGCTACTCGGTGCAGGCAACATCGTTGCGACGCACGCGCACAAGTCCGTATTGAATCGTCGGGCGAGTGGTCTAGTCTCGGCGTGCGCGTTTCTACCTGCGAGAGAATCTACAAACTCGCAAGCGAATCAATCGGCGGAGTAGGGCAGTCGCCCCCGTTTGGTAATACGGGGGCGTGAAATACTTTTTTAAGGTGGTGAATATGAGCGATGCTTTACAAGTTGATTGGCTCGCGGGGACAATCACCGAAAAGCCAATTGGTGAAACTCTTGACGCGCTGGGTCAATTTCTCGGTGAGTGGCAAGAGTTGGAATACGGCGGGCGTGGTTATGAATGCTCGGCGGTGATATTTGGGACAGGTCGTATCTTCTGGTCGTACGCGCATCCTCGAATGGGTGTGCATGTTTCGTTTCCATCGTCGGCAATTGCGGCAAGTGGTTTTGAATCACAAGCACTCATCGCGGGGTTTGTGCATCTGGGAATGAAATTCACGCGCGTTGATTTTGCAATGGATGACACAACGGGCATTTTGAATTTGGATGAAATAACATCAGCAGTAAAGCAAAAAACATTTGTCTCGCGCTCGAAAAAATGGACACAAATCGAAAATGAAAGTGGTGGGCGCACAATCAATCTAGGTGTGCGTTCAAGTCAAACCTTTCTGCGAATTTACGACAAGGCAAAGGAACAAAAGATAGAGGGGCATTGGATTCGTGTTGAACTCGAACTAAAGGACGAGCGCGCAGATGCGGCGATTCGTGAATTGTTGGATGAAACCGATTGGTCAAAAAAAGTTGCTTCATGGCTGTTGGGCTATGTTGATTTCAAAGCGTGCAGCTCGGACACGAATAAAAGTCGCTGGCTAACAGTGGATTGGTGGGCGCAATTTCTCGGCTTTGTCGAAAAGTCGCGGCTGCACACTCCCAAGTGTGTCAAAACAATAGACGATGTAATCGAATGGTTGACAGACCAATGCGCGCCAAGTTTGTTCGTGGTGTGGTCTGCGTTTGGGTCACATAAGATACAAATGATGATAGATATGGCGGCGGCGCGTCTCAAGGCGAAACATTTGGGAATGATTCAATCCGTAACGGGCTTTGCTGGTGTGGGGTAGGGTATGAAATTATCGGATGGTTTCCAATTGTTTGTTACTGACTTAATCGCTGTCGGGCGTTCGCCTCATACAGTGGCTTGGTATCGCCAATACATCGAACGACTGATTTCCTTTTTTGGTAATGCGTCGCTAGATGCTGTAACTGTTGATGACCTTCGGGCGTTTCTGGCGTCGTTGCGGTCTGCGAAAAAAAGAAATGCAAAGGATGAAACATTATCGCCTGCGACGGTTGCGGACTTTGTACGAGCAATCAAGATTTTTTACAATTGGCTTGAACGCAATGAGCATGTTACGCCAAACGGAAATATCGCGCGTCGTCTCAAAATGCCTCGCCTTCCCAAGTCTCAACCCAAGTCAATCAGTGACGACGATTTACGAAAAATTATTTCTGTGGCTCGGACTTCGCCGCGTGAGTTTGCGATTGTTTTATTTCTAACGGATACGGGCTGCCGTCTCGGTGGGCTTGCTGACCTTCGGCTCTCGAATCTTTATCTTGAACATGGGCAAGCAGTGGTCACTGAAAAGGGGAGCAATACGCGAACCGTTTTTTTCGGTGTGGAAACTGCAAGTGCGTTGCGGGCATGGCTTGACGTTCGCAAAAGCGAAACGGATTTCGTTTTTGTCTCGGATGATGGCAAGCGGCTAACACGGTGGGGCTTTCGGGCGATATTTGACCGCTTGAAAAAGCGGGCGGGGGTCAAGGGACGTGCGAATCCTCATTCGTTCCGCCATCGTTTCGCACGTTCTTACATCAATCAGGGCGGGGATTTAGGCATACTCTCGGATTTGATGGGACATGCGGACGTGTTGGTAACAAAGCAAGCATACGCAATTTTTCAAGTCCAAGAGTTACAGCGCAAACATGACCAATTTTCTCCGCTAAACGGCTTGAGTGATAATACAAACGACTGAACATCAATTGCACATGTTCAGTCGTTCATTTTAAGCGGAGAGGGGGGGATTTGAACCCCCGGTAATCTTGCGACTACACACGACTTCCAATCGTGCGCACTAGACCGGACTATGCGACCTCTCCAAAGAGATAACAGATTTCAGATAACAGACCACAGACTTGATTCTCATTTCTGTAACAAGAGTTCTGTTCTCTGAAAAGGCGGAGAGGGAGGGATTTGAACCCCCGGTGGCAGAACCACACGCGATTTCGAGTCGCGCGCACTAGACCGGACTATGCGACCTCTCCAAGACGGTGCAGCAGTGCAATAGGATTGTCGTGCGACAGCGCGCAGGAATTCGAAACCAGCGCACGATTCAACTATCTCACATACGCACGAACCAGATTATACACAGATTCACAGCATCACCCAAATCATTTTCCCAAAAACAAATAGTATCGTTATAATCGTGAGCATCCTCTTACCTTCCCCCACACACTTTCGGAGAAATGAATGACGTATTACATTAAACACATCAGCGACATTCTGGACGAAATCGGCGTGCCGCCGGTGCGCGCGTTTGAAGTGCGCGTGGACCAGTACATTCAAGAAATTCTGGGCACCACCGATTTGGACGCCGAAGACGTTTGGAAAATTCTGCATCCCAAACTGCAAGACCCCGAATATAAAAAACAATTCACCGAGCAATTGCGCGCGAAATGGGAACAGCGCGACTATCGTAGCGAAGGACTCTAATATGCGAACCACAGCAGACGTCGTCGTCATTGGCGGGGGCATTCAAGGACTGTCATGTCTGTACCATCTCGCCGCAAAGGGCATCAAAAACATTTCGCTCGTCGAACTCGATATGCTGGGCAGCGGTTCGTCGGGGCGCAGCGCGGCGATGTTGATGCTTTCGATGAAGCGCGAGGAAACCATCGCGCTCTCGTTCGTCGCGTGGAAGGAATACATGGCGTTCGCGGGCCTGTTCGGCGAATCAACTCATTTCAAACCGATTGGACACTTGAGCGTCGCCACGCGCGCGGCGGAACATGAACTACGCGAGGAAATCGCCGTCCAGCAAAAAATGAATGTGCCGATTGAAATTCTCTACCCCGAAGACATCAAAGAACTCGTCCCGGCAGTGAATACCCAAGACCTGGTGCTTGGCGCGCTGTGTCGCACCGACGGCGTCATTGAGCCGCACGCGGTCATGCAAGCGTACGCGCGCGGCGCCAAAGAACTCGGCGCGGAAATCAACGAACGTGTGCAAGCGACGGGCATCGTTTTGGAAAAGGGACGTGTCGTCGGCGTTGAAACAACTGCCGGAACAATTTCAACACCGCTCGTGGTGAATGCGACGGGCGCGCGCGCCAAAGAGGTGGGCGCGTGGGTGGGACTGAATTTGCCCATCTCGAATTACTTGCGGCACATTTTTATCACCGATGAATTTCCCGCGATTCCACAAAACACACCGTTCGTCATGGATGCCGAAGTCGAATGGTACTTTCGCAAAGAGGGCGAAAATGTTCTGATGGGCATGGGGCGCGAAGAATCTACAACGTACGAACCGCAGTTCGTTCCCGAATTTCAAGAACAAGTTATCGAGCGCGCGGCGCTGCGCGCGCCGATTTTGTTGAATGCAAAAATTTTGCGCGGCTGGGCGGGCTTGCGCGCGTTGACGCCGGACGATTTGCCGATATTGGGTTACGCGCCCGGTGTGGAGGGATTCGTCAATTGCTGCGGCTGGGGCGGACACGGCGTCATGCACGCGCCGACAGGAGGAATTTTGACGGCGGAAATTGTCGCGGACGGCAAAGCGACGAGTATGGATGTGACGCCGTTTCGGTATGAGAGATTTCTATAAAAAATTCCAAACCCGTTTTCTCCAAGAAAACGGGTTTGGAATTTTTTATAACAACAAGTTATCAATCAACCGTGTTGTCCCAAAACGCACCGCCATTGAAAGCAGCACGCCATTTTTAATTTCATCCAATTCTTGTAGCGTCAATGGGTCTGCCGCGCTCACGTATTCAACATTCGCGCGCGGCTCTTGCTCCAACACCTCGCGCATCACAGGGCGCAAGCTTGCCCCATCGCGTTCGCCGCGTAAATACGCGTCACGCGCAGCACACAGCGCGCGGTACAAAATCGGCGCGGCGTTTCTGTCTTCTGCCGACAAGTACACATTTCGCGACGACATCGCCAACCCATCCGCTTCGCGCATCGTTTCGCCGACGACGATTTCGACAGGCAGATTCAAATCGCGCACCATCTGTTGAATCACCGCGACTTGCTGCGCGTCCTTTTGTCCAAAATACGCGCGGTCCGGCTGAACGATGTTGAAAAGTTTTGTCACTATCGTTGCAACGCCGCGAAAATGCCCGGGACGCATTGCGCCTTCGAGGGGTTTCGTGATTTCTTCCACTGTCACGTACGTTTGAAAATTCGGCGGGTACATTTCCTCATTCGACGGCGCAAACACCAAATCCACTTGAAACGGTTTCATCAAGTCCATATCGCGTTCCAGCGTGCGCGGATATTTATCAAAATCGCCGCCCCCCGCGAATTGCGTCGGATTCACATAAACGCTCACTGCGACAAAATTATTCTCATCGCGGGCGCGTTTCACCAATGACAAATGTCCCTCATGCAGCGCGCCCATCGTCGGCACAAGTCCCCACGTACCCGGATGCTGTTTTTGAAACGCGCGCAAGTCTGAAATTCTTTTGGCGAGAAACATAAAAACAAGAGTTCGCGTATTTCCCTGCGCGAGGGAAATACGCGAACTCGAGAAAGCTCACGCCGCGAATTGCGCGAGCCGATGTTGTGCCAAGCGCGGGTGAACCATGACGCGCATCAGTTGTTCGTTGACAGGTGTTGGCACGCCGAGCCGTTTGCCTTCGCGCACCACCGCGCCGTTGATGCGTTCCAATTCTGTCGGCGCGCCGCGCAGCACATCTTGGAGGGTTGACGATTTGTTTGTCGCCGTCGCCCTCGCCACTTGAATCGCGCGCGCGGCGGGGTCAAGATACGGTAATGTGATGCCGAGCGCGCGCGCGACATTCGCGGTTTCTTGCGCGGCGGCAGACATCAACGCGCGCGTTTCGGGATTTTCGACAAGCAAGCCGTTCGGCACGCGATAAATCGCGCTCAACGCGTTAATTGCGCTGTTCACCACGAGTTTTCCCCACATCAAACTCTGAACATCATTCGCAAGCTGCGTTTCGATTCCCGCGCGAATAAAAAGTTCTGTGAGCGTTTCAATATGCGCGCGCATTTGCGGTGTTGTCGCGATGGTGGTTTGCCCGCGCCCCGCGTGCCTCACATGCCCCGCACCGAGCAATGTCGCGCCTTGCATCGTCACGCCCATCGCCGCGCGGTTTTCGCCGACATGCTGCGCGAGAATTTCGAAATTGCCCAAACCGTTTTGCAAGGTGAGCGCGATGCCGTTCGCGCCGAGAATTTCGTTCGCCCAACGCGCCGCGCGTTCGGTCTGGTGCGCTTTTACCGCAATCAGCGCGAAATCCACATTTCGCACTTGGCGCGCACTCGTCGTTGCCCGCACGGGGATGTAAAAATGTTCCGCGTCGCGTTCCAGATGAATGCCGCGCGTGTTCATTGTTTCAACCGCGTCGCGCCACGTTCCCAATACGGTGACGTCCGCGTGCGCGGCGAGATGCGCGGCAAAGAGCGAACCCATCGCGCCCGTCCCAATGATTCCGATTTTCATTTTGCCTCACCCCACCCCCTCGCCTGAAAATTGGTTTTGATTTTCAGGCGAGGGGAGAGGAATTATCCGTAAACGCGTTCCGTGTCCGCCGTCGGGTCAAATGTATTTGTCGCGTGCGTTTCGCGTTCTTCGTCCAACGCTTTCAGGAATGCGTCCCACTCGGCGTCTTTGATGGGGAAGGAATGCTCAGGCGCGGGAAACGCGCGCGTGTCCACTTCACGTTTGTATTCGCTCAACGCTTCCAGCATGAGCGGGTAAAGTTTCGCGTACTGTTTTGCGAATTTGGGAACGAAACGGTCAAACAGTCCGAGCAAATCGTGCGTGACCAAAACTTGGCCGTCGCAATGTACGCCCGCGCCAATGCCAATCGTCGGAATTTGCAAACGTTGAGTGACGAGCTCTGCAAGACGGTCAGGAACTTTTTCCAACACCACCGCGAACGCGCCCGCGTCTTGCAATGCCAACGCATCGTCCAACAATTTGCGCGCGGCTTGAGCGGTTGTGCCTTGTGTGCGCCAGCCGCCGAGTTTGCTCACACTTTGCGGCGTGAGTCCGACGTGTCCCATCACTGCAATGCCCGCGTTCGTAATCGCGCGCACCGTCGGCGCAATTTCGCGTCCGCCCTCCAATTTCACCGCGTCCATGTTTGCTTCTTTGATAAAACGTCCCGCGTTGCGAATCGCTTCTTCCGCGTTCACTTGATAGGCAAGAAATGGCAAGTCGCCGATGAGCAACGGATTTTTCGCGCCGCGCGCAACGGCTTGCGCGGCGGTCAGCATTTGTTCCATCGTCACCGGAACGGTGGTATCGTAACCGAGAACCACCATGCCATACGAATCGCCGACGAGAATCATATCAATGCCCGCCTGGTCCACGGCGCGCGCGGTTGATACATCGTACGCGGTGAGCATCGTAATCGGCTCGCCCATTTCTTTTTTGCGCTGAATTTCGGGCAGCGTCACTTTTTTGCGTTCCATCTTTGCTCCTTCGACGCGCCAACAAATTTTCGCGAAACAAAAAGCGCGCTCGCCGAAAAACGGTGAGCGCGCGAAATTTTCTTCGCCGTTATCTCCCGTCTCGGTCATGCCATCGTGGGCGATTGATCCAAGCGGTATTTGTTGGTTGTCGAAATACAAAGTCTGCAAGGCAGACCGGCTCAATGCTCTTGCGAGTCACTGGCAATGAGTATTATAAAGATGAAAACGCGGTTGTCAATTGCTTTTTTGTTTTGGAAACAATCCATATAATCACTCCTGTTACGCATGTCATTTCGAGAGCAGCGAGAAATCTCGGTTTTTGCGCCGCTGAGATTTCTCGCAAAAGCGGCTCGAAATGACAGTGCTGCGTACGGTGAGTAATCAGTTGCATCCATGCGAAAACATTTTGCTGCCGCTTTGCTTTTTCTTGCGCTCACGCTAATTCTTACAAATCCGCTCGCGCTGCATGTCTGGAATGCCGTTGAGGACAAACAGGACGCGTTGTTGAATACGTGGATTGTTGCGTGGGTAGGACACGCGCTCAGCACGAACCCGCTCGAACTTTTCAACACCAACATTTTTTATCCGTACACCAACACGCTCGCGTATTCGGAAATTTTATTGCCGCCGGGCTTGTTCGCGTTACCTATCACGCTCGCGCTCAACAATTCGATTTTTGCTTATAATCTCGCGCTGCTCGCGATGTTGTGGCTCAACGCGTTTGGAATGTATTTGTTTGTCGTGAATCTAACGCGGCGTGTGGAGGCAGGATGGATTGCGGGCGCGATCTATGCGTTCAATCCGTTCAATCTCGGAAATTTCGCGCAGTTGCAATTGGCGACGTTGGGCTTTTTGCCGTTGGCGTTGTTGTTTTTGAATACACTGCTCCACGCAAGAGAACGCCCACAAGGGGCTATGCTACGCGACACGTTTCTATTCGCGCTCTTTTTTATTCTCCAATCGCTCTCGTCATTCTATTACGCGCTGTTGTCGGGATTCGCGGTGGCGTTGTTTCTGCTCGCGTGGCTGATTGCACAGCGCGCGGATTTTTTGAATTCATTGCGTCGCGTATTCATTCCACTTGTGGCTTCTTTTGCATTCATCGCGATGGTTCTCATTCCATTTCTTTTGCCATATTTCCAAGTGCAGCGCGAACTTGGGTTTTCGCGGCGTGTGCAAGAAAGCGAACCGTTCAGCGCGTCGTTGAAACAATTCACCGAAGTTGCGCCGCAAAATGTTTTGTACGGAAAATTTCTCGCGCCGAATCCGGTGAAACGTGTTGGCGGTTATCCGCTCGACAATTTGTTTCCCGGCGCGATTGCGATTTTGCTCGCGCTTGTCGGAATCATTTTTTCGCGCGCCCCCTACAAAATATTTCTCGTTTCGCTGCTTGTCGTTTCTTTTCTCCTCGCGCTCGGTCCGCGCCTCTATCTCACTTCACAACAAGCGACAGACATTACACTGCCGTACATGTGGCTGTACGAAATTTTTCCGCCGATGCGCGCGCTGCGCGCTCCGGTACGGTTTGACGCGCTCATAAATTTTGCTCTCGCAGCGTTGGCGGGATTCGGCGCGGTCGTGTTGCTCGAAAAATTTTCACGCAGAGGCGCACAGTCGTCAAGTAAAACGCTCTCTCTTGGAATCTTCGCGTTGATTGCGCTCGAATATCTTTCCCTGCCTGCCGCGAACATTGCAACGTTGCCTGTGGCGAATGAAATTCCCGACGTGTACAAATGGCTCGCGCAGCAACCGCATGGGGTTGTGTTGGAATTGCCGATGCTCGGTCCAAATGAAAATAACGAATTGGATATTTCGACACAGTATCTTTCGACGTATCACTGGCAAAAAACGCCGGACGGGTACAGCGGCTTTATACCGCCGCGCCGCGGGGAGATTGCGTACGAGATGGGATATTTTCCCAATGCTCGTTCTCTCGCGTTGCTGCGCGCGTTAGATGTGAACTATGTTGTAGACGTGATACATGGTGGGGCATGTATTGCTTTTTCGCCGTCTCACGATGTTGTGAAACGTGTTGGCACTTTGCCGATGGGGAACAAGTGCGTGTACGAAATTCAACCTACGCAAAACCAAACGCCGCAACTGGACAAACATCTGTTTGTGCCATCTAGCGTTGCCGCAGGCGCGCCGTTTGACGCGTATCTGATTTTGGTGAATCGCAACAATGTTCCATACGCGGTCAAGCCAACGGACATTGTCCAAGCCGAAGCGCGCTGGAGTAACAATCGCATCGAGTCGCTTGCGTTTCCGATTCCGCTTGTGACGTCACGCGTGTCCGTTTTGCCGATTCGTTTGAATGCGCCTGCGCGCGTTGGTGAATATGAATTGGGCATTCAAACGCTGGACGCGTTGCTCGGCGCGATGGATGTGGAAACGGTAGTGAATGTGGGAAACGAGCTCGCGCGCGAAGTGGTCTTGCCCGCGTCGGTGAAATCGAATGGACCATTGCCCGCGAGCGTCGAGCGCGGAGATTCATTGCGGATCGATTTGGTATGGCTGCCGTACAACAAAATCAACGCGTACTATTCCGCGTCCGTGCGCCTGGTGAATGAGAGTGGGGACAAGGTCGCAAACGTTGACCGTCAACCGCGCGTGGAAACGTTGCTGTGGAAACCGGGTATTTCAGAGGTGGATGAATTCCGGCTGGATGTTCCGCGCGAAATTCCAAGCGGAAACTATCGCGTCGAGGTATTGATGTATCAAGCGGATACAGATGTGAGCGCGTTATTGCTCGATGGAAAATTTGTGCCGCAGCAGAGCATCGTGCTGGGGGAAATTGAGGTGAAATAAAAAAATCGCGGATTCCGCGATTTTTTTATTCTTCATGTCCATTGCCGTTCTTTTTCCCTTCGATGCGGTCAAGCGTTCGACTTACGCCCGCGTCCACGCGCCGCAAAACGCGATGTCCCAAGGATTTGACGTGTGACCACTGATAACGCAATTTGCTTTGTGCCGCGCGTTGCGGCGTCGTTGCGCGTCGGATAGTCGGTTCCGTCCATTCGAGCGCACACGCGCCCCACGACAAGCCCGCGCCAAATCCGACAAAAACGAGATGGTCACCGGGATTCACGCGTTTGTCTTCAATGGCTTCGACGAGCGCGATGGGAATGGAGGCGGCGGACGTGTTGCCGTACTTTTCCAAATTGACAAATACTTTGGACGGCGGCAGGTTCAACGCTTTCGCGGCGTAATCAATGATGCGGGTGTTTGCTTGATGCGGAATCAACAAGTCCAGTTCTTCCGCAGGAATGTTTGCTTTTTCCAATGCCTCTTTTGTCGCATCTACCATGATGCGCGTCGCAAACCGATACACTTCGCGTCCGTTCATTTTCACAAAGTGCATATTCGCCATCACGGTTTCGATGGAGGTGGGATTTTTGGAACCGCCCGCGGGAATCTCCAACAATTCGCCGCCGGACCCATCCGAACCCAACACGCTCGAAAGGATGCCGCCGTATTCGTCGCTGCCTTGCAAGAGGACTGCACCCGCGCCGTCGCCAAAGAGAATGCACGTCGCGCGGTCTTTCCAGTTCAACAACTTGGAAAAGGTTTCCGAGCCGATAACGAGAACGTTGTTGTGTATGCCGGAGCGAATCATGCCCGCCGCAAGCCCAATCCCATACACGAATCCCGAACACGCCGCACTCAAATCGAACGCGCCTGCGTTGCACGCACCCAGTTGGTCCTGAACGATGCTCGCCGTTGCGGGAAAAATAAATTCGGGGCTGGACGTGGCGACGATGACGAGGTCAATGTCATTGGGGTCTACATCGGCAACTTCAATCGCTTCTTGCGCGGCGTACAGTGCCATGCTCGCGGTTGTTTCTTTGGTGGCGATGCGGCGTTCACGGATGCCCGTGCGTTCGCGAATCCATGCGTCGGAGGTGTCCACCTTTTTTGCCAATTCTTCATTGGTCATGACGTTGGGCGGCACATATTTCCCCCAACCGACGATATGCGCGTAGCGCGCGTGATGATTGTTCGCAGACATGCAAAAAAAATACCGGGAAAAACAGAATACGCAAAACGGATGGCGTCAAACGTCTACGTCAAACGTCATGCGTATTCTGAATTTTTTATTTCTGTGTGCTTAGTTGTAACGGGAGACGACGATGGATGCGTTGTGACCGCCGAGACCGATCGAGTTGGACAACGCATGGTCGAAATGTTTCGAACGCGGCGTGTTCGGCACGTAATCCAAATCGCAATTCGGGTCCGGTGTTTCCAGATTGATCGTGGGCGGAATAATCTCGTCGTACATGGCGAGCGTTGCGAAAATGGCTTCTGCCGCGCCCGACGCGCCCATCATATGACCGGTCATGGATTTCGTCGAACTGACGGGAATGTTGTAGGCTTCTTCGCCAAACACTTGTTTGATTGCGATGGTTTCGGTGACATCGCCAAGCTTTGTGCCCGTGCCGTGCGGATTGATATAGCCAATGTCTTTGGGTTCAAGTCCGGCTTTGCGTAATGCCCACTTCATCGCGCGCGTAATGCCGCCGGCTTCCGAGTCCATTGCGGCAAAATGTACGGCGTCCGCGCTCGTGCCATATCCCGAGAGTACACCATATATACGTGCGCCACGTGCCAACGCGTGCTCTTCACTTTCCAACACCAAAACACCCGCACCCTCGCTCAAAACAAAGCCGTCGCGATTCAAATCATACGGACGCGATGCCGCCGTCGGCTCGTCATTGCGTTTCGAGAGAACGCCCATGATATTAAAGCCCGCGATACCCACCGCAAAAATGGGCGCATCGCAGCCCCCGCACAACGCGATATCGGCGTCGCCCCGTTTGATGTATTCTGCTGCTTCGCCGACCGCGTTCGTTCCTGTGGCGCACGCGGAAACAATCGCATAATTCGGTCCGCGAATCCCCAGGTCAATCGCGACGAGCGCGCCCGCCGTGTCCACCAACATCATTGGCAGAAAAATCGGGCTGACGCGACGCGGACCTTTTGTCTCGTAAATTTTTACATTGTCACTGACCGCCAGGACGGCGCCGCCCGCGCTGCCAATCAAGACGGCGGTGCGTTCGCTGTTGTCGTCGTTGATTTCCAGATTGGCGTCTTGGACTGCTTCCCGCGCGGCGACGATTGCCAGCTGGCTAAACCGTTCCATGCGGCGCGCTTCTTTGGGGTCGAGATGTGCTTTCGGGTCAAAATTTTTCACTTCGCCCGCAATTTTCGTCTCAAGATTCGAAGCATCAAAAAAAGAAATCGGCGCGACGCCGGAACGTCCATTTTTGACATTGTCCCACGCGGTTCGGACATTGTTTCCGACGGGGCTAATCAAGCCAAGTCCTGTAATGACGACACGTTTTGTTTCACTCATTTGGTTTTCTCCAAGTAGGCAGTTGATTGGATTATAATTTGCCAATACTATAACACCAAAGTCGCGCCCAAGTTGTTTGCGAAAGTGGCGCGTGCGGATTACAATCGTTTGCAAACATCGGAGGTCGCAGAGGGCTCTGATGTTTAGACTGGCTACGGAGGACGGACGTTGAAGATTGCATTGGACGCCATGGGCGGCGATTATGCGCCGCGTGAAATTCTACGCGGCGCGGTCTTGGCAAAACGCGCGCTGGATGTGGAATTGATTTTGGTGGGGCGACGCGGTGAGATTGAACGCGAACTGCACGAAATTGAAACGAATGACATGTACGGGCTGCCCGATTTTGAAATCGTGGACGCGCCCGACGTGATTGAGTTTGACCAGAATCCGTCCTCTGTCAAAGAGCGGCGCGGCGCGTCCATTCGCGTCATTTGCGAACTGGTGAAACACAAGCAGGCGGACGCGTGCTTGACAATGGGGCATACGGGCGCGGGAATTATTGCCTCGCTTATCACCTTTGGGCGATTGGGGGATGTGCTGCGTCCGTGCGTCGGCATCACGTACTTTAATTTACAACCCGAAACGCTTTTGGTGGATGCGGGCGCGATGGTGGACTGCAAACCGGAATACCTGGTGCAATTCGCCAAGATGGGTTCCATTTACATGGAAAAAATTCACGGCATCGAACGTCCGTCCGTTGGTTTGATGGTGAATGGGCGCGAAGACAACAAAGGCAACGAATTCACGCGCACCGTGTTTGCCCTGTTGAAAAACAGCGGGCTGAATTTTTTTGGCAATATCGAGGGTTATGATTTGCCGAATGGTGCGGTGAATGTGGTGGTGATGGACGGCTTGTGGGGCAACGTCGTCTTGAAATTGAGTGAGGGATTGAGTGAACAGTTACTCTCGCGGCTCACGAAACGTTTTGCCGAAGCGGGGATGTCGCACGCCGTGCATCCGATTCTGAATGAATTTCACGTCATGATGGATTACACGCGCATCGGCGCGATTCCGGTGTTTGGCGTTGATGGTTTGATGTTGATTGGTCACGGACGCTCCAACGCAGCAGCCGTCGTTGGCGGCATCAAGAGTACGTTGCAAGCCCTTCAAGTAGATTTGTTGGGCGCGCTGCGCGCGGGATTGACGGAACCGGATGTGGCATAAAAAATCGCGTTGTCGAAACCGACAACGCGATTTAGTTTACACAAACATTCTCTCCACCTTGTCTTGCATCGTCTGCAACCCCTTGCGCGCCTCGCCCAATTTTTCTTCGGTCCGTACGATGCGTTCTTTTTCCCCTTTGACAAAGCGGATGTACGGCGCGACGCCTTCTTTCATCCGCGTAATGGTGCGGTCGGCTTCGCTGTTGAATTGCGCGCGCAGCACATTTCCCAAACGCGTACGCAAGTCATGAATCTTTTCTTTGAAGCGGTCTTTTGCCTGCTGGCGTTTGTACGGAATAATGAACAAGCCCAACACAGCGACGACGCCCGCGAGCAAAATTCCTGTCACGTCGAGCGCGGCGACGGTGACGGACGTGGCAATCAACGTGCCCAAACCTACCGCGCCCACCTCCGCAATCGCCGTTTGCGCGACAGCCATCTCAACATGGTTGCCAATTTCGCGCGATTCTTTTTCGGCATCGTACGTCGAAACAACCGTCTGCGCCGCTTCGGTCGTCGCGGTCAACAAGGCTTGCCGCCGCATGTCAAAGGAAGTGGTCAATTCGCCGACGAGCGCGTCGGAGGGAATGCGGCGGCGCTGCAAGTAGGTCAGCAAGTTCTGCCACTCACGCAAATCTTTTTCGACAAGCCAATCCACTACGGCGCGCGTGCGATTGTCAATTTCTTGAGGGACGCCGGCGAGAACTTGCTGCTCGAACATGGCGCGAAATTTGTCTCCGCGCGCCAAGTCCATAATCTTTGTCAGCCGCACATTTTGGTCAAAAAAGTCGGTGCCGCGCGCTTCGAGTTTGTACAGCAAATTGTCCACTTCGGCGATGCGCGGTTCCATTTCCGCGCGAATATCTTTTTCGTAACTGCCCACTTCACGTTCAACGTGGTCTGCGGTCTCGATGTCTTGGGCAAGTTGTTCGCGTTCGTGCTGCGAGATAGTTTCCGCGCGTTTCAGAATTTGGTCGGCGACGCCGAGCGGAGTCGAAAATTTCACGCGCAAGCGCGCATGTTGGTCGAGCCACGAACGGATGTAATCATTCAGCGCATTCATGCCACCTGTCAGGTTGCCGTCGGACACTTCGCGTTTGGCGGAAACGAAAAACAATTCGGGCGTCACACCGAGCAGCTGCGTCGCGTTCCCTTTGACAAAACGCGCGACGTCATCAAACGATTTTTCATCCTCCAACAAATCGCGCTTGTTGACGACGATGACAATTTTCTTGCCCCACTCGCGAATGTATTCCATGAACTGCCGTTCGCTTTCCGTAAAGGGACGGTCGGCAGAAGTGACAAACAAAATCAAATCACTGCGCGGAATGAAATCGCGCGTGAGTTCTTCGTGTTTGCGAATGACGGCGTTTGTGCCGGGTGTATCCACAATGTTAATTTCGCGCAAGAGTTCCAGTGGATACGTAATCACCGCAAGTTCGTCGGGCGAAACCGTTTCGCGCACCGCCTCGCCGTGTTTCACCAACGTCACGCGCGTCGTGGTGGGAATCGCGCCTTCTTGCAGAACTTTGGCGCCGAGCAGGGCATTCACGAGCGCGGACTTGCCGGCGTTAAATTCGCCGACGACGACGATGAGAAACAATTCTTCGAGCCGCACAATCGCGTCTTGCAGCGCGTCGAGTTCGGCGGGTTGAGTCTTGAGTTCGCTCAGCGTCGCATACAGGTCGGTGAGATATTTTTTTTCTTCGCGCAAGAGCTGCGCTTGCGCGTCCGTGAGAATCAAAGGCATGTTAATTTCGGATTTCGGATTTTTGATTTTTCAAAAACGCGTGCACCTGAATCAAGTCGCTCAGCATCAAGTCCGCGTGGGAAAAATCTTGGTGTCTGGTAAAGAGGTTCGGAATGGCGATGACGTAGAGTCCTGCCGCGTGCGCCGCACGGACACCACTGCTGCTGTCTTCGAGTGCCAGTGTTTCTTGTGCGCGTACGCCAAGTTTTTCGAGCGCGAGCGAATATACGTCAGGCGCGGGTTTGGGTTTCAGCGAACCATCATTGCCCACGAAAATTTCAAAATGATGGAAAAGATTCAAATTCCGAATAATGAGTTCCACTTGTTCGGGACGCGAACTCGACGCGATGGCGATGCGATATTTTTCGCGTTCCAACCAAAGCAGCAAATCGTGCAGCCCTGCCATCGGTTCCAGATTTTCTGGGTCGCCGACAAGCAGCGTGAAAAGGGCGTGATGTGCCGTGGCGAGTTGCTGCGCGGTCTGCGGCAAGCCAAAGCGTTCGCGCACGTATTCGCTGTTTTCCAACACCGAGCGTCCCGTGAACGTTTTGCCGTATTCATCACTTGCAAATTCGTACTCGGCGCCCGCCACGCGCAGCATTGCATTGAACGCGCGTTGATGCAGTGGTTCCGTGTCAACGATGAGACCATCGAGATCAAAGATGATGTTTTTGATGTATGGCATGGACAAAAGAGTAATGCGTAAAACGAAAAACGTCAAACGTGTTTTTCGCGTTTGACGTTTAGAACGATTCAATGCGGTATTACAGACTATTGAATTTGATATTGATATTCCGCCGATTCCCACGTCACGGGCGTACTGCCTGACACCGTAATCACAACGCGCGACAAATTCTTTCCCAAACCGTCTGTGGTGTACGTTCCGCGATTTTCTGCATCCAACGGAATCGAAACGATGCGCGGGGTTGCTCCAAACTCGATCGCCTGCAGAATAAACTTTTGGGGCAGGATATTGTCAATGCGCGCAAATCCTTCTGCCTTCCATCCATTGTCGCCGTTCTCAACATCATCGCGAAAACCGATTTCCGGAATTTCGATGTCGTCCACCGCAAAGCCCGGCGCCGCGTACACTTCATCCGTCACTTGCTCGAAACGCAGCAAAACGTTTTGCCCGACGTACGGTGTCAAATCAACGACTTCTTCAATCCACGACGCTTGCGCTTGGGGATCGCCGCAGCCCGCGGCGGATTTGCAATTGAATGCGTTGCCGTAATTTGCCGCGTTCGGGTCACGGTCTGTTGTCGTGTTCCCTTTGAGCGTCGTCCAGGTCGCGCCGTTGTCGGTGGAAATCGAAACATACGCGTAATCGTAATCGGGTTCAAGGTCATACCATGTGCGAAAACGCAGCGTTGCAGAACGGACACCGCGGAAATCAAATTCGCGCGTCATACGCACGTCCGAAAAATCTGTGCGTCCGCTCCACCACATAAATTTTCCGCTGTACGCGTCAGTTGGAACTGCGCGCACCGTGTCCGAACCATCAAAGGAAAATTGAATGTCCCGCCCATTGGGCAAGAGTTGAATATAGTCTGTACCGTACTGGTGGACGGTATCGCTGCCGTGCGCGGGATATTGGTTGTAACCGGCTGTTGGGCGAATTCCCAAATCCCCTGTCGCATAATTGTACTGCTTGCCGAGTTCGGGCGCGTTTACAAAATTTGCCACAATCCAGTCTGCGAATACCCGGTCAAACGTCAAGCCCGTTTGATGTTTGTCGAGAGCGCGTTGAATGGTGTGAATGCCTGTCGTGTCGGTGGAAAAGACATCGCGTATATAGTCCGTGCCGAAACGATTCAATTGGTACGACATGAACAAATATGCCGCGCCGTAATGTGGAATCGAAAGTCCCGGCATCGCATCCCACGCGTTCAATTGCAAATCGGGATTTTCCGCGAAGGCTTGTTCGTGACCGGCTTGATAACCATTCAATTCGATGCCAAGGTCGCCGAATCCTTCGGTAATCCATGATGCTTCACCGCGTTGATTTTGATTGCGATGAATCATGTGCGCGAACTCGTGCGCAAGGACGGAATCGTAGACTTCGCTGCCCGGACGGAGCGCGCGCGTGTTGATGTAAAACATTTCTTTGCCGTTGGAATGACGATTCACGTTGGACGGCAATGAATCCGACTGGGAAAAATAACCGGACGCGTTTTCAAAACGCGCGTTCAAAATGTGCAGGCGCGGGTCATTGTCCACGCCCGGGTTTGCCTCGCCACCAAGATATTTGCGGTTTGTCGTGTAAATTTTTTCCGCAAACACATCCGCCGATTTTTTCAAATCCGCATCGTTAACGCGTTCGCCGTCTTCGACCCACATGTACACGACATCATTCATGTACCGCAGTGTCGCGGTGGCTTGCTCGTTTTGGTTCTGCAAATCGCGGTTGACCCAAAACGTTTCTTTGTCGCCGATTTTGTACTGCCGTCGCAATTCCGGTGTGGCGAGGGAAGCGTTGATGCCTTTGTATTCGCGCGCAAGCCGAACCCGGTCATTCGAGGGAAATTCGAGTGAGGTGAGCTGGTCCAACGTGGAAGCATCCGACGCGGGAAGCGTACCCGTTGCGGCGGGGTTCGGCGCCGACGTTTGCGCTTGAGACGGTTTTGCGGTTGGCTGAAGGGAGCGCGTGGCGGGACGCGTCGTATTGGTTGGGTCAACGCGGATGCCGACCTGCGTCGGCGGGAGTGTAGTTGACGCGGACCGCGTCGTATTAAAAAACAAATAGCCGAGTGTAACGAACGTGCCGCAGACCGCGAGGGTGAGTACGACAATGATCGCGAGCAAAAGTTTTCGCATGGGCGCGATTATAGCATACGCGTTGTGAGACAGGGTTTAACAAGATGTTAGGCGCGGATTTTTTTAAAACAATGCCCCGGGCTTGTAACGGGAGCGGCAGTGCGGAGCGGTTACGCGTCGGCTTTGCGCGGCAGCAGTTTTTGGAGGAAAGAATCTTTGGTGGGGCGATAGCTCGTGACGGTGATTTGCGGCTGCGCGTTTTGCGCGACTGCCCAGTACACGACAATTTTTCCGCGCGGGCGCAACGATTTCGCGCTGATATTTGCAAAGGTGTGGCGTTCGCCGCCGCTTCGCAGCACCGCGCTTTCCGCGCTTGCGACGTGCATGTGGTGAATCATCGGCGCGCCTGCGCCGTCAAACTGAATTGTGATTTTGATGTTGGGGGCGGGTTGTCGTCCGCGATTTTCGATGAGAACACCGCTGACCAGAATCACATCGGGGATTTCATAAGGCGGGAGGAGTGTGTACGTGAGCTGCGAAATGTTTTGTCGCGTCTGCCAATAATAATACGCGCCAAAGGCAAGCGCGATGAGAACGAGCGCGAGGAGGAGCCAGGGCAACCAGGGGAGCATGGCGCGTATTGTAGCATAGCGCGTTGGGCGCGGCAATGGGGTTTTGGGCGTACAAAAGAATTTCGTGCCATACAGCACGAAATTCTTTTATACAGGTTCGGCAACCAGGTCGTACTCTGTGGCGTGCGTAATCTTGGCGCGGACAATTTTTCCTTTGGGCAATTCATTTTGCACAATGACAATTCCGTCCACTTCGGGCGCATCGCGGTACGTGCGTCCGATGCTGACACAATTGCCGCACTCCAGCGCGGGGTCGCGCATCGCGGCATTGCCTTCCAATTCGCCGACGCCTTCAATCAGGACGTCGAGCGTTTTGCCGACGAACGCGCGATTTTTGGCGAGCGAGATGGATTGCTGCGTCACCATCGCGTCATGGCGGCGGCGCGCTTTGACCTTGCGCGAAATTTGATTTTCCATCGCGCCGGCAGGCGTACCTTCTTCTTGCGAGTATTCAAAAATGCCCACGCGGTCGAATTGCTGTTCTTCGAGAAATTCGAGCAAGCCCTCCACTTCTTCTTCCGTCTCGCCGGGAAAACCGACGATGAAGGTCGTGCGAATGGCGAGGTCAGGCATTGCCGCGCGCAAATCGTCCAACATGCGACGCGTCGTGACGGGGTTCGGGCGTTTCATGCGATGCAATACGCGTCCGTCGCCGTGCTGCAAGGGCACGTCGAGATAATGCACAATTTGCGGATATCGCGCCATGACTTGAATCAAGCGCGGCGTCACATGACCGGGGTACGCATACATCAAACGCAGCCACTCGAGTCCATCCACCTCATTGCAAATCCGTTCCATCAACGTCGCCAGCACATCGCGCTGTCCCCAATCCCAACCGTACGCGGTCGTATCCTGCGCGACCAGCACAATCTCCTGTACGCCTTGTGAAACGAGTTCGCGCGCTTCGGCAATCACGTCGTCCATCGGTTTGCTGCGGTGCCCGCCTTTGATGGCCGGAATAATACAAAAAGTACACGGGCGGTCACAACCGTCGGCAATTTTTAGAAACGCGCTCGGACCTTGCGCGCGACGCGGCAAATAATTCGTGACCGAACGCGCGCCGATTTGTTCGCGCGGCAAATTCAGATACGCGTCGTCAAACCAATTCGGGTCGTTGCCACTTTCGCGCAAGTACTGAATGAAACGCGGCATCGCCAGCCATCTGCCCGCGTCAATTACGCCGTCCACACTCGGCACTTCGCGTTTTACATTTTCACCATAACGCGAAATGAGACAGCCCGCCGCGATGAGCAATTGTCCCTCCTGTTTGTTTTGCCCGAGCGCGCGCATTGCTTCGAGTGACTCGTGACGGGATGCTTGCAAAAAGCCGCACGTGTTGACAATCATGACATCCGCGTCTTCGGGCGCGTCGGCATTTTCAAAACCCGCGCGTTCCATGATGGCACTGATGCCATCCGAGTCGGCGGTGTTTTTGGCGCAGCCCAAAGTTTGAATAAAGAAACGATTCGACATGAAAAAATCTCTTTCTAGCTACACATTAGCGTGTAGGCGTGACCGTTGCCGTTCGCGTGCGCGAAGGTGTTCGCGTGAGCGTGGGCGTCAACGTTCGGGTTGACGTCACGGTTCGTGTTACGGTGAACGTCGCTGTTTGGGTGCGCGTTGGCGTTTGCGTGCCGGTAGCTGTTGACATTACTGTGCGGGTTGGTGATGCCGTCGCGGTCCGCGTTGGCGTCAGAGTCAACGTGGATGTTGAGGTTGGTGTAAAAGTATTTGTCGGCAACGCGGTCTGCGTTGGGAAATCCGTCGGCGCGATGGGCGATGGATATGGTGTCGGCGGAATGATGACCGGCAGTCCTTGAGGACTCATTAACCACGCACGCGACAATTCGCTGCGTTCTTGTTGGTTGCGCGGCAAGATGCGTGTGCCTTGAAAAAAGACGCGCCCATTGCCGATGTTTTTGATTTGCATAAAGAGCCGCGAGCGGGCGGTGAACGAACGCGTTTCGTTTTGCAGGGTCCCGTTGAACACTTCCTCTTCATCCACAATAATCCACGCACCCATTTCGCCTGTCGCGTCAATTTGCAACGTCATGAGCGCGTCGGAAGGTACATCGGGCGTCGCTGTCAGCGCGATTTGTGTCGGCGAGATGCCGGTCGTGGCAGCAATCGTGGGTGTGAGAACAACCGTCGGTTGAACGGCAGAGACGATGGTTGCGGGAGCTTGCAAAGTTTGTGCGATGGTGGGAATACCCGTTGGTGTACTGCCCGCGGGAATCGTCGCGGTGGCGGTCGAGATTGCAGTCGGCGTCGGAGGGCTGGTGAATGGGAGTGTCAAGTTTTGGAATGCGGTAAAACCCGCCGAGACGAGTACAAAGAGTGTGATGGCAATTGCGATAATTGCTACCGCTTCGGGAATGCGCGTACTCCCAATCCGGCGCGCCAGTGTCGGGGGTTCTTGGGAGAGATTGAGCGGCGGCGCGGGCAGCGGCACATCGGTATCCAATTCAGGCGCAACTTGAAAGACCGTTTCAAGCGCGGGCGCTTGAGCAATGTCCGGCGCGCCATTGTTGCGCGGCGTTGTTGGAATTTGAAAAGGCGGAAACGCGTACGGCTCTGCGGTGTCGCGCGGTTCACTTGGAAATGGGCTCGGCGCCGGCGGCTCTGCAGGCGGGACAAATGGCTGCGGCGATTCCTTTGGCGGTGCGGAGCGCGGCGCCCCCGGAGCCTTGTGCCCCGTTTCGATATCATACTCATCCAGAATGGTGTCCGGGTCGAGAAGCAGGTAGAGCGCATAGTTCCGCAGCAAGCCGCGCAAAAAAGGACGCGGCGGCAGCGATGAAAAATCGCTTTCCTCCAATGCTTCGAGAACACTCGGACGGATGCGTGTTTCGAGCGCGGCTTGATTCAAACTGATACGGCGGGCTTGGCGCGCGTTGCGTAAGGTGTCTCCGAGAGCCATCGCGACGAGTGTATTCTGAACGACGAATTAGTCAATTTGTCGCGCGATTTTTCCGTTTCACTGTTGACACGCGCAACACACACGAGTACACTCGCAATGTTCGATACACAATTCCGCGCGCGCAAGCAATTCCTCCGGCATGGGAAGCAGCAAGGGCGCGATTTACTGCGCGTCTTGACGCCTGAATCTGTAATCACGTGGAATCACGTCATGCCCTATGAATGAAAAATTTCATGCGCTTGCCGAAAAGCGCGCCTCCAATTTGCGCCTGCGAGCAGTAGGCCTGGCACTCGTCATCCTCGCACTTGTCATCGCGCGCTGGTTCATTTATTTTCAAATCGAATTTATTGCGCTCACGGCGTTACTGTATGTAGCCGAAATCATCACCGTCTGGTTACTGCTGCGGCGATTGAATCGCTACGCCGGTTCCCCGCGCGCGCTGTTGCTGCTCCAAATTGCGGGTCAACTCCAGGTCATCGCTGAAGTGGTGCTGCTCACGTGGGCGGTGTACTACACGGGCGGCATCACAAGCCCGCTCACTCCGCTGTACTTTATTTATATTTTCGCGGACGGACTTTCTTCCACCACGCGGACGCTGGTCCTGCATACGGCGGTAGCAACAGGACTGATGGTTTTGGTAACGGTGGGAACGTATTATGGCTGGCTCTCGCGTTACAACATCGGGCTGTTTCCTGAAAATGAACTGTGGCGCAATCAAGCATTCGTGGACGGCGCGCTCGTTGTGTTTAGCGCCATGATGCTTGTGACGTTGATTGTTGCCATCACCTTTAGTCAGCGCACGCATGAACGCGAAGTCGAGCTGGGCGAATCGGCTGGTCAACTTAAACTCCGCATCGAACAAGTGAACATGATGCGCGACATTGGTCAGCGGCTCGCGTCCTCACTCGAACTGGACCAGGTGATGGAGCTCGTGGGCGAAAGCGCGCTGCGAATCGTCAAGGCAACCGACGTTCATCTTTTTCCGTACGATGAAGATACAAAACAATTTTCTGCCGGAGTCGGCGTCTGGTCGGACGGGCATCGCGGCACGGTGATTGGTCTGCCGCGTTCCGATGGCCTCTCCGCCTACGTCGCCAAAACGAAACGTCCGCTCATCATCAACGACGCGGAAAATCATCCGCTCTATCAATCGCTGCAAGCGCGCGCGTGGGCGATTCGCGCCATCGCGGGCTTTCCGATTATCAAAGCCGAGCGCATCATCGCGGTGATGAACGTGGCCTTTTTGGAGCCGCACAGCTTTACGCGTCAAGAGGAAGAATCCCTGCTGGCGCTCACCGACCAAGCCGCGATTGCGATAGAGAACGCGCGCTTGTATCAACAGGTGCAGCGCAAAATTCAAGAGTTGTCTGCCCTGAACGCGGTGACGCAATCCGCCGCGCAACTGACGGACATTAGCGCAATGTTGAATGACGCGTTGGGCGCGGTGTTGTCCGCAGTGACGGCGGACGCGGCTTTGGTTGCAACACTCGATGAGCCGAAAAGTGTGCTCGAGCTGGCGGCGCACCGCGGCTTGACGACAAGCGCGTTGAATGAATTCAAAGCGCGTCCGTTGAGACTGGGCGAAGGTTTCGGCGGCGAAGTCGCGCAAACGGGCAAACCGCGTTTTGTCCTGGATGTTTCCAACGATGAACGCCGCTTGCGCCGCAGCAACATTGATACTTTCGTTTCAATTTACACCGTACCCCTGCGCGCCTACGAACGCGTGATTGGGATATTGCAATTGTTGTGGAAAGAACGGCATCAACTGACCGGCACCGAAGTGAGCTTGGCGGGCGCGATTGCGCCGCAACTCGCGGTGGCGATGTACAACTCGTCGCTCTATTACGAAACCAAACGGCGTGCGGAAGAATTGGCGACGCTGCGCTCGATTGGGCTGGCAACGACTTCGACATTGAATCTGCGCGAGCAGCTTCGTCTCTTGTACGAAAACGTAAATCAACTTTTGCGCGCCGATACGTTTTTCGTCGGCTTGTATGATGATACCCACGACGAGTTGCGCGTCGAGTACGTGGTCGAAGAAGGTTGGTTCTTGCGTCCGATTCAAGTCGCGCTCGACCAGGCGGGCTTGTCGGGTTGGGTGTTGCGAAATCAGAAATCCCTGCTGCTCCACGATTTGCAGAACGATGAAAATCTGCCCGCGACACCGCAACACATTACGCGTCCCGCGCGCAGTTGGCTTGGCGTGCCGTTGATGCTCAAAGAGCGCATCATCGGTCTCATCTGCGCGCAGAGTTTTCAACCCAACGCGTTCACGCATGAAGACGAACGTTTCCTCATCGCCGTCGCGCAGCACGTCGCGCTCGCGCTGGACAACGCGCGTCTTTTTTCGGAATCGGAACGCCGCACGCGCGAACTCACGCTTTTGAACGAAATCAGCCGCGCCATCAGCGCGTCGCTCGATTTGGATGTGGTGTTGGAACGCGCGGCACATGCGCTCGCAGACCAATTGGGCTATCGCTATGTGAGCATTTACGAATTGGACGGTGAAGTGCTGCGCTGCAAAGCGTCCGTCGCAGACCGCGAACTCGGCGAAACCTGGGAAATTTCGCGTGGTGTGTTGGGACGCGTGGCTCGCACAGGACGCGCGGCATTGGTCACGAATGTGCAGGTGGACCCGGATTACGTTGTGGGGCATGAGGATGTGATTGCCGAAATTTGTGTGCCGATTTTACGCGAAGGGCGTGTCTTGGGCATCGTGAACGTAGAAGAATCGCGCGTCGGTACGCTCAAAGAAGATGACCTCGCGCTGCTTTCCGTTTTGAGTGAGCAGCTCGCGATTGCTTCGACGAACGCATCGCTGTATCGCGAAGCGTTGGGACGCGAACGATTTGCCACCCGGCTCGGACAGATGGGCATGAGCGTCACGTCCACGTTGGACTTGATGCAGCTCATCGAGATTCTTTGTCGCGAGTCTCTGGCATTGTTTGGCACAGACAGCGCCGCGATTTATTTGCGCGAAGCCGGACGTGACGCGGCGCGGCATGAACCGCGTTCCGGGAACGGCAATGAAAATCCGGTAGCGGTTCCAACGTCGAATCTCGACCGTGCGCGTTTGGTGTGCCGCGCGGCGGCGGGCTTTGGGCGGGACGCGTTGTTGGGAACGTACGTCGAAGTTGACCAACTCGGCAACTTGCTTGCGCGCACGCTTCGTCTCGCGCGCGGCTTTGTCGTGAATGAGGCGCGCCATTCGTCACAACTCGCGTCTGATTTACGCGAAATCCTTCAGCCGGCAAGTTGTCTCGCCGTGCCGATTATGAAAGAGCGCGATGTGATTGGCGTATTGGTTTTGTGCGATCGGCAGAACGCGCAGCGCTTTGGTGAACCCGAATTGAATCGCGCGACCATTGTGGCATCGCAGGCGGGCTTGGCAATTTCCAATGCGCGTCTTTTGCAAGAAGCACAGCGCCGCGCCAAAGAACAAAGCAGTCTGTACGAAATTGCCCTCGCGGTGAGTTCGACGCTCGACCTCGACGAACAGCTGCGAATTATTTATGAACAGATCGCCAAACACTTTACGTTGAGTGGATTTGATATTGCGCTACTCGACGAGAACGACGAATTGAATTTCGCGATGTTTGTGGACCAGGGCAAGCAACTCGAACCATTTACCAAGCCGATGGCGGAGGCGGGGTTTGCGGGGTATGTGGTATTGAGCCGCCGTCCGCTGGTGATTGACGATATCGAACGCCAATGGGAATCGCTGCCGGTGAAACCGGGCGAACACGGTACGCCCGCAGACGATTCTTCCTACATCGGCATTCCGCTGTTGATTAAATCGGAAGCGATTGGCGTGATGGCGCTGCAGCGCATTCCGGTCGAACCTTTTACACAAGATGAACAGCGTTTCTTGTTTGCGTTGGCGCAGCAAGTCGCGTTTGCGGTGGATAACGCGCGGTTGCATCAACGCTCGCAGCGCAGCGCGGCGCAGCAATCGCTTTTGTATCAAGCCAGTCGGCGCATCGCGGGCGCGTTGAATTTGGATACCTTGCTCACAGGCATCGTGGACGCGCTCAGTCAGGATTTCGGTTTTCAAGCTGTGATGATTCTGTTTTTGGATACCGAGACGAATGAATTGAGACCGGCGGCGCTTTCGGCGGATCTGCGCTCGCAGATTGCGATGACGTACCGCCAGCCGTTGGGCAAAGGCGTGATGGGTCTTGCCGCGTTGACAGGTCAAACGCAATTGTCGAACGATACGTACTCGGATGCACGTTTTGTAAAATTGGCGTATCCGACGAATGCGTCAGAGGTTGCAATCCCGATTAAATCGGGCGAACGGGTCATCGGCGTTTTGAATGTAGAGAGTCACGTCAAGGACGCGTTTGCCGAAGACGATGTGCGAATGTTTGAGGCAATTTCGGACCAACTCGCGGTCGCGATTGAAAATGCGAAATTGTTTACGCGCGCGCAAGAGCGTCTGGCGCGCATCAACGCGCTGCAAAATATCGAGGTGGCAATTCTTTCGACCATGAATTTGGTGGACCGTCTCGATTTGATTTTGGAACACGCGGTAACCCAAATGCGCGCGGACATTGGTGTCATTTTTATGCGGGACGCGCAAACGCGCGAGTTGTACGGGTTGCGTCAACGCGGGTCGCGCGATTTGAAAGCGTTCCGCGAATTGCGCCTCAAGCCCGGTGAAGGCGCGGCGGGTTGGATTATGGAGCGCGGTGAGCCCTTGTATTTGCCGGATGTGAAACGCGATGCGCGTTGGGTGATGAGTCAACCCTCCGCGAGTGAAGGCATTGTTTCGTATCTCGGCGTCCCGCTCCAGGTGGAAGGACGGCCGATTGGGGTAATTGATGTGAGTACGCGCACCGAGCGCTTGTTCACGGATGAAGAAATCAATTTTTTCAACACGCTCGCGAGTCACGCCGCGGTCGCAATTGAAAACGCGCGCCTGTACGAGCAGACGCGCGCGCAGCTCGAACAATTGCGCAGTACGCAAGACCGCCTGGTGGAAAGCGAACGACGCGCGGCGATTGGCGAATTGGTTGCGGGTTTGGCGCACGAAATCAATAACCCCTTGACCGCAATCGTCGGACATTCACAATTGTTGATGGAAACAATTCCGATGGGACCCATGACCGACAGTTGGCGCGGCGAACTGGACACCATCAGCGTCGCGGCGCAGCGCATCGCGCGCATTGTTCAGGAATTTATCAAACTCTCGCACGTCGAAGGCGGGCATTCGGAAGCGGTGAATCTGCCGGATATTGTACGGCACACGGTACAGAAATTTGAAAAGCGCGACGACGCGCAAGATGTGGCAATTACCTCCGCCTTGCCGCACGAACCATTGCTTGTGAAAGCGAATCCCCAGCTGATTGACCAGGTGGTCAACAACATTCTCAACAATTCACTCGAGGCGATGCCGCACGGCGGACGCATTGATGTTCAGGTGGGCAACGCGGAAGGACAAACCGTCTACTGCTCGATTCGCGACAGCGGGTACGGCATTCCGACTGCCGATTTGAAACGCGTCTTTGAGCCGGGCTATACAACCAAAGTAGAATCGGGGGTTGTGCGCGGCATTGGGTTGGGACTGTATACAGCTGAGCGGATTATCAAAAGTCACGGCGGCACGATTTGGTTGGAGAGTGAGGAGGGAAAATATACATTGGTGAAATTTACGTTGCCGCGCATTCTCGGAGGTACAGACGGCGATGCCTAGTGAACGCATCTTGGTCGTGGACGATGACCCGGCGATTCTTACGTTGTGTCAGCGCATTCTAACGAGTGAAGGGTACGTCGTCGTCGAAGCCAAACGCGGCGATGAAGCGTTGGCAAAATTAGAGAGCGAAAGTTTTGATTTACTGCTCACGGATATTCGCCTGCCCGGTCTGAACGGATTGGAAGTGACGCAGCGTTTGCGCGATCGGGGGCTGGAACTCACGGTCATCACGATGACCGGCTACAGCAATATGGAAATGGCGATTCAGGCGCTGTCGCTTGGCGTGGATGAATTTTTGGTCAAGCCATTCACCCTCGACAGTCTGCGTATCACCGTCTCACGTGCGCTTGAAAAATCGCGGCTGCGTCGCGAGAACCTGCGGCTCAACACTCTCTTGCCGCTGTTGCTCACTGCACAAAGTCTGGCAACCGCGCGTACGCGCGAGCATGTGTACGAAAATCTTTTCAATGCCGTGCGCGCGCTGTTCAAATGTCAAGAGCTTGCGTTTGCCGAATTAAGCGCGGATTTGCAGCTCTTGACGTTCGCTGCCGGAGCCGGCGGTGCAATGTCGCAGCTGCGCGACCAAGTTTTTTATGCGGCGCAGTTTGCCGACGCAAACGAAATTTTTGCCGGGCTTCAGGTGTGGGATGAAACGCAAACGCCGCGTCTTCCATTAAGTTTGGATCGGGTGAACTGGGTCGTTGCCATGCCGCTGCGCGCACGGGAACGGACGTTGGGAATTTTGTTGGCGGCACTGCCGAATCAACCATCCCGGAGCAATCTGGATGCGCTCCATTTGATTGTGGCGCACGCGGCGGCAACATTAGAGAACGTTTCTTTGCTCGGCGAGATCAGCCGCGCCTACATCAATGCGCGCGAATTGGAACGATTAAAAAGTGAATTCATCAATATCGCGGGACATGAAATTCGTACGCCGCTCGCGGTCTTGCGCGGGTACGCGTCATTGCTGAATGACAAGTTGACGGGAGATGTAAAAGAGTACGCGGCGCAGGTGGTGACACAAGCAGAACGTTTGCAGCGCATCGCGGACGATATTTTGAATTTGAATTACTTGGGGAATGGACATATCGAGCTCCGTTTGGAGCAGTGTCCGGTTGACCAGGTTATGCGCGAAGTTGTAAATGCCTATCGTCCTTTGGCGATGGAACGTGAACAATCTATCGAAATGGAGATTCCTGCTCGCGCGGGGCAAGTGATGGCAGACCGCGCCATGTTGGACTTGATGCTCGGCAGTCTTATCTCGAACGCCATCAAGTTCTCTCCACGTCAGACGCGTGTGCGTGTCGCGGCAGACGGAGACGAGCGTCAGGTAACGCTCCAAGTTCAAGACGAAGGAAAAGGCATTCCCTCCGGACAGATGGACCATGTTTTCGACGCGTTTTATCAAGCGAGTAATTCTCTGACGCGCGCGGAAGGGGGGCTTGGTTTGGGCTTGACGATTACACGCGAGATGGTGCGCGCGCATGGCGGCAGAATTTGGGTGGAAAGTGAGCAAAATGCCGGCACGTCATTTTACATCTCCTTGCCGCGTGAAATTCCTCAAGTGTAGCAATAATGTGCCGCGTGGCGTCCTTTGATGTGTCAACCGCAGCTGTGTGCTGCGGTTCTTTTTTGGCGCCGCGAACGTCTCATTCTTGCAATTGAGCAACAAATGTTGAATAACCCCATGCTCTGTGCTATACTGCCCATGAACCGACCAGGGAAAACAAAGGGATTCCTGTGCGTCACAAATCACTATTTCCACTTGCTTTTTGCGCCCTCGCGCTTGTCATAATCAGTTGTCAGGGATTTGGCGGTCAGACGAGCAAGCCGACAGTCATCATCGCGTCTCCACCGAGCGGCAGTGTCTACGCGTTGGGCGAAGAGGTTTTCATACAGTCCACTTCAACCGACCCCGCAGGAATCGTGCGTGTGACACTCGCCGTGGACGGAAATGTTGTCCGCGATGACCCCAGCCCTGTTTCACAAGGTCAGGCACAATTTTCCCTGATTCAATCATGGATTGCCGAAGGGCTCGGGCAGCACACCATTACCGTGCGCGCGACCAATTCCCAAGGCGCGTCATCCGAGAGTGGCATCCTCATCACCATCCGCGAACAGGGCGCAAATCCGCAGCCACCAACGGTGGTCGCGATTGCAACCGCTGTGCCCCTTGCCACCGCGACGAGCCAGCCGACAGTGGTCCCACAAACCGATGTTCCGACGGCGAACCCCGCTGTCACGGTAATTGTCACCGCGACGCCCGTTCCTCCAAGCGCCATTCCCCCGACAGTGCCAGCAACTTGCGTCCTTAATTCGAAATTTATTGCCGATGTGACGATTCCTGACGGGACAATTTTTACACCCAACGCAGTCTTTACAAAAACATGGCGCGTACAAAATAACGGCTCATGCGCGTGGGAAAATTTCTCGCTCGTCTTTGTAAGCGGGACGCAGATGGCAGCCAGCGCGCTTTATCCCGTTCCCACAACACCGCCCGGCGGAACAGCGGATTTGGTGGTTCCGATGACCGCGCCGTCGAACTATGGCGCGTATCAAGGCACGTGGCGAATGCGAAGCTCGGCAGGGCAGTTGTTCGGGACAAATCTCACCATTGTTATCAATGTTCCCTCACCCGCAACCGCCGTTCCACCAACGAATACACCCCCGCCCACCGTCGCCGGATGTTCGGGTCAGCCGAATGATTTTTCGTTCAACGCATCGTCGCTCAATATCAATACGGGACAATCGGTGAACCTGAGTTGGGGAGCGGTGACCAACGCCAGCGCGGTCTTTTTGTCAGGCGGGGATTTTGGTCCGGAACCGGGGCAAGGTGTCGAGACCCCCGGAAATCGCACCACTTCGCCGCCTTCCACAACCACGTACAAACTGCGCGCAGTCTGCAACAACAGTGGACAAGCGCGCGAGAAAAGTTTAACGGTGACGGTAACCGCGCCGGTTGGGAACTTTGCCGGACAGTGGGTCCATAATTTTGGAACGATGACGATAACGCAAAACAGCAGTACGGTGACCGGCACATACCAAAACGCGCTCGAGGGCGGCAGTGGCGTCATCGCCGGCATCGTCACCGGAAACGTCCTTGAGGGTACCTATACCAAAGTTCAGACACAGGCGATTCAATTTACGCTCAGTGCTGACGGCAAACGTTTCACGGGGAATTGGGCAGGAACCAACTCGTGGTGCGGCGCACGTCCCGGCGAAAATTTCCCGAACGGATGCAGTTTTTCGGGCAACTGGAACACCGAGTACAGCGGGACCACCGAGTGCAACATGCAATTGACCCGCAAGGACAACTCTATTACAGGCAAGTACTGTGGGAACGAAGGTACGCTCGACGGCAATATCACTTATGAGGGTGGTCAGACTGTTCTAACCGGGAATTGGCACAGAGGCGTAGAAAACGGCACGGTCAAATTCTTTTTGTTTGGTTATAACGCATTACAGTTCAACGGCAATTGGAACGGCATCTATGCATGGTGCGGTTGGCGCAACACCTCGTCTAAACCTGCGACATGCCAGTATCCCTAAGTTCTGACGGCAAACGCTATGGCAGCAAAATCAAGCAAATCTAAACCCAAGTCTGCATCGGAGCGCGGCGGTGTTATGGGCTTGTTGAAAAAAGTGGTCGGCGGCAAATCTGCCGCGCTCGCGCGCGCAAAAAAGGAAAAATCCTCCAAGCCGCCCGTACCTGTGGAAGCGAAACCCAAAGCCAAAGCGCCGAAAGCAGCCGGCGCGCCAAACGGCAAACACGCCGCGCCGCCGGAACCCGAAAAGGTAAAAAAGAAACCGCCATCCATCACCATCACGCGCCCGGAAGTGACGCGCCCGCCTGTGGTCTTGCCTCCGCCCCGCCCTCCCGAAGCACCTATCGCCGCGCCGAGCATCCTCGTCCCGAAAGACGGTTTGCCCATCGCATCGCTCACGCCGATTTTGCGCTGGATGTACGTTGGCGGCGCGACCCGGTACGAAGTGGAATGGTCACACGACGCGCATTTCGGACGCGGACACAGCATCACGCTGGTTTCAAATCAAACGGCAGTCTCACTCGACGCGGCGAATGAACTCAAGCCGGGGATGATGTACAAATGGCGGGTGCGCGGCGGCAACGACGCGGGCTGGGGTCCCTGGTCTCCGCCTGAATCGTTCAGGTCTCCAGAAAAATAATGTTTCTACAGTTCACGCTTCCCTTGAGCGTGAATTGTCTTTTTATACCAAGTCCAATGGAAGAAATTGAAATTCGTTTGTGCAAAACGTGGGACGAGTGTGTCCAATGTGAAGAAGTGCAGAAACAGGTCTGGGAGATGCCTGACTATCGCGATGTCGTTCCCGCGAACTTGCTTATCACCGCGATCAAGAATGGAGGAATCCTCGTCGGCGCATTCGACGCCGAACGAATGATTGGATTCGCGTTCGGCATTCTCGGCAGTGAACTTGCTGATGGTCTGCCCCGATACAAACACACGTCACACATGCTTGCTGTTTTACCCGATGCGCGTGTGCGCGGACTTGGCGCTCAAATGAAATGGTTTCAGCGTGCAGAGGCACTGCGGCAGGGACTCGATTTGATGACATGGACGTATGACCCTTTGCAAGCGGTGAACGCGGCGCTCAATTTGGTACGTCTCGGCGCGGTTGCGCGACGATACTATCGGAACGCGTACGGTGACATGACCGACGCGTTGAATATCGGCGTCGCGTCCGACAGGTTTGAGGTCGAGTGGTATTTGAAAAGCCCGCGCACAATGGCACATCAAACGACGCGAGCGCAGTCCCAAATTCCACAAGATGCTTCGTATATATATCAAGTGGAATTTAATAACCAGGACTTGGCGCGCATTGTCGGTGTGAACGCGTTTCATGGCGAAACGCTGCTGGTGGAAATTCCTGCCGATTTTAACGCGATGAAAACCCGGAATCGTCCGTTAGCAGTGGAGTGGCGCGCAGCCACCCGCGAAACGTTTGAAGGCGCATTTGCGTCGGGCTATGTCGCGTGTGATGTGCATCAGGCGATGGGTGAAAAGGGAAACCGCCGCGTATTCTATGTTTTGCGACAACACGTCGAAAATTTTATTTGACACTGCCCGCGCTGGCGGATATAATCTCGCCCGCACGTATGCCCCCATCCAGACTGGCGCAGAAGGGGGGGAATGAAACATGACTCAAGTCGTAGTTGACAAGAATGAATCGTTTGAAGCCGCATTAAAACGCTTCAACAAAAAAGTCCAAGAAGACCGCATTTTGTCCGAAGTGCGGCGGCGGCGTTTTTTTGAAAAGCCGAGCGTCGAACGCAAAAAGCGCAAAGCCGCAAAAAAGCGCAAGTCCCTCAAAGAGACCGCGCGCGGTGACGAACGCGAATAACTTGGATAGAGTTCTAAAACCGGCACGCCGGGCAGTGTGCTTGCGAACGGGGTTCGCGAAGAATTGCCGGGCGTGCTTTTTTTTCACCGTCCGATGGCGTATTTGGAACGTTTCGACGACCGCGCCGAGATTCATCTCTCGCGACGCGAAATGCTGCACGCCCTGGGCATTGCGGCGTTCACCGCGCTTGCGTTGGGGTTGATATTTGCCGCGCAAGTGACGCTCCTGGCGCCCGCGCAGCCCACAGCAAACGAACTCGCCGTCGGCAGACCAAGCCCCCTCACGATTCTTGCCCCTCACCCAATCACCTTTATCAGCGAGTCCCAAACGACTGCCGCCCGTGACCAGGCGGCGCGCAGTGTCGCCGACATCTATGATGCGCCCGATGCGAATATCGCGCGTGACCAGGTACGCCGCGCGGCGCGCATTATTGATTTTCTCGATACCGTGCGCGCAGACCCGTACGCATCGGATAAGGAAAAAGTGGATTGGGTGCAAGCGGTCCCGGGTGTCCGGGTTTCGCGCGATGTAATCAGTCGCACACTCTCCCTCGAGACTCCCGCGTATCGCCAAGTCATCAGCGAAACCCTGTACGTCATTGATACCGCGATGCGTGAAGAAATCCGCGAAAACACCCTCATCGCCGCCCGCCAAAAAATTCCCTCCCGCATCTCGCTCGTCCTGTCTGCTTCGCAAGCCGACCTCGTCAATCAGTGGTCTCTGCCCTTTATCCTTCCAAATACAAAACTGAATATCGCCAAGACCGAACAGGCGCGGATGCAAGCGCGTGAATCCGTTGACGATATGTATCGCAGCTTGAAGGAGGGCGAAGCGGTAGTGCGCGCGGGCGAAGTGATAACGGTAGAAACACTGGAAGCGCTGCGCGAACTGGGGTACCTGCAACCGCAGACGGATGTGCGCGAGTACATCGCCGGGTTCTTGTTTGCGGTGTTGCTGGTCGCCATCGGTGCGACCTATCTCGGACGCGTCGCACCGTCACTCTTGCGCGAGCCGCGCGTGTTGGCAATTCTTGCGGCGCTGCTCTTGCTGACGGCACTGGGTACAAAAATCATTACCCCCGGGCGCACCCTTGTGCCGTACTTGTTCCCCTTTGCTACGGCAGCAATGTTGGGCGCGGCATTGTTAAGCACAAGCATCGGCACGGGACTGGCGATTATTGTTTCATTGGCGCTCGCTTACATTACGCGCAGCTCGCTCGATTTGACCTTGTTTGTTTTGGTCGGCAGTTTGGTCGCGACGATTGGACTGCAGCATCGCGAACGCTTGACGAGTTTTTTGGTGACGGGAATGTACGTCGCGTTTGCGAATGTGGCGATGGTTTTGATTTTTGGTTTGCTCGTGCGTCAAGAGGATTTGTCGAATCTGGTGCGCATCGCGCTGGCTGCCTTCGGGGGGGGGGCGTTCACCGGCTTGATTGCGTTGGGCAGTCAATTTGTTTTGGGCAAAGCGGCGGGCATTACGACCGCGCTCGAATTGATTGACCTGGCGCGTCCGACGCATCCGTTGTTGCAAAAGATTTTGCGCGAAGCGCCCGGCACCTACCACCACTCGCTCATCATCAGCAATTTGGCGGAGCACGCCGCGCAGCAAATTGGCGCGGACGCGCTGTTGTGCCGCGTCGGCGCGTATTATCACGATGTCGGCAAAACACTGAACCCGCAATTTTTCGTCGAGAACCAATTCGACGGCATCAATCCGCACAACACGATTGACCCGCGCTTGAGCGCGAAAATTTTGCACGAACATGTGACGGAGGGCGACAAACTCGCGCGGAAATATCGCGTGTCGAACCGCGTGCGCGATTTTATCTTGCAGCATCACGGCACAACCTTGCCGGTGTATTTTTTTGAAAAAGCGCAGGCGCTCGCGAGTCGTTACCCTCCGCCAGCCGAAGCGAACCCATCGAGCGTTGGGGGGGCGGACTTGCGGAATCCCAATCAGCCCATTGACGAAAACGAGTTTCGCTATCCCGGTCCAAAGCCGCAGACGCGCGAGTCCGCCATTATGATGCTTGCGGACGGGGTCGAAGCGACGACGCGCGCGGAGCGCCCCTCGAACGCGCAAGAGATTCGCGCGATTATTGACCGCATTATTGAAATGCGAATCCGCGAAGGACAACTCGACGAAGCGGAAATCACGCTGCGCGATCTGGAACAGATTCGCATCGCGTTCCTCGAAGTACTGCAGGGGCTGTATCATCCGCGCGTCAAATATCCCGCTCCAAAAATTCCGGCAGCCATGCCCTCCCAAGTGCGACCCGAAGAAACGGTGGCTGAACTATGAGTTGGAACGACATCAATATCGTCGTCGCGCCAAAATACGCGCGTCGCGTTTCGCAAAAAGATTTGCGCGCGGCGGCGACGCGGGTGTTGGCGGCAGAAGCGCCGGATGCATTCAAGGCGCTTTCGATTGTGGTGGTCGGGGACCGCGAGATGAAAGATTACAATCGCCGGTTTCATCACGTCAACGCGCCGACGGATGTGTTGTCGTTTGACGCGCCGCTCGACGATGCTTATTTGGGCGATGTGATTATTTCGTACGAGACCGCCAAAGAAAACGCGCGGCGCGCGGGATGGCGCGTGCGCGATGAATTGCAATTGTTGGTCACGCACGGCGTGCTGCATTTGCTCGGGTACGACGATGCCACGCCGGGCGAGCGCGAAACGATGTGGCAGCGGCAGGCGGAAATTTTGGAACGAGCCATTGCGGCATAAAAAGTGTCCGCCGAAAATTTTTCGGCGGACGCCTTGCTTTTGCACTGTGAAACGCGGGCCACTTGACGCGTGATGTTATAATCGCTCGCATGGTGTTTCGCACGTCCACGCACGGAGGTGGAATATGCACAATCGCTGGGGCATACACGCGCCGAACAACGCGCGCCCGCGTAACATGGGCGAATTTTTTGACGCGGGTTTTCAAAATTATACTGTGCTGCACGGGAACGAAAATTTCATTCCCGAAATTCGCCAGCGCTATCCGAACGCGCGAATTTTGGTGCGGATGTTTTTGACGGATTGGGATGAGCGTGACCCCGCCGATTGGACGCGCGAGATTACCGATTTTATGAATCGCAATCGCTCCTTTACGAAGGAAGTGACGTGGGCGAACGAACAGAACCTGGACATTGAAGGGCATCCGCAAGGCGCGAGTGTGACGATGCCCGTGCCGCCCGCGTCGCTGTATCAGGACATCAACAATTGGAATCTGGAAATGATTCGGCGGCTGCGTCAATCCATGCCCTGGGCGCGTTTGCATTATCCCGCATTTGCGAACGACCACAGCGACGATAAAAATCAGGGCGGTTATATCGGTTTGGAAATTTGTCGCGCGAGCATTGAAGCCGCAGATGTGATGGACTGCCACTGTTATTGGAAAGTGGACGAGGGACCGCTGGCGCTCGACGGCGGACAACGTTTTGTGTTGACGCACAATTTTTTTCCAAACAAACCCATTTTCATTTCCGAATGCGGAAACTTTGCCGTGCGCGACGCGCGCTCGCCGGAACAGTACGTAACGTGGATGCAGTCGCTGTATCACTACGAGTACGTCGAAGGCGCGACCTTTTTTATTTGGGACTCGGATGCCGCGCCGGAAAACGCGTTGAACAAAATCACGGACAACCCCGCGCTCGTACGCACTTTGCGCGAGACGTCAAAAGACGCGCCCGCGCAATTGCCCGCGCTGCCCTTTGCACCACCTCCCATCGTCGGACGACCCGCGCAGCCAATCCCATCGCGCCCCGAACCTGTTTCGCCGAGCGGCGAGTACATGGTGCAGCCGGGGGATACGCTGATTGGCATTTCAAAACGATTCGGTGTTGACGTGGTAACATTGATGAATGCGAATGGCATTGCCGATGCGCGGTTACTGCGCGCGGGACAGCGTTTGAAAATTCCGGGGTTGGCTGTTCCGCCTTCCCCAACGCCCGCACCGGCACCTGCGCCCGCACCCGAACCCGTACCGTTACCGTCCGTTCCCGCTGTGGAGGGAACTTTATACATTGTACGCGGCGGTGATACATTGGGCGCGATTGCAAAACGATTCAACGTCACGGTGGCAGCGCTCGTCGTCGCAAACAGTTTAACGAACGCAAACATCATCCGTCCGGGACAGCGCTTGACCATTCCCAAACCGGGGATGGTCTTGAGTGTGGCAGAGGCGATGGCTTCAGCAAGCGCGGCACCGCAGGTCGGGGTATTGGGTGTTGGCGACCCGAGTACGCCGGTTGTGTCGCCGCGCGAGATTCAAGAATTTCTCGCGGGCAAGCGCACGACATTTTATATCACGCGCAAAGGGGATACGATTGCGCGCGTCGCGGCGTTGTTTCATACGGACGCGCTTGTGCTTTCACAAATCAACCAGGTGGGAACGCAAGGCGAAATCATGCCCGGTACGCGTCTCATTATTCCGATGAAGTAAGTTCGGGCGAAACGGCGGGATCCGATTCGCTCCTTCCAGAGTATGCCAAGTAAGCTGTGGAATGATTTTGCTTTTCGATTTGATTGACAAAGCGCATCACTCCATTTTATAATGCGCGCACCTTTCCGCTTCAAGGGGTCTGCACTATCCCCTAGTGTGGCAATGCTGCCCAGACCCGATTTCCGATTTTCATAACAAGGAGGTGGCGCCTTTCCGAGACCCCAAACTCCATAACCCAATATGCCTCGAAGGCGATGAATCGAGCCGTTGCCAATTCGGGGCAGCGCGTTTAGACATTTTTGACGCGCAGTGCCTACCCAATCCGCTCTTACACCAATAGGAGGAGAAGAGGAAATGAAGAGCGTTCCATTTAAACGCTACGTGCTTTTGGCTGCTATCGCCGCTATTGTACTCGTCATCGCTGCTTGTGCCCCCGCGCCCGCCGTCCAACCCACGGCAGCCCCACCCACGGCTGCTCCTGCCCAACCGACTGCGGCACCTGCCCAGCCCACGGCGGCGCCGACACAGGCGCCACCCGCTGCTTCCGGACGCGGCTCATGTGGCACATTGCGGTTGCTCTGGTGGCAAGCCCCAACCATCTTGAACCCGCATCTCGCACAAGGCACAAAGGACTATGATGCGTCGCGTCTTGTGTATTTGCCCCTCGCTGCTGTGGCTCCCGACGGGAACCCCGATGCGTCAGTGGGTCTCGCTGCCGAAGTCCCATCTCTTGCCAATGGCGGCATTGCCGCAGACGGCACATCCATTACGTGGAAACTGAAACAGGGACTGAAATGGCAAGACGGTACACCATTTACGGCGGATGATGTCATCTTTACATGGCAGTATGCTACCGACCCCGCGACGGCGGCGACGACTTCGCAGTCGTTCTCCGACATCCAAACGATTGATAAAATTGACGATACCACGGTCAAAATCACGTGGAAGCAACCTACGGCGACCCCGTTTGTCGCATTCGTAGGTCCTTTGGGGATGATTCTGCCCAAGCATGTGTTTGAAGCCCACAAAGGCGCCAAAGCGGCAGAAGCACCGCCAAATCTCGCGCCTGTGGCAATCGGTCCGTACAAGGTCAAAGAGTTCAAGCCGGGCGATGTTGTGACCTACGAAATCAACGAGAATTTCTGGGACCCCGAAAAGCCGTGCTTTGCCGAAGTGAATTTTAAGGGTGGCGGCGATGCAACGAGTGCCGCGCGTGCGGCAGTTGAAACGGGCGACGTTGATTATGCGTGGAACTTGCAGGTGCCTGCCGACGTGCTTTCCGGCCTCGCCGCGTCAGGCAAGGGCGAAGTCATCAGCGCGGTGAGCGGCAACCTCGAGAGATTGCTCTTGAATCGCACCGACCCCTCCGCCTCGTTGGGTGATGCCCGCGGTGAACCGGTAGACAAAGGCGGCAAACCGCATCCATTCTTGAGTGACCTGAAAGTTCGTCAGGCGCTCGCGCTCGCGATTGACCGCGAGAGTCTCACCAAGATTTATGGAGGCAAAGCCATCGCCGGGGAAGCAACCTGCAATGTTATCACTGCACCCCCTGCTCTCGTTTCGACGACGGACAATGGCTTGTGCGAGTTCAACCTTGAAAAGGCGAACGCGTTGTTGGACGAAGCCGGTTGGAAAAAAGGCTCGGACGGCATTCGTGAAAAGGGCGGCGTCAAGATGAAGATCGTTTATCAAACGACCGTCAACGCGGTCCGCCAAGCCGAGCAGCAAATCGTCAAAGAAGGTTGGACACAGCTCGGTGTGGATGTCGAACTCAAGACCATTGACGCGGGCGTGTTCTTTTCCTCGGATGTCGCGAATCCTGACACGGCTGCCAAGTTCTTTGCCGATGTGGAAATGTTCACCAACGGTCCTTCGCAAACGGATGACATCAATTACGTCCGCAGCTGGATTTGCGAAGAAATCAAGACCAAAGCCGAAGAGTGGCGCGGCAACAACTATGAGCGCTATTGCAGCGAGGAATATGACGCTGTTGTCGAAGCACTCGCCAAAGAACTGGACCCGCAAAAACGGATCGAGTTGTTTAAAAAGGCGAACGATATCCTCGTAAGGGATGTGGTTGTCATCCCGTTGGTTGCGCGCAACTTTCCCGTTGCGGGCAAGTCAAAGGCGCTCAAGGGTGTGCAAGCGAATCCTTGGGATGGTGATTTGTACAACGCGATGAATTGGACGAACAAATAAAGACGTAGGGTAATAAACAGGTAGGCAGGAGTTTCCTGTCTACCTGTTTCTCAAATGGAATGAACCAATATTTCATTCGGCGCATCCTCCTCGCAATTCCAACTTTACTCGCCATCAGTTTTATTATTTTTGCGGTGCTTTCCCTCGCGCCCAATGACCCCATGTCACAATTCGCCCTTAATCCTGCCGTGCCGCCCGAAGTGCGTGACAACATTCGCCGTTCGCTTGGACTCGACCAACCGTGGCCCATCCGCTATGGCAAATGGCTCTACAATCTCGTCACGACGGGTGATTTAGGTCATTCATTTTCCGCGCGCATTCCCGTGACGCAATTGATTTTGCAGCGGCTCCCTACAACGCTCTGGGTGATTGGTTCCGCGTATGCATTGAGCGTGCTATTGGCGATACCCCTCGGCGTCATTTCAGCCGTCAAACAGTATTCCATTTTTGACCACATTGCCACGACGGTTGCCTTTATCGGTTTTTCCGTTCCCACTTTTTTTACCGGACTCATTCTCATTCTCATTTTCGGTGTGCGGCTCAAATGGTTTCCGTGGATTTACGATTCGACCATCAAAGTGACCGACGCCGAATCGTTTTTATTGTTGTTAAAACAATCGGTGCTGCCGATTACGGTGCTGACGCTCTTTCAAACGGCGACGTTGATGCGGTACGTGCGCGCGTCCATGCTGGAAAATTTGCCGCAAGACTATGTGCGGACGGCACGCGCCAAGGGATTGGCAGAACGCGCGATTTTGTTCGGTCATGTGTTTCGCAACTCGTTGATTCCCGTTGTGACGTTGATTGCGTTGGGCGTTCCTGCGGTTTTCACCGGCGCGCTCATCACGGAACAAATTTTTCGCGTGCCGGGCATCGGCGCGCTCCTGGTCTCGTCGTTCAATTCCAGTGATACGCCGGTCATCATGGCGGTCACGATAATTTTTGCCACGCTCGTCGTGGTCTTTAACTTGCTCGTGGATGTGCTCTATGCGTTTCTCGATCCACGCATCAAGTACAGCTAAACGCCAATGGCAGAATCAAGCATAACCTTGACCGGCACACGCGCCCCGCGCGTACTCTCGCGCGAAGAAGAATTTGCGAAACGCAAACCGCGTACGTTGTGGAGCGACGCGTGGAACAAATTTCGGCGGCATCGGACCGCGATGCTCGGCGTCTTCATTTTGCTTTTGTTCATGACCGCGGTTCTTGTGGGTCCGTTTGTATATACGCGCAGTCCGAGCAAACTCGATTTTGGCAGTTCAAGTCTGTTACCTTCCGCAGAGCATCCGTTTGGCACGAATCAATTGGGCCAAGACCAATTGGCGCGCGCGTTGACGGGTGGACGCATCTCGATTGCGGTGGGCATCGTCGCCATGTTGGTCGCGATTTTTTTGGGAATTTTAATTGGCTCGGTGGCAGGATTCTTTGGCGGCGCGATTGATGCGTGGTTGATGCGGCTCACGGAATTATTTCTGTCGCTGCCCGTGCTGCCCGTGTTGATTATGACGATTTATTTATTCCGCGACCCCTTGCGCGCCGCGTTTGGGTTGAGCATGGGCGTCTTTTTGTTGATGGTACTTTTAATCGGACTGTTCAATTGGATGGCAGTTGCGCGCGTCGTGCGCGCCTCGTTCCTTTCACTCAAACAAAAAGAGTTTGTCGAAGCGGCGCACTGTCTTGGCGTGCCGACGCACAGCATCATTTTTCGACATATACTCCCCAATGTTCTTTCGCCGGTCATCGTCGCCGCAACGCTGGCAGTGGGCGAAGCGATTGTGACAGAATCAACGCTCTCCTTTCTCGGTCTCGGCTTTCCTCCCGATTTTCCCACGTGGGGGCGCATGTTGTTTGATGCACAAGACTATCTATCGCAATATCCTCATATCGCGCTCATCCCCGGCGCACTCATTTTTTTGACGGTTCTATCCATCAACTATGTCGGCGATGGGTTGCGTGATGCGCTCGACCCGCGTTCGCTGCTAAAATCCTGATTTGCACACAACATACAGCCATTTGGAAAGGAGGCGCCTCGTTTTTCCAAGACCCTCGCGTTTTTGATTTTGACTTGCGCGCGTATTGACGCCGCGCGCATGCATGACGATTTGAATTCTTTCAGGAGGAGAAGAAAAAATGAAACGCGTTTTCACCAAACGCAGTGTTTTGTATCTTTTGATTGCGGCGGCGATTGCCGCAATCGCCGCGTGCGCGCCCGCACCGGCACCCGCGCCCACGGCAGCTCCGCCAACGCAAGCCCCGGCGGTACAGCCAACTGTAGCGCCTGCCGCTACTACCGCGCCCGCGCCAACGACCGCGCCTTCGACAGGCGGCGGCAAGGTCATTTCGATTTCGTTCACACAAGAACCGAGCAGTTTGAATCCGCAGTATACGGACCAGTGGTTCGCGATGACACTGCGCGATTTTTATTTGCGCTCGGGGCTCGTTTCGTACAATGACAAAAACGAACCCGTGCCGCAGGTCGCCAAAGAATTGCCGACTGCCGCAAACGGCGGCATTTCTGCCGACGGCAAAACCATCACGTACAAACTGCGCGAAGATGTGAAATGGTCCGATGGTCAACCGCTTACCGCGGAGGATTATGTGTTCACATGGGAGATGGCGATGAATGACAAGAATCTTGTCACCAGCCGCGCGCCGTGGGACACGTACGTGGAAAAGGTCGAAGCACCGGACAAGTACACGGTCAAGGTTACATTCAAGCAGCCGTACGCGCCGTACCTCGCAACGATATTTACAAACAACGCGGGTACGAACGCAATCCCAAAGCACATCTTGCAGCCCGTGTTTGATAAAGATGGAACGCTTGACAATGCAGAATGGAATCGCGCGCCGACGGTTGGCGTGGGACCGTTCGTATTCAAGGAATGGGAGACGGGCAGTCACATCACGTTTGAAGCAAACACCGCAAACCCGTTCCCGTCCGCGCCCAAAGTGAATCAAATTTTTATCCGCATCGTGCCCGATGATGCGGCGCAAATTGCTGCCATCAAAGCGGGTGACGCGGACATCGGCACGTTCATCAGTCATGCCGACGTTCCCGATCTGAAAAAATTGGGGACGGTTGAGGTTCCCCTTGTGCCTTCGGGCTACAAGGAATCGTGGTTCTTTAACTTGAGCACCGACAAGGCGACGGCGGGACATCCCGCGCTTCAGGACAAAAATGTCCGCCGCGCGATTGTCATGGCAGTCGACCGCAACAAAATTACCAAAGAGCTGCTTTTTGATCTGACCAAACCCGCGCTCTCGTTCTGGGATGCGACCGCGTTTGCCGACCCGACCATTCAACCGATTCCCTTCGACCCCGACGGCGCGAAAAAATTGCTCGATGACGCGGGTTGGAAAGCGGGCAGTGACGGCATTCGCGAAAAAGACGGTGTGAAACTCAAACTCCGCTTTGTGACAACCACGCGTGAAGTCCGCAAAAATGTCCAGGCGATTGTTCAACAGCTGTGGAAAGACGTTGGCGTGGATGCCGAACTCATCAATCATCCCGGCGATATCTTTTTCAACGGCTATGCTCAAGATGGTCCGGTCTCGCGCGGCAAATATGATATCGCCGAGTGGTCTGCCGCGCCGGCTTTCCCTGACCCCGACGTGAGTTTCTGGCTCTGTGACGAAATTCCGAGCGATGCGTCGCCGGATGGAAACAACAGTATGTTCCTTTGCAACAAGGAACTGGACGCGCTTTTTAAAGCGCAAGCGGCAGAACTCGACGTCGCAAAACGCAAAGAACTTTTCAAGCAAATCCAAAAGATTGTCGCCGACGAGGTCTATTGGATCAGTTTGTGGGATGATGCCGACCTGTGGACGGTGTCCAAGAAACTCAAGGACATCAAACTCTCGGGCGCGACCCCATTTTCGAACAGCCAAAATTGGGACAAGACCGAATAAGCGTTTGAGAGGATTGCTGCTTGCTCGTCGTTTCGCGCGGCGAGCAAGCAGCACAAACAACGCACGCAAACATGGGACGCTACGTCGTTCGTCGAATTTTGCAAGCCATCCCGCTCTTGATTATTTTGAGTGGTGGCTTGTTTTTTCTCACTTCACAAATGGGAGACCCCGTGCAGATGTTTGCGGGGCGCGGCGGTACCTTGCGCAAAGAAGACCGCGAACGCATCACGCGGCGGCTCGGTCTGGACCAACCGGTTTATATTCAATACCTGGTGTGGTTGATTGGAAACGATTGGATGCAGTTTGATACAAACGGAGACAAAATTCCGGACGACCGCGGCACACGGCGGGGCGTACTGCGCGGCGATTTCGGAAAATCATTCGCCACACAACAACCCGTCCTCCAAATGATTATGGAGCGTTTGCCGAATACTTTGATTCTCATGGTCACCGCCGAAGTGGTCATCATTCTTTTGTCCCTTTTGGTCGGGATTACCTCAGCCGTGCGGCAGTATTCCGTTTTCGATAATATCGCGACGACGGCGTCATTTGTCGGATACTCTTTTCCGATTCCGCTGCTCGCGATTGCGTTGATTTATATCTTTGGTGTTAATTTCAAAAATTGGGGCTGGCCCTACATGCCGACGGTTGGCATGTTCGAACCGAGCGAAGGCAAGACACTGTCGCAGGTCTTGTGGCATCTCGTGTTGCCCGTTGCCGCGCTCGCAATGGTATCGGTGGCAGGATACAGCCGCTATGTGCGCGCAAATATGCTCGAGGTAATGTCACAGGACTATATCCGCACCGCGCGCTCGAAAGGTTTGGCAGAACGCGTGATTCTTTTCAAGCACGCGCTCAAAAATGCGGCACTGCCGTTGGTTACGCTCATCGGTCTCGATTTGCCGTTTCTGTTGGCGGGCGCGGTCGTAACCGAAACAATTTTTTCATGGCCCGGCATGGGGCGCTTGTTTTACGACCATACCGTGAAATCGGATTTTCCGGTACTCATGGGAATTTTGATGTTGATTGCCGTTGCCGTAATCGTTTTTCAAATCCTGACCGATGTGATTTACACGTTTCTGGACCCGCGTATCCGCTACACATGAGTTCTCTGCATCCCGCGCGCCGAACGATTTCCGTTCGGTGGCGTCTCTCAACTTATGGCAACCAGCGCCACTGTTTCGAGTTTTACCACAACGAAAATTATTGAAAAGCAGCCCGAGTCGCCCCTGCAAATGGCATGGCGGCGTTTGCGCCGTCACAAGATGGCAATGTTTGGTTTGGCGCTGCTTTTTGCTTTGGTCCTGTACGTGACCGTGGGAACCCTTGTCTTTTCCGAGGATTTTGCAAATTACAATGACGTGACCATCAAACTGCGCGGACCGAGCGCCGAGCATCCGTTCGGAACGGATGCCATTGGGCGCGATATTCTGGCGCGGACAATGTACGGCGGACAAATCTCGATCATCGTCGCGCTCTTGGCGGTGACCATTTCGCTGATTGTCGGTGTATTGGTCGGCGCGTTTGCGGGTTATTATGGGGGCATCGTGGACAGCAGTTTGATGCGCTTTACCGAAGCGATGCTTAATATTCCGCAACTGCTGCTGCTCATCTTTTGCGCAAAATTTTTGAGCGACAAGATCAACAACTTTGAACTTATCGGACGCGAATTCAGCGGCAGTTTGATCGTGATTATCCTCATTATCGGTTTTACCAGTTGGATGTATCTTGCGCGCATTGTGCGTTCAAGTTTTCTCTCGCTCAAGAATAACGAGTACATCACTGCCGCGCGCGCCATTGGCGTCAAGAACCGCCAAATCATCTTTCGGCATATTCTGCCGAACGCGCTCGCGCCGATTATTGTCGCGGCGACGCTCGGAATCGCGAACGCGATTCTGCTCGAGGCGTACGTAAGTTTTCTCGGCTTGGGTGTCCGCCAGCCGACCGCGACGTGGGGCAACATGCTTGAGGACGCGAACCGCTATCTCGCCACCGCGCCGCAGATATGGATTTTTCCGGGGCTTTTGATTTTGCTCACCGTGCTGGCGATTAATTTTATCGGGGATGGATTGCGCGACGCGCTTGACCCCAGAACACTCACGGAATGATGAAAGAAAACTCGCTCCACCCAACGAGCGAGTTTTTATTTTTCGCGTGTGTTATAATTTTTGTAGCGAGGCGAACAACATGACAAAATTTCGTTACGACGATTTAACATGGCTCGAAGTGCGCGACGCAGCTGCCGCGAAAAAAGCAATTCTCATTCCCATCGGTTCGATTGAAGACCATGGTCCGCATTTGCCACTCAACACCGATAACGTGATTGTCGAAGCCGTCTGTTTTGAAGTGGCGCGGCGCGTGCCCGATGAAATTTTGTCGCTGCCCGTGATTCCGATTGGCTTTGAAGACCATCACATGGATTATCCCGGTTCGCTCACCTCGTCAATGGAAAATTTGTTGACGATTTTTTCCGACGCGGCAATCAGCGTCGCGCGACATGGATTCACCCACATCATGTTGGTCAATGGTCACGGCTCCAATTCTTCGCTCATCGAACTCGCCGCGCGCAGAGCGGTTCTTGCGACGGGCGCGATTGTCGGCGCGATGGCGGGGAACGCGGCAGTGGATGATGTGTTGATTCGCGATTTGATTGCAAAACATCGCAAGTCCGAACACGGCGGCATCGGTCACGCGTGCGAATTTGAAACGGCGATGATGCTGCACTTGCGCCCCGATTTGGTGCAGATGGACAAAGCGGTCAAAGAGATGGGCGTTCCCGATTTGAAATACTTTAATTGGGACCATCCGAAACCTGCCGCGTATGCGTGGATGGATTGGTGGTCGCGTTTTTCCAAAACGGGCGTCGCCGGCGACCCAACGGTTGCGACGCGCGAATTTGGCGAAATGATGTTTCACGCAACCGTCGAACGCATGATTGAATTGCTCCGCGAGTTCAAACAGATTCCCATCAAGCCGCGCAGGGATATGCACTAACATTTCCTGTTCCTTGGTGTCTTGGCGTCTTGGCGTGAGCATCTCTTTGTGACAACTCCAGAACTTTCCCTCATCATCGTTTCCTTCCAAGTCCGCGAATTGTTGGCGCGCTGCCTTGCCTCCCTCGAACGCGCGACGCAAGATATTCCTCTCGAAATCATTGTCGTTGACAATGCGTCCACCGACGGCAGTGTCGAAATGCTGCGCGCGAATTTTCCGCACGCGCGCGTGACTGCCAATTCCGAAAATGTTGGATTCGCCAAAGCCAACAATCAAGGATTAACCATCGCGCGCGGGCGTTATTGGATGCTGTTGAATCCCGACACGGAAATTTTACCCGACGCGCCGAATCCGTTTCGCTTGCTCGCGGATTTTATGGACGCGCATCCGCGCGCCGGCGCGTGCGGCGCGAGTCTGTTTTATCCCGACGGCACGCGCCAACATTCCGCGTTTCGTTTCCCCAACCTCGCACAAATTTATATGGACTTGTTTCCGGTGAATTGGCGTTTACGCGAATCGTCTCTCAACGGACGTTATCCGTTCGCGCGATACGAACGCGGCGCACCATTTCCAATTGACCATCCGCTCGGCGCGGCTCTGCTCATGCGCCCCGACGCGGCAAAACAAGTTGGGTTGCTCGACGAGGATTATTTTATTTACGCGGAAGAAGTGGACTGGTGTATCCGGCTCAAACGCGCGGGGTGGGAAATTTTTTGTGTGCCGCAAGCGCGCATCCTTCATCACGAAGCGCGCAGCACAAAACAATTTCGCGACAAGATGTTTGTGGAATTGTGGAAAGCGCGGTTCACGTTGTTTCGCAAAAATTATTCGCGCGCGTTCAATCGCGCCGCGCGGTTTCTCGTGCGTCGCGGCATGGCACGCGCAACGCGCGTTGCGCGCGATGACGCATCACGCGGCGCAATGTCGCAAGACGATTTGGAAAAACGCCTGGACGCGTACCGAAAGGTGGTGGAACTCGCAATATGATGCTCTCGGTCGTCGTTCTCACGTTCAACGAACAAAAACACATTCGCGCGTGTTTAGAGTCGGTGCGCGCGTTTGCGGACGAAATGTTGGTGTTTGATTCCAACAGCAGCGACCGAACGTGCGAGATTGCGCGCGAACGGGGCGCACGCGTCGAACAACGCGCGTTCGACAATTACCCGAACCAACGCAATGCGGCGCTCGACGCGGCGCGCGGCGATTGGATTTTTTTTATTGATGCGGACGAACGCGCGAACGCGCATGTGGGAGAGGAAATTCGACGCGAAATTTCGCATATCGAAAACGCTATGCAAGACACTGCATTGTTTTGGATTCCGCGCAAGAACTTTATTTTTGGCAAATGGATTCAGCACACCGGCTGGTCGCCCGATTACCAGCCGCGCGTGTTACGCAAAACGCGCGCCCACTTTGACCCCGCGCGTCCGGTGCATGAATTGGTGATTGCGAACGGCGGCGAATTTTTTTTGAAACATCCGCTCACGCATTACAACTATGAAACGCTCGCGCAGTTTCGCGCGAAACAAGAACGTTATACAAAATTGGAAGCGCAAGAAATGTTCGCGCAAGGGATTCGCCCGCGCCTGCGGAGTTTTGCGAGTATGCCTGCGCGCGAATTTGCGCGGCGATTTTTTTCGTTACAGGGCTATCGCGACGGCTTGCACGGTTTGGTGTTGAGCGTGCTGATGAGTTATTACGCGTTCCGGCGGCAAGTGTGGGCGCGCGAAATGTGGGATCGGAAATGAAATCCGCAAACGGAAAATAGTTTGCGGATTTTTATTCTTCGTCCTCGTCCATGACAACGGGTTTGGCTTCGCGCACTTCCCACACCGGCAGGGGTTCTTTGCGCCCCCGCACGCGTACGGGCGATAACTCGCGGACGACAATCTCATCGCACGGTTTGAACACGGTGGCCGTATCTGCCAAAATCTGATTGTTGTTGGCAAACGCGCTGATGCGTGCGGCGACATTGACTGTATCGCCGACGAGCGTGTATTCCACCTTGCCCGCCGCGTTGATATTTCCCATCACTGCCCAGCCCGTCGCAAGCCCGATGCCCACGCTGAACGTTTCTCGCGCGGGATTCTTTTTTTGAAGATGCAGAATGTTGTGTCGAATCTGGACTGCCGCCTTCAAGCCGCGCGCACAGTGGTCCGGTTGGTCGAGCGGCGCGTTCCATACGGCAATCAACGCGTCGCCCATCGGTTTCGAGACTGTGCCGCCTTGTGTGGAAATCGCTTCGAGCGCGAGTTCCATGTAATGGTTCACTGTTTGCAAAACGACTTCCGGCGCGGTTTCATCGGGGATGGTCGCAAAACCGCGCAAATCTGCATACAGGACCGTCACCATGCGCCGCGTGCCGGTGAGCGGAACTTCGCCGCGGTCAATGGCATCAATCACGCGCCCGACAATTTCCGCCGGAACGTAGCGGCGAAAAAATGAGGTGAGAAATTGCCGCCGACGGTCTTCGGAGAAATAGCGAAACGTAAGGATGCCGGCAGAGGTGAGCAAGAGTGCAAACGCGGGATAAAGAATTTGAATCACAACGCCGCGACTGAACGCGTCGAACGCAAACAAAAGTAGCCCCACCAAATAGACGAGCGTCAACGCAACACTGTACAACAAGCGCACATGCGGCAGTGTCAATCCGGCGGCGAGCGCGATGACCAGAACGAGTCCAAGCTTTTCGAGCGTGCCTTCGCGCTGCAGGGTGCGAGGCGGAGTTGTAAGAAACATGTTTGCCAACGCCGCTTGCAAATTCACGTTGTACGTGCGCGCTTGACCGAGCTGCAGCGGAATCGCGTACTGTTCGGATTCGATGGTGCTGCTGCCGCCGACAAACACCAACTTGTCTGCAAAGGTTTCGGGCGGAACCGTGCCGCGCAGCACATCCACATAGGAATAGGTCTGCGTATCCGCGTTGGGACTGATGAAATTGACGAGCGCGTTGCCATATTCGTCCGTCGGGATTCGGTATCTCCCAAAGCTTACAGTACGCGCAGGCAAGTTGTATTGAATCTCGGACGCGTTCAGATATTCGGCAATGGCGGCGAGCCCGAGCGCGGGGAAAGTGACGTTATTCGATTGAATGCCTGTGGGCACTTGGCGCGTAATTCTGTCCGCGTCCGGTTGTGCGACGCGATGCCCCAGTCGTTTCGCCGGGGCTGCGAGCCGCGCATCCGGCATTTGCAGCTGCACATACGCGGGCAACGTTTCATATGCGCGCGGCAATTGTTGACTTTCCTCTGCGGCGACCGCGAGCAGCACATTGCCGCTGCGTCGAATCGCTTGCGCCAGCAGCTCGTCTTCCGAAGAGCGCTGCGCCAGGACGATATCGAATGCGATGACGCGCGGCGGGGCAGCCGCCAGGCGTTCAAGCAATTCTGCATGAATCGCCCGTGACCAAGGGAACGTACCGATTTCGTCCAACGATTTTTTGTCAATTGCAATGAGGACGATTTGCGGCTGCGGCGGTTGTGCGTGATACAAAAAGTCGGTGGCAACACGGTCGAGCGGCGCGAGCAGATTCGAAACGAAAAGGAGTACGACGAGAAAGGCGACGATTAACGCGATGGCGGTGCCGGTTTGCAGGCGAAAACGCACGCGTAAATCATTGAGGGGGGGGGGAAGGCGTGCAATGACACGCGAGAAAAATCGGTCGGCGCGCTGGAGGAATGGTTGAATGGCGCTCATAAGCCCGCTGGGGAAAATAGGTTGGGCTTACACCTTGGACAGCACGACTTGGTTTGGCACAAGCCATTGCAACAGTTTATCGTAGCCGGTTTCGAGCAATTGCTCTAAATCCTTCGCGCACAGTTCATACGCGGCGCGCGGCTTGCCGTACGGGTCGGCAATGTCGTACTCGATGTCGTTCAGTTGACTCAGTAGATAAATTTTCGGGCGGGCGAATGGAAATTCCGCGCACAACGCGTCGCGATGATTGCGCGTCATGACGACGATTGCATCTGCGCGTTCCAACATTTCACGCGTCACCGTTCGCGCGACATGTTCCTCCAACGAAATGCCGCGCTCTTTGAGCACCGCGCGCGCAAACGCCGACGCGGGTTCTCCATCTACACCCCACGTTCCTGCCGATTCGACCTGCACCGGAAATCCCGCGCGCTCCGCGCGCGCGCGAAACAATGCCGCCGCCATCGGCGAGCGACAGATATTTCCCGTGCACACAAAGAGGACCGTGGGGATCTTCATTCCGTATCAATCAACAGAAATTCCAATTCTTGAATGCGCACGATTTGTTCGTCGGTCATGTCGTCGTCGTCGAGCGCGAGAAGGTCGAGCAGTTCGTCTTCGTACGCTTCAAATTCTTCAAAGGTCAGTTTGGGACGGTCTTCGCCCAATTCTTGATGACGCTTCAAATACTCGCGATATTCCGGCGAGACATTGTTCTTGGAGTTGGTTTCTTTTTTGGAAAAGGATTTGCGCTCTGCCATAACACGAAAAATTATACCATCGCTGCACGGTGGGAGCAATGCGCGCTTGCAAAAAAACACGTGCCGCCAAGAAAATCCGCGACACGCGTTTCCATATGAGCGTGATTTTATTTTCTGCGTTGGGCAGGTCCCTCGACGTTGCGGTCATTCGAACTGACGACGGTTCCCGTCACAACCCTAAAGTTGCTCGAATTGCTGGATTCAATGCCGCCGCAATTGATGGTAATGGTCAGCTTGTATCTGCGGTACGGTGCGTCGACCGGAATCCTGCGCTGCACGAACCAGTCCGAGATGCCGGAGCCGACTTGAAACGGACCGCTCCACGATGCGAGCGTCTTGCCTTTTCCTTTCGCGAGCCACGTTCCGGTAACATTGCAGTCGCCGCCCGTATTGTTCAAGCGCGCGTGGTAGCGAATCTTTTCGCCGCGTTTGAATTGTTTCTTTTCAACATTCCTTCGGTTGGTGGTATACGTTCGTTCCACGACGACTTGGGCAGGCGGGGTACTCCCGCAAGTGTAGATGCGCACATCATCAAGCCACCACCCGCGGTCGGTCACTATCGAATCCATCCCGACGCGCCAACGGAATTTGACATTGCTGCCCGCAAGCGAAGCGAGATTCAGACGACTTGAAATATAACCGTGACTGTCCGACAGGAACGCATTGCGTCCCGCAAGCGGGTTGCCTTCAACTGCATTGATGGTCCCGTCATATCCGTTCGCGTCGAACAATGCAGCCGCGTCCGTCCACGCGCCGCCGTCCACCGAATACTCGAGGACACCACCGTCATAGTTTGGGTCTTCAAAAGCGTACGCGTGCGCGAACCAGAGGAACGCGTTTGCGGGAATCGCGACCTGGTCTTTCATTGCCGCAAATGTATCGGCATTCGCGGCGAAACCGGTATCGGCAAACAAAAAGTTTGTGCCGGAATGCGCGAATTTGTCAAAGGTCGAACCGTACTGCCACAGATTGGAACCGCTGACTGCGCCGAACAACCAGTTGCCCGCGCCGCTTTCCATATTGTCAAAGAAAATGTCGCTGGGTGAACCACTGGCGCACAGTGCCGCGTCGGGATTGTAGCCCGTGTACGGCTCAAGATTCATTTCAACGGCGAGCACGGCATTTTGGACTTGGGTGCAATCGTTGGCGGTGATGCCTGCCGTGCCAATCAAGTCCGCGCACGCCTGATTCAAGGCGTTGTACATGTCGGCATAATCCGACCCCGAGGTCAGATACATTGCTTGTACGCGATAATAAATTTTTGCGACTTTGGTAATGCCGATGCCGGTCACGGTCTTACCGTTAAACGTATCGCCATCCACCATCAAGTACACGGCTTTGTTGTTCACGCCGCTGTTGAAATGGACGCCGCCATTGTCGCACTGCGAACCCAACGAACCACAGGTAACGGTGTAATAAAAGCCGCTCGTCATCTTGTCGGGGTCACCAAAGACCGTCGGGTCTTGCATATCGCGAATTGCGCCAAAGCCCGGAATGTCTTCGCCCATTTGCCAACGCGTTCCGGCAGTATCGGTCCCGGATGAATTTGTAAGGTCTACAAATTCACCCCACACATCCGAGAACGATTCATTGATTGCGCCGGATTGGTAATAGTAGTACAGATTCGATTCGTGTTCGGTAACACCGTGCGTCAATTCATGCCCCACCACATCATCGGCTTGCGAAAATCCGTCGCCGTACACCATCTGTGTGGAATCCCAAAACGCGTTTTGATAACCGACGCCGTAATGGACAGTGGAAATCAAATCCATTCCTGCATTGTCCATGCTGTCGCGTCCATGCTGACTGAAATAAAAATCATACGTCTCGCCCGCGTACTGGTGCGCGTTTTGCGCGTCCGTGTCGCCGCCGGAGCAAGTGGGGTTGGATTCATCGCAGACAAGTGTGCCGGGCAAAGAGAATCCGCCGCCGGCTGTGTACGTTTTGCGATTGCGCGCAGAATCAATTTGATTGAACGCCAACGCGACGACCCCGCGCTGTGCGTCCACCAACACCAATTCGCGCACATCGCTCAGTCTGCGCGGCGCAACATTCATCCGCCACACAAGCGACGTGAATCCACCGCTGGGGCGAAGCAGAATGGGATTGAAAATCCATAAGGCGGGTTCAGTGGCAGCGAGTCCTTCAGCGTCCGTGTCGTACTTGCGCGCGACGGCTTGTTTCGCGATGGTTTGCGCGTCGGTGGGCGAGATGCGCGGGTTCGTGTCAAGGGCAATGTTTGGCAGCACTTCGCCGGTTACGGCGCGAATTTCGCGCGACGCGGTGACGTTCGCAATCAACTCGCCACTCATCACCGGAATGCCGCGATACGTTTGTTGAAAACGTACCATGGTCATTCCATCGTCCTGCGCCGTCTCGCGCAGCAGAGTCAATTCTGTGTCCGCATTGTTCAAACCAAACAATGAACCGCACACACTCAAGTAGTTGCGCGCGGCAGACTGCGCCGACGCGTTCGATTCGAGTGCGCGCGGCTGTGGCAGCGCGCCGGCGGCTGCGCGCGCAACAAAACGAATTTGACCGGTCTGCGCGTGACGCGCGGTGATGGCATTGCCGTTATCGAGACAGCGTTCGCGTTCTTGCGCGGCGGGTGAGTAGTTCGGCGATGAGGCAGAGACGAACGGGTGGGGCATGAGCGGACTGGCAAGCGCGAGTCCGCTCAGGCACAGCGCAATGAGGGCAGAACGAATTCGCAACAGGGGGTTTGTAAACATGACATCCTCCTTTTGGGTTGGGCTGCGGGTAAACGAGATGTTGTCGCGCAAAAAAAAGAGCGAATCGTTGGGAGTGACTCCCCTCCAATGATTCGCTCCGGCGGTATTCGTGTCGGGTGGTCTCGCGTTCTGTGTTTGCGAGTGCATCATTCACGAACTTGGTGCGAGTGAGTGTTCGCGTTGGACAGAGTTCTGGACGAGCTTTGCGTTTCGACGCAAAAGCGCTTGTTGAATGCTGCACCGGCATGGGCGCGATGCATAAGGTTAACTCAATTGTGGTTCCAGCAATCCATAATCTCCATCATCGCGGCGATAGACAACATTCATCGCGTCGGTGTCGGCGTTCAAAAACAAAAAAAAGGAATGTCCCAACAGTTCCATCTGTTCAATTGCTTCCTGGGGGCTCATCGGCGCGGTCAAAAAGCGTTTGGAACGCACGAGGCGCGGTTCGTCATCCATTTCGCCTTCCGCCACCGCTTGCTTGACTGCTTCCACGATTTCGGCTGCCTCGCGTCGCTTGCGCACCTGTTTGTCTTTGTAGCGGCGGATTTGTTTGTCCAGCTTGTCCACGACGGCATCCACAGCCACTTTTAAATCTGCCGCGCGTTCTTCGGCGCGGATGATGGTGCCGTTCTTGAACAGAGTGACCTGCACAATTTGACGTTGATTCGCGTTTTTTGTTTTTTCTTGCGCCAATTCGACGCGCGTCTCGACCTCCTGATTCAAATGACGGTCGAGCCGTTCTAGCTTGGTCTTGATAAATTTTTCGGTGCGGTCCGAGACGTGCATATTCTTGCCGGTAATAATGAGCTGCATCCTATCCTCCTTGATCTGCCTGCTGCTGTAGAGTGGATTGGACTCTGGTTGAGAGACAGATCGTGCTTGCGATTAAGTTTGGTAAAGAACGAGCCACGAACACGTTTTCTCTGCGATGGTCTCGCTTTGAAGACGCAGGGTGTTATGTTGTATAAGAACGCGGGCGCGCGACGGTTAAACCGTACACAGAATGCGCGTCTGCGCGGAACAATGCCGCCGCGCAAGACTCCAGGGTCGCGCCTGTTGTGGCAACATCGTCAATCAATAATACGTTTTTGCCTGCCACGCGTGATGCTTCGGCAGTGAATGCGTTGGCGACATTTTTTCGTCGCCCGTTGCCATTCAAACCAATTTGGTCGGCAGTCTCGCGCGTGCGCCGGAGTGTGCGGACGTACGGCACCCGGGTCAGGGCACTTGTCTCGAGAGCCAAGAGTTCCGCTTGATTGTAGCCGCGTTCCAATTCGCGCGCAGGATGCAGGGGCACACTGGAAATCACGTCACAGGTCACATTCGACGCGAGCATTTTTTCGGCAAGAAATTTTCCCAATGGGCGCGCCACGTCGCGGCGGCGATTGTACTTGAGCGCGTGGATGGCTTCCCGCATTGCGCCATCATGCCATACGGCAGATTGAATCCGCGTGATCTGAAGTGGGTGCATTGTGCATTGCAAACAGGTTGCCTGTGTAGAGGGGAGCGGATGCCCGCAACGTTCACACGTGGGAGTGGTAATCGGGTGAATTGTGGCAAGACACGCGGGGCAGAGGGAACCATTGACGCTTTTGCAATTGACACAGCGCGCGGGAAACAGGAGGTCAAGCAACCTCCCGGTCAAACCAGCCCAAGCTTGAAGACGACCCGAATGGGGCATCATAGAACTTCCAAAAAGAGTTTGTCGCCTTGCCGGGTGCCTGTTTTGTCGAGCGCACCTGCGGGTAATTCTAGCACATCTCGTACATGTCGCACAAGAGGACCGAACCGCCACGGCGGCATCGCTGTCGTCAAGCGCAAGACGCGCGCGTTCGCGTCGAGATAAATTACATCAATCGGAATCCGCATGCCGATGGTGTGAATCGCGGATTCATTTTTCAACAACAAACCAAAACCGTCCGCCAAGGCGCGTTTTCCCATCAAGCCGATAAACCGCGTCCAATACGTGTCGGCGACGACACCATCGGTCACGAGCGCGACGTTGCGCGTTTGATTAAAGACGCGAAGCGATTTCATGCAAAACGAAACGCGCGCAGAAAAATGTTTCCGCGCGCGTTCGGGAGCGAACCGAATGGATTACGTGCCGAATCCGCCACCCCTGAAAATGAGGACGGCAGGACCGAGCAACACGATAAAGATGGACGGGAAAACCAAAAACGTCAACGGAATCAACATTTTAATTGGCGCCTGATTCGCCAATTCTTCGGCGCGTTGGCGCCGTCGGACCCGCATTTGCTCTGATTGAATACGCATCACTTTGGCGATGCTGACGCCGAGCTGGTCGGCTTGAATAATCGCCGCAATGAAATTTGTAAAATCGGGAACCTGAATGCGCTGTGCCATGTCGCGCAATGCTTCGCGGCGCAGTTTCCCGACACGAATTTCAGAAAGCGCGCGCGCAAACGCGCGGCTCAAATCATTGTCCCACTTGTCCGCGACTTTGCCCATTGCAGCGTCAAAACCCAATCCGGACTCGACGCTGATGGTGAGCAAATCCATCGCGTCCGGCAGTTGGCGCAAGATGCGGTCTTGACGTTGACGAATGGTTCGGGTCAGCCAAAACAACGGGAGGTAAAACCCGATAATGCCGCCCATGCCAATCATCAATAACACCATTGCGGGGTCCATGCGAATGACGACGGCGAGAAAAGTCAACAGGGCGGAGGTAATAATTCCCACCAACCCGCGCACGCCCAAAAAATCCGCGACGGTCCAATTGTTGGGCTGTCCCGCGAGTTCGAGCTTCAAGCGCATCTCTTCCACATTTTTCTGCGGCGTCGTGCGCGTCAACATGCGCGAGAGCCCTCGAATCAGCGGGAGGACCGCGCGTTCACCAAAGGGCTGCGACAGCTCGATTTCTTCCAGCGTACGCGGACGTGTGCCGTACATTTGTAGGCGTTCTTGTACGGGACTGGGTGTGTTGCGCGAACGCGCGAGTCCCATAAAAATGATGAGGATTGCCAGCGCAAAGAGCCCGGCAAAGGCGAAAGGCAGGAGATTAGGCATATGTGTTGGGAATGAATTCTAGACTTTGATGTCGGTGATGCGGCGAATGACGAGATAGCCCATGAAAATCATGATACCGCCGGTGAACAACATCATCAGCCCACAAATGTCTTGCCACATGCGCGAAATGTATTGGGGATTCAAGGCGTACATCACAAAGCCGAGAAGGATGGGCAGAACGGACAATACAATACCACTCAGGCGCTGCTGTGCGGTAATCGTACGAATTTCGCCGATGATGCGAATGCGTTCGCGAATGGTGTGCGCGATATTGTCCAGAATTTCCGAGAGGTTCCCTCCCACTTCATGCTGTACGTTGATAGCGGTGATGAGCAAGTCAAGGTCGTCACTCGGCATTCGGCGGTACATGTTCGCGAGCGCCTCCTGAACTGTTAGCCCCAAACCGATTTCTCGCGTCACCCGTGCCAACTCGGTGGACATCGGCACCGAAAGTTCGTGTGAGGCAGTCTCCATCGCTTGCAACAGACTGTACCCGGAGCGCAGCGAATTGGCCATGAGGACAATCGTATCGCCGAGTTGGTTGTTGAACGCGTTCAAACGTTTGCGCTGTTTGTAGCGCACCCACACGCGCGGGGCGTAAAACCCAATGACGGCGCCGACGAGTCCAAAGACAAAGTTCGCGCCGCTGACCATAAAGCCCAGCGCGGCGCCGCCCAACACGGCGGTAAAGTTGATGGCAACATATTCACCGGAGGTGAGCCGGATATCGGCACGCGCCAACTCGGTCGCAATAGCCGAGCCGCGCCGTTCACTGACGAGATTGTCAAAGCGCCCGCCTTTTGCCTGTCCGCGTCGCGCGGCATTTGCATCCGGACCTTGGCGTCCCGCGTAGCGGCCCAAACGCGATTCCACAACCGAATTGCGTCCTGCTAAAGCGCGGTCGAGCCCAATAAACAGAATGAGGACGCCAACGGCAAACAGCAGCGCGAGCGCCGCCGCCGGGGTCATGAATCGGCTCAGGTCGAAACTGGTGAGGTCCATAGAGTCGTTCTATTGGTAAAAGCGCGGGTCGAGCCCGAAAATGTTCGGGGGCAAGAAAATCCCGAGGGCTTCAATACGCTCGATAAATTTCGGGCGAATGCCGGTGGCTTTCAAATAGCCCATCACCTTGCCGTCTTTCATACCGGCATTTTCCCATTTGAAAATTTCTTGGGTAATGATGACTTCGCCTTCCATGCCTTGCACTTCAGAGACGTTTACTACCTTGCGCGTGCCATCGCGCATACGCTCCAGTTGTACAACGACATCAATCGCACTGGAAATTTGCTCGCGAATCGCTTTGAGCGGCAGATCGAACCCCGCCATCAAGACCATGGTCTCTAAACGGTGCAGCGCATCACGCGGCGTGTTTGCGTGAACTGTGGTCATGGAACCTTCATGACCCGTGTTCATGGCTTGAAGCATGTCGAGGGCTTCTGCCGAACGACATTCGCCAACGAGAATGCGGTCGGGGCGCATACGCAGAGCATTTACCACCAAGTCACCGCGGGTCACTTCGCCTCTGCCTTCAATATTCTTGGGCCGCGATTCCAATGTAATCACATGCTCTTGACGCAGTTGAAGTTCGGCAGCATCTTCGATGGTGATAACGCGCTCGTCATTGGGAATGTAGCTGGAGAATACATTCAGCATGGTCGTCTTGCCGGTACCGGTGCCGCCGGAAACCACAATGTTCAAGCGCGCCTTGACGCACGCTTTCATGAATTCGTTAAATTCGTTACTGAACGCGCCGCGCTTGACCAGATCTTCGGAGGTCATGGGTGTGCGCGCGAATTTGCGGATGGTGATGGTTGGACCATTTAGAGCGAGCGGCGGAATGATGATATTGACGCGTGAGCCATCGGGCAAACGAGCGTCCACGTACGGTTGTCCTTCGTCTACGCGCCTGCCGAGCGGGGCGACGATGCGGTCAATGATGCGGCTCACGTGCATATCGCTGTCAAAACGCGCAGGCACGCGTTCGATTTTGCCGTGGCGCTCAATGTAAATCATGTTCGGTCCATTGACCATGATTTCGTCAATGCTGTTGTCATTGAGCAGTGGCTCCAAGGGACCGAGTCCCATGATTTCGGCGGTGAGTTGGGTGAGGAGGCGTTGGCGTTCGACGCGTCCGATCACCACATCCGGTTCTTCGGCGAGAAAGCGATTAAAGTGTTCTTCGATGCTGCGGCGCAATTCGTCGGAATGTCCGATATCAAGTTTCGGGTCGAGCTCGGCAATGATTTTGCTCAATAGACGCGACCGCAATTCCACGAGTTTATCCTGTGGCGGCGCAGGCGTCTGTCGTTGTCGAATCGGCTCGATGAGGGGTGGTGCAGCACTTGCACCATTTCCACTCGGAACGACGGGAACCGTTGGTTCCTTTTTCTCAATGCGTTTCAGCAGTGACATAAAACACTCCTCGCTTCACGTTCGCGTACTGCGCGGCAAGCGCAATACGATTTACGAACTCCGACCAAAAATCAAAAAGCGGCGTTTCGGTTTTTCAGATGCCATTTTTGGCGGTTGAGCCGCGCCGCCTCGTGATGCGGGCGCGGCAGGTGCAGCCATGCCGACGACTTCATCGCGTTTCAACATGCGCGCCATCGCCGTTACAGATTGGCTAAAGGAAATTCCTTTTTGCGTAATGACGACCGGGATGCCGCGTGTCAACGCCAGCGTGGTCGCTTTGTCATCGCGCGCGATAACACCCGCGACCGGGTGTTTGATGTTGCCTTCCACATCGCGCGCGTTGATGCCTGTCTTGCCATCGTAGCGATTCAAGACCAACAATGTTTTGGACGCGGAATATTCCAACTTTTGGGTAACCTCAAAAAAAAGTTTCGCGTCCTTGAGCGCGCTAATGTCCGCCGTCGAGAGCAGAATGATTTGTTCGGCTGCATCAAAAATTGCCAGCAGCGGGTCGTTAATGGCTTTGGCTGTATCCACGACGACATAGTCGAACATTTTCTTCATCACGTCCAACGTTTTGCGAACATGTTCAGGCGTGACGAGTTCCGCTTGTTCGGGCTGTGGCGGCGCGAGCATGACTTTGATGCCGGAACTGTGTGCAGCAAGAATGCCGTTGAGCAGCTCTTCGTCCGGGTCATGTTTCGCTTCGATGACATCCGCAATAGTTCGATTGGCGGGCAGGTTCAACAAAACGCCGACATCGCCAAATTGAAAACTGCCATCCACCACTGCGACGCGGCTGCGCGTTTCTTCGCGCAGTGCGATGGCGAGATTGACGGCGATGGTCGTTACGCCGACGCCCCCCTTGGGTGAATACAACGCAATAATTTTCGCGCCGCGCGGGCGTTGAGGAGTAGGCGTGGTGACGAAACTGCCGCCATCATCAGGAAGCGGCGCCGCTTGCGGCTGTGGCAAGAATTGGCGGCGCGTAGCGGCGAGTTGGTTTACGCGGCGCAAACTGTTCGCGAGCTCTTCGCTGGAAAATGGTTTAATGAGAAATTCGCGTGCGCCTGCCAACATCGAGCGCCGCAGATAATCCGCTTCACCCTGCACGGACATCATCACGACCTGAATGTTTGGGTCGGTCTGCGAAATCAATTCGCTCGCCTGAATACCGTCCATTCCGGGCATGTTGATATCCATGAGCACGATGTCCGGTCTCAGCGTCGCTGCTTTTTCCACGCCCTCGCGGCCGTTCGACGCCGAATCAATAATCTCGATGTCGTCTTCAAAATACAAAAGTTTTTTAAGATTGTCGCGCGTTTCGGGAATATCATCCACAATCAAAACGCGAATCTTTTTGTTGTCGCGCACAGCTGACATGCTGCCCCCATATGAGGTAATCCACAGGGGATTACCGCTAC
>CALMZO010000179.1 GCA_937870825.1 uncultured Chloroflexota bacterium | reverse complement strand
CGCAAATCAATCAAATGAAACAAAACGCGGAAACGAATCTCAACACGCAACTCGCCAAATTCACTGCATCGAGCGGATTGAAACTGCAAGCATTGAGTACGACGGAGAATAGTTTGTCGTTGTTTTTTTTGCAGTGAAATTCTCCATCTGAATAGAACGCGTCACAACAAAACAAGCGAACCCAGCAGCGGAGTTCGCTTGTTTCTTTGTGTGCCTTGTCCTTTTGTTGATTGCTGCTTTCTGCAAGGAAAAACATCTGTCGGATCGGGCAAGTGATAAATTCTCTGACGCTAATAACTCAGAGCGAGAAGTGCCTATGTGGTATCTTCATTTGAGGTTTCCTTTTTGAAGAGCATCCGGAGCCTATGCCGCTGGCGGATGACGAGTGTAAGAGTATTGAGTAAAAGATATCCCACAAGAAAAAATGCAAGCATTGGTACGAGCTCTATTGTCCAATATAACATCGTGATTACCCAAGCCCAGCAATAGGTAGCGAGAATTTGGAATAACAACCGTTCCAAAAAGTCTCTTGCACGCCCAGAATTCCATGCACCCACGCCGAGTAACAGGTAAACAATGGCAAAAACAAGCTCAATAGACATGTCCATCAGATCCTTGGAACCGAACTGATTACGCGCTCGGGAACTCGCATGTAGGCGCGAACAACTCTACCCTTGCGCGCATCTTCGTGGGATCAGGCGCAGTTCAAAAATTCCCATATCAGCGACAGAATCATCCAATCCAAAATCAATGCGGAGATGAGAGAAACGACACCAACAACAAAAAGTGTTTCAACACCTCGATATTCAGAGGTTCGTTCAGGGTCCAGCTCTACCTGAAATGCAAATTCACCCTGCCTGCCCGATTGTATCCACATTTTGTGATTGAAGCGCGCCAGATAGTGGAGGACCTGGTGCGGTTTCCGTAGAAACAGGTACGCAGGAACATGGAATAAAAGCAGAAACGCAAATGTCCCGAAGCAAACATAAAGGACATTCAAGATGAATTGCACATCCATAAGATCTTCCCTTTTGGCAAGATAGACTGATACGGTATCTGGAGAACAAAGACCCTCAACAACTCAGTTTGCACAACTGTGAACGAGATGTGAAGTCCCCTCCTTCTTGATCCAGGAACTAATCTGACTTACATAACCAACCTCGAAAGGTCACTTCAAACCAAGTAAATCGCGCGCTTTATTGAAAACGTCGCTGACACCAATAGTGTATCCCGCTGAACCGTGTACCTCAAAGGGAATGCTCAGTCGATTAGGCGAAGCCATTGTCGGAAATGCCAGTTTTGAACCAGGTCCGACATATGCAACATTCCCAGTAATATCTACCTGTTGACCCTCCCATGATGACTTGGTTTTTGTCCATTCAATCCCTAGTGAGTGCCCTTTGATTGGCGGCGTGGTGAATCCAACCATACCTGATAATCCTTTGAGTTGGTCTGTAGTGTACGCATCGGTTCGCGCAGCCATCATTCCGGTGAATCCTCCCCAGCCTGTGCTTGCACCCCCCGAAACCGTGACTTGGATATCACAGCCGCCAAACGTTGCACACACGGGGCCACCACTGACACAACCGCCATATCCCATTCCAGCACCACATGCGAAAGGACCAATTTGAAGTGAGCTTCTATTCTTTACTTTATGGGCGTACAACTCTTCAGCGTACATGCGAATGCTCTGCCTCTGACAAGGATTCGCTAATTCTGAATTACAACTTCTACTTTCCGCTATCTCATTACACTTTGGCCAGCACTCTTTCCCATTTGGGTACTGTGTTCCTGCCGTTTCCGCAGATGGCTGATAGTAGTCGTTAGCGTTTTCTGGCGTGACAGTCGTTTGTCCGACGGGATGCTCGGGGTCATCAGTTCCACCACCAGCATCATCTTCATCCTTGACCATATGCCCCGTCGGATCCGTATACCGTACAGGATTATTCAGCGCATACGCATACCGATTCAATGTTTGTGGATTGAACGCACCCGGCACAATCGTATCCGCTTGCGTGAACCTCCCAAGCGTCGTGTCATAATACCGCGCATTGTAGAACATCAATCCCGTCGAATCATCGCTCTTTTGTCCGGTGAAGGTATAGTCCATCTGCGTTGGCAGTGGACTGCCATCGGCTACGCGTTTCGCACCATACGGATAATAGGTCTGCCGCGTGTTGAGCGCACCGCCACTCGTCATCACCAAACTGGAGGAACCGAGACTTGTCCCGAAGAATTGAGGGATGGTCGCCTTGCATGTAAAAGAGCGTGCCGTTGTTGGGCAACGTGCTAAGGAGGCGCGCGGCGACGCGGTTTGCGCCAAAGCATGTCCTGAGGAATCGAAGGATAATAGTATTTGTTAAAGGTCGTCGTGCCGCTGACAGGGTCGTAGATTTCGTAGTGATTGCTGTGATGCGTCAACACACACGGCGCGAGTCGTGAGCCAGGATGTGTGTTGACGCATCAAGTAGTAGGTTGTGCCAACGCCCACCACTTGGCGTGAAACGCGCGTGCCCTCATTATACGCGAACTGTGTCATCATTGACGCGGTGATGCAAGTCAATTCGCAACTGCGGCTCTCGCCACGAGTGACGACACAGTTGATGGTAGAGAACGGGCAAATTGTGGTACATGTGCAAAATGTGAATGTCGGCGGATTCGGCGTGCCGGGCAGTTTAATCGAACCGCAAATCAATCAAATGAAACAAAACGCGGAAACGAATCTCAACACGCAACTCGCCAAATTCACTGCATCGAGCGGACTCAAACTGCAAGCATTGAGTACGACGGAGAATAGTTTGTCGTTGTTTTTTGTGGAGTGAAATTCTGCATCCGAATAGAGCGCGTGAAAACAAAACGAGCGAACCAGTTATCGGAGTTCGCTTGTTTTGTTGTGGATTTTTCACCCACTGGTGGTTATCAGACTGCGAAGATGAGTTTGTAGTTGTATTGGGAATATATAGTTCTCAAGCTTACTTCAATCCCATCATAGTAAAGTAAGCATTGACAGCATCCCACAAATTTATGAAATGTTGCTCCCCAACCTTTCCACCTTCGAACGTAAGATACACCCTATATCCATCGTCAACTTTTTCAAGTACGAAGGAATCGTGCGGTCCCTTCGGGTTCTCTGGAGTTGTAATGAACACCTTCAAAAGGGATGGATCTTTTCTCAAAACAGAAAGGACATCCCTCTTGAGGGGAAAGGAATATTTCTTCGCTTCAGGAGCGTGTACAGCTCCAGTTAGCCATTCCCAAGCATATATTTCGCCTGTTGGGTGAGGTAATTCTTGTGGTGGTTCCATTACAAAACCCGGACCTTCGATTTTGTCGTTCATAACAACCTCTATGGGACTAACGGATACTCGATGACCTTTTGTAAAAACCCGAAAAATTGAGGGTCAATTAACACCTCTGGACCTCTACCAAATAATGATGTTCTTGATAGAGCCGGTATGTCTTGCACTGCCCTATACACAACAGCAACTTGTGAATTATTCGCTGACCAGATCCCCAACCCGCGCTCAATGATTGCTTCAGCTGCTGTGGTTGGCACACCGCTGCCCGGGGAAAAACTCCGCCCAAGTGGCCCAGAAATTCCTTGAGCACCAGGGAACCATCTACTATCATAAGTGCGATTCACAAACTCCCCTGCGCGTACGATAATCTGTTGCGGTGCTATAGCTGGCAGCCGAGATTGGCCCGCTTGAACAGCCTGAGTAGCAGCGGCGATGATTGCTGCAAGACTGATTCCCCCACCTCCACCACCGCCTCCTGGTGCCGAAAGGTCACCTGTCGGTCCCATGTCATAGTATTCGTCTCCAAATATTTGACAGCGCTGGCAGAAATTTCCGGGTCTCCCTCTTGCGACTGGTGGTTGAGTTGGTTTGGTTTGTTTATAACTAGCTTTTTGGGCTTGGGCATCAGCTTCATCATCGCGATTACATCTTGGCCAACAAGTGCCTGTCGCATCTTGATCGGGATTCTGATTGTTCCCGTTATCTACGGGGGTTGGAATCGGAGGTGGAATGGGCGCGTCTGTCGGTTGATGATTCGGATTTCTATCCGCTCCAGCCCCATTGTCGTCTCCATCATTCCCATCATCTACAATATGCCCTGTCGGATCCGTATACCGCACCGGACTATTCAACGTGTACGCGTAGCGATTGAACGACTGCGGATCCATCGGATTCTGCACAATCGTGTCCGCTTGTGTAAAGCGTCCGAGCGTCGTGTCATAATACCGCGCATTGTAGAACATCAACCCCGTGCTGTCATCGCTCTTTTGTCCCGTGAAGGTGTAGTCGGTTGGCAGTGCGCTGCCATCAAACACACGCTTCGCCCCATACGGATAATACGTTTGCCGCGTGTTGAGCGCACCGCCACTCGTCATCACCAAACTGGAGGAACCGAGATGGTCGCCTTGCATGTAAAAGAGCGTGCCGTTCGAGGGCGT
>CALMZO010000178.1 GCA_937870825.1 uncultured Chloroflexota bacterium | reverse complement strand
GACGTTTGACGTTTGACGTTTGACGTTTGACGTTTGACGTTTGACGTTTGACGTTTGACGTTTGACGTTTGACGTTTCACGTTTCACGCTTGACGTTTAACGTTTCTCGTTTCTCGTTTCTAGATTTCCCTGATTTCCCATAGGGCAAGCACGAGGCGTTGCCCCTACTCGCCCACTTCCCCCTCCATCTCAAAACTGTACATCACACAACGGTCAACAAATTCTTTGCTGCTGACGCGAATTCGTACCGCGCCATTTGAGCGCACAAACTTTTCCGGGTTTTTGATTTCGTGCGCGCCGGGTGCGAGGATTTCTTGCGTCACCCATTCGCCGTCCGTGTCTTGGAGCTGCAACGTTTGGGGTATTCCTTCTTGCACCATCAATTTGAGCGACTGCACGCGCGTAAGGTGTACAGAGGACGGCGGCGAAAATTGCAAAATCAATTCGCCGTTGCGAACACTCGTGTAATTGATGGGTCCACAATACGAGCGTTCACCCGAACTGCCCATCTCTTCAATGTGCCAATCGTTCGTGCCGAGACGCAATGTTCCCGGTGTGAACGTGAGCGTCACCGGAGCCACAACCAACGTTTTCATTTGACGCGTCGCCTTGACGTTTTGCACGCGCGCGTTGAGCGGACTCGCGTCCAGCCAGCCAATCAACATCGGCGTCACTGCCGCGCGGTCCGAGCCGCGCCAATTGTCAAAACGCGCGCCGAGAATTTGACGCCGCGCTTCGCTGTTTGGCGCATTGCCGGTGACGAGACCGCCGATATAGCCGCCGTAAAATTGCCATTTTTCGTCCACCTGCTGCGTTTCATTCGGCGGCAATTCATTCAAACGAATGTACCGTTCGCCGCTCGCGACCAAAACCTCTTTGAGCGGCACATCTGTACGATTCGTCACCGTGCCGACCACGCGGTCACCCTGCACTTGCAAATTTGCTTCGATGCGCCACGCGGCGGGCGGCGGCGATTCCACCGCGAATCCTTGCAGCGCGCCCTGATTGAGTTCGATGCCGCGCACCACGAGCGGACTGCTCTGCACAATTTCCACGTTTGTCCCCGTCGCATCGGGTCCGCTCGAAAATGGGTCGTACTGATTCGAAACGGGAATCACCAGTCCCGCGTCAGGAATTTCTAAATCAAACGAACCGCGCGTCGGCGAATACAAACCAATCACCGTTTCCATTTTGCGCGGCGTGCCGTCGGCTGAAAAATCAAGGACCGAAACTTGATTCAAAATGACGTCACTGCCGCGCAATTGATTGCTCACGCCGAACGCGCCAATCGCAAACAAGAGCGTCAGCGCGGGAATCGTGAGCCAACCCCAGTCCAATTTTTTCAAACGCCGCAGCGCGAGATAATTGACAGGTCCGACAAGAACGATGTACGCAATCAGCAGCGCGGTGAGAACGTTGACCGAAGGCAATGCCAGCACCGGCAAATTTTGCAGCGCGAACGCCATGTAACGCAGTCGAATCAAATTCGGCGAAACATCGGTGGGCGTGTTGACGGGATAGGCGGAACCTGTGGCGAGAATCCGTTTCCAAAATTGTCCCGCGCCCGCCCACGCGTCGAACGGACTCGCCGATACATCGAGCGCGGAATAGGTGACGTATCCGTCGCCCACGCGTTTTTCGACGACCAACTTGCGGTCTTGCTGCGCGACCACCGCTTCGCCTTTTTCCGAAAATGCCGCGACGAACGGACCTTGTACGCGCACCGGCGTTCCGGCAAATTCTTCAAACGCGGGCAGCTGCTGTATCTCAACGAGATTGTTTTGTCCGCGAAAATCCGCAACCAACGCGTCGGGTAATCCCGCCAAGGTGCGCGCCGCGCTTGCCCCCCCCCCTACGAGCAACCGTCCGCCCTGCTGCACCCACATCGTCAACGCTTGCGCTTGGGCGGGCGACAACGTACTCGTGTCCGTATCCGAAAGCACCAACGCGTCCAACGTCCGCAGTCCTTCGGGACGTTCAGGAATTTCGGCGAGTGAAATCGGCAGCACGCGAACCGTGCGCGCAGTCGCGCCGTTCAACACCATTCCGCCGAGTACATTGAACGGTTCCGTGCGCGGCGCAATCACGCCGACGAGATAATCGTTGTTCGGATGCAGGGACAGGGACGCGTTGGCTTGCGCGAGTTGCTGTGTGCCATTCAGCACGCGCACGCGCGCAACTTGGGCAAAGGAGGGGGGGAGTACGTAGAGGGTGAATTGTTTCTGCGCGCCTGTGGGCAAATCAACGGGAACGAGCCACGCCGTGTATCCGCCCGCCAGGGTCATCTCCACGCGCACCTGCGCGGAAACCGCCGCGCCCGGATTCGTCACCGTCACGCGCAGGGGCAGCCATTCACCAAATTTATAATGACCACTGAAAAACGGTTGGACTAGGAGCGTGATGCCGCCGCTTTGCGCGGCAAGCGAATGAGGAAAAACCGCGAGGAGAAACAGTGCGGCACACAAAACAACCAACGAACGTTTTGGAAAACCAAAGCCAGCCATGCGCCCCCCTATTGCGGAGAATCAATTGCTGTTTGGGCGGACAAAAAGCGTTGCGGTATTGTTCAGACGCCAAAAATCCAAAAAGGGTTCCGCGAACGCGGAGCATTTTACTATATTACGCCAAACGAGACAGAAAAGGTCCTTGCGAGACAAAAAAGCGGTACAATTCAATCTATGAAACTCACTCTCATCCTCACCCTCCTTGTCCTGGCATTCTTGCTCGCCCCCGCGCGTGCCGCAGCGCGCGCCGACATGTTTTACGTTGCTACGAACGGCGACGACGCGAATCCCGGCACACTCGCCGCGCCGTGGCGGACGATTCAACACGCGGCAAATCTGCTTGCGCCGGGCGATATGGTGTACGTACGCGGCGGCATCTATAACGAACGCGTGCGCGTCAACGTTTCGGGGACCAAAAACGGCGGCTATATCACGTTTGCCGCGTATGCGAATGAATCGCCGATTCTCGACGGCACGGGTCTCGTCGTCAAAAGCGGTTGGGACGCACTCGTGCGAATTCAAGATAAAAGTTTTGTTCGTATTGACGGATTTGAAATTCGCAATTTCAGCGCCGACAAAAAAAATCGCATTCCGATTGGAATTTTGGTGTGGGGCGCGGGTTCACACATTGAATTACGGAACAACTATGTGCATCACATCGAAACGAATTTTCAAGGCGTGAATGGCGGCGACGCGCACGGCATCGCGGTCTATGGCACACGCGCGCCGCGCGCCTTGCGCCATATTGTGATTGACGGCAACGAATTGTCGGATTTAAAACTCGGTTCGTCGGAAGCGTTGGTGGTGAACGGCAACGTGAAAAAATTTTTCGTCACGAACAATATCGTGCGCGACAGCAACAACATCGGCATTGACGCGATTGGTTTTGAAAACGTCGCGCCCGACGACGCGTACGACCAAGCGCGCAACGGTATCATCGCCGACAATACGGTGTACAACATTGATTCGTCCACCAACCCCGCGCATCAAGGCGCACACAGCGCGGGCTGCATTTATGTGGACGGAGGCACGCGCATCACAATTGAACGCAACGTCGCGCATCACTGCAACATCGGCATCGAACTTGCGAGCGAACATCGCGGACGCGCGACCAGTTACATCACGCTGCGTAACAATTTCATTTACCGGAACAGCGAAGCGGGAATTGCAATTGGCGGTTATGATGAACAGCGCGGGCGCACAGAACACAGCAGCATCGTCAACAACACGTTGTATGACAATGACACGCGCGCGCAAGGCAACGGCGAACTCTACCTCCAGTACGACACGCGCGACAATTTGATTCGCAACAATATCTTTTACGCAGGCGCGCAAGGACTGTTCATCGGCAATTGGAGTACGGCGAACACGGGCAACGTCGTCAACAACAATTTGTATTATCGCGTCGCGGGCGGCGGCGAGTGGGAATGGAAGAACAAGCGCTATCAAAAATTTTCCAGATACAAAAACGCGACAGGCAACGATACCGCGTCGTTTGTCAATCTCGACCCGTTGTTCGTCAATCTCATCACACCGGATTTGCATTTGCAAAACACATCGCCCGCAATTGACGCGGGCGCAAATTTGAGCGCAAGCGGCAGTACGGATATTGACGGCAACGCGCGCGTGCAAGGCGCGGCGATGGATCTTGGCGCGGACGAAGCGCAATAAAATTTTTGCAATCAATCCAAATCCGAAATTTGCGTCATGAGCGCGTCAATGGAGACCATCAATTCGCGCAAGGACAACGCGAGCGAAATCAACAGCAGCAGCAAACTCGCGCCAAACACCCACGTCCCCAAAATCGGCATGGACGCAAAGATAAAAAACATCGAGAGGACGCAGCCAAAAAAACTCGCGACGCCAAAAATTTGCATGTTGCGAATGATGCCGATACGATACCGCAGATTGTGCAGTTGCGCTTTGAGACGCGTATCGGGCTGCGCTCGATTGCGCGCATACAATTCGCGCGTCAGCGCGGCGAGGGTGAGAAAGCGCTGTCCATACGCGAGCAGCAGCAGCGAAATCGCGGGAAACAAAAGCGCGGGAGTCGAGAGTGTAAGTTCCATCTACAAGAATGTTTGTGGGTCAACGACAACGATTTGTTCTGGAGTAAAGCGCAGAAAATCCTGTAGATTAAAAGTCAAAATATGCGTCAAGTCGTTTTCTTTCATCGCCGCAACCAGCCGCGCGTCATGCACTTGGACTCCTGAAACATCATATTGATTGACAATCCGCCGCCACGTATCGTACACACTCGGACGGTCGGGCAATCGAACAAAGAGACGCTCTACAAGGCGCAAGCGATATTCTGCAAAAGTGATAGATAGACCCAATCCATTTCGATTTGCGGGGCGTGTCGCAACGTTCCAGAATTCGACGCAATTTTGAGAGACCACGTACAGTGAATGTTTTTGTTGTCGCAATTGCAAAATAGCGGAACGCGCGGAGGGATGGAGCAAATGGTCGCGTTGCACCAGTCGGAGCAACACATTTGTGTCCACAAGCAAGTTCACAGTGCCTCATCCTCGTACATACTTGTGCGACTCACCGCATAGTCAGAAAGCAAGGGAACGCTAATCGGTAAATCAGCGCTTAGCTCGTCGAGCAGCGCTTCAGATTCAGCATCCCAAGTTTCGGGAGGCGGCTCTTGGAGCAATTCTTTTACCGTCGGCGCAAGCATCTGTGCGAGCAAGGCTTGGATATCCTTTTCGTTCTGCCGCGCAATCTGCTCACGCAACTGTGCTTCTTGTTCGGCTGACATTTCAAGTTTTATAAGCATCGTCATAATTCACGCTCCATTTCGGATTGTACACCACATCATTGAATTTTCAACCTCATTTCAAGAAATATTTGATATACAATTCAAACAGCTTTGTTTGACGGAGGTACAATGTCCATCTTTGTCGTCGGTTCGCTCAACATGGATTTGGTTGTCCGCACACCGCGCATCCCTGCGCCGGGGGAAACAATTTTGGGTCACGAATTTTCGACGGCGGCTGGCGGCAAAGGCGCGAATCAAGCCGTCGCGGCGGCAAAACTCGGCGCGCCCGTGAAAATGCTCGGACGGCTCGGCGCGGACGCGTTCGGCAAAACGCTGCGTTCGCAAATGAGCGCGGCAGGCGTGGACACGCATTTTGTGACGGACGACGCCGAAACATCAACAGGCGTCGCGCTCATCAGCGTCGCGGACAATGGACAAAATTCCATCGTCGTCGTTCCCGGCGCGAATGCGCGCGTATCACGTAACGACATTGAGGCCGCGCGCGAGACAATTCGCGAAACGCAGGTCGTCGTCGTTCAATTGGAAATCCCGCTCGACACGGCTGCCCACGCCTTGCGCGCGGCGCACTCGGCAGGCGCGCTCACCATTCTCAATCCCGCGCCCGCACAATCGTTGTCGCGTGAAATGTTGCAGGATGTGGATGTTCTTGTGCCGAACGAAATCGAAGCCGCGCAGCTTGCAAATCTGCCTGTCACGGATTTTGTAACGGCAACTCAAGCCGCCGTCGCGTTGCAGCAAATGGGCGCGCGGCGCGTGATTGTTACGTTGGGAGAGAACGGCGCGGTGTGGTTGGATGAAAACGCAGAGCCGGTCCGCGTCATGCCCTTTCAGGTGCAAGCGGTGGATACCACTGCCGCCGGAGACGCGTTCGTCGGCGCGTTGGCAGCAAGTTTGGGGCGAGCGCAAGATTGGGAAACGAGTTTGCGCTACGCGAGCGCGGCAGGCGCGCTCGCGGCGACGAAATTGGGCGCGCAGCCGTCGCTGCCGACGCGCGCCGAGTTGGAGGAATTTTTGCTAATTTCAAATAGTCGTCCGCCATCAAATACGCAATAGCTTTTATATCACCGCTCAAGTGTGCGTCGGTCCGCGCGCGTTCGACGCACATTGCATTCTCCACCGTATAGAGCTCTCAAATAAAAGTCGTATGATGGATTCTACGCTTCAGCGGGTTGATTGGCAGTAACCGCATACATGCTCGAGTCCGATGCTGCGAACTCTGTTTGAGTTGACTGTTACTCAGCGCGTTTCGATAAATTTCAAAAAATCGGGAACGATTTCTTTGGCCGTAATACCGCCTTCGTACTTGTGCACAATTTTTCCGTTCGCATCCACGAAAAATAACCACGGCTCGGTCTGCAGATTCCATTCCGCCATCGCGTCCGCCGGTTCGAACGTTTCAAAATCTTTATACACTTCGACGTGAATAAAATTGACGCGCTCGGCGTAATTGCGCGCAAGTGACAACACCACTTGATGGCTGGGTCCGCAGGTGCGCGTCGTACAAAAACGCGGCGTCGCAAACAAAATCACCGTCGGCTTGCCGTTTGTCACCGCGTCGGCGATGCTGAGGCGATGCAAGATGCTATCATCTTCCGTCGCCGAAGAAATTTTCGTGCGGTCACCGTTCACATCTTTTAGCGTCGGATTTTTTGTGCGCGGCGCGTCGTCGCCAACGCCGGGCGAGGGGTCTTGCGCGAGAACGCGGAACGCGATGCGTTTCGTTTCCGGCGCGCGTCCGTTTTCTGTCACCGTCACCTCAACGCCCCAGTCGCCTGCTTTGGCGAAATTCGCGTACGCGACATACACTCCCGCTTCGCCCAAATTGTCGCCATAGTACGGCGCGTCGGCTTCACTTGTCGCGACCGGTTCGCCGGAGGTGAGGTCAAAGAATTTCAAATGCACTTGAGCATCTTGGACTGAAGCTCCATCGCGAATCACGCCGATGGGAAACCGATTTTCGCCGACGAGATGCTGCGAATTGGCGAGCAGAATTTGCAAATCGGAGGCGCGGGTTGCTGCTGGCGCGGTGTTTAGGATTGGTGTCAAAGGGGAAGCGGAATTACATGCTGTGAAAAACGCGAGGAACACAAGGACAAGATATTTCATACAAATCGATTCGGTGTGTGCAGAGCGCCGGAATTATACTACGCGTTACGTTGGGCGCGTTGAATGCCGGGTGCAACCTGGTCCGCAATCGTTTGCAGCAGCTGCTCGTCGGCTGCGCTGTATGCCGCGCGGCGGATGGCTTGCAGCGAAATGACGCCCAACACTTGGTCACCCGAACGAATCGGCACGCCGAGCCAGGAATGCAGAATACTGCCATCGCCATAAAATTGCGGCGGATTTTCGACCGGGGTATCGTTTATGCGGTCGTCCATGCGTACGGCGCGCGCGGTGCTGATGACTTGACGCGTGAAACTTGGACCCAGACGCCATTGAAACGGCGGACGCACCTCGCCATAGTCCACGACTCGCACAAAATCCACCATTTCCGTTGCCGCGTCGTACAGCGCGATAAATGACGCATCGGAAGCGAGGACCGTCGCGGTCTCCTTTTCAATCACCAGCAGCATTTCTTCCAACGTCATTGCCGCGTTAATGCCGTGGGTAATCCGGTTCAACACGAGCAGTTGGTCGGCATGACGGCGCGTCTCCTGGAAAAGCACAGCATTTTCCAGCGCGCTCGCCGCTTGATGCGCGAGACTTTCGGCAAGGCGAATCACTTCGGGCGAAAAATCACGGCACTCGCTTTGGTCTGCCAACTCTACAATTCCAATCACTTTTTCGCCTACAAAAAGCGGCAGCACCATCAACGAACGCCAATGGTACTTGTCCATATTGGCTTGAAGCGCAGGACTCAACGTCGGGTCATCGCGCCGGCACACCAACGTCTCTTGCTGGTGTACCAGCTGCACCAAGTGCGGAAAGTCAGACAATTTGCCATAAAACCCCGGCCCGAGATACGTTTCGACTAATGGGTCGCGGTCCAGCAGAATCCGAATTTCGTCCGCCGCCTCTTCCACTGCGGAAATTGTACACACCTTGACGCCCACCGCTTCCATAAAATAATCTGCCAGTGTTCCAATCGCGGCATCGAACGAGAGCGTGCGATTCAGGGCGCTGCCCGCGCGATGCAAAAGCTGCGCGTCGCGCAATTGACGTTCCGTCTCGGCAACATTGCGCGCGTTTTCCAACGCGACCGCAGCCTGGTCAGCCAGCAGCGACAGCGCGCGTAATTCTTCCGGTGTGAAATGATGCGGACGCTCATACGCGACATTCAACACGGCGCGCACGCGGCCCCCGCCCCGCAGCGGCAAACTGGCAATCGCGCCGCCCCACTGCCACGTTGAAAACAGCGGATGCCTGTTCACTTCGTCAATCACAATCATTGCACCGGTTTTGGCAACCGTGTGCGTCAAACCATCGCGGCGCGGCGTCCAATGCCGCGGCCTAGTGACACTCGCCTTTGCCCACAGAATCGCGCCAAAGACAAGTTCCTCCTCCTCATAAAAAAATATGAGCGCGTTGTCGGCGGCGACCAGGCGTAAGGCATACTCTAAAATCGAAGTGGTCAGCACATCACGCTCGGAGCTCGTGGCAAAAACCAAACTCGCCTGTCGTAAAATTTCCAGTTCGTGTTGGCGCTGCTTTTGTGCTTGAAACAAACGCGTCAACTCCATTGCCGCCGCAACCTGATTCCCAAACAAAATCAGCAAACGCTCGTCTTGCGTCGTAAAGGCTTCGGGACGCGTGCGCATCGCGACCAACACGCCGCGCAAATCGGTTTCATGTTCCACGGGTACGGCAACCGCAGAATGCACAGAGCTGTCCAATTTTTCCCAGCGGTCATCTTGATTGACATCGGGAATGAGTACGGGCAGACGATTCTCGGCAATCCAACCCACTGCGCCTCTGCCTAACGGAACGGGTTCGTCGCGCAGTCGCATTTCAATCTCCGGCGCAAGCCCAACGCCCAACTCGTACGTCAACACACTGTGCGCGGCATCGAACGCAAAGTACGCCATGTTTTCCGCGCGCAGCGCGCGCAGTGCAATCTTGAATAAAAATTCCAGCTGCGTGCGGGCGTTGAGAACGCGATTCAGTGTCAACCCCACGTCGTACAACAGCGAGAGCTGTTCCGCGCGCTGTCGCGATTCCGTCAAAAGACGCGCCGTTTCCAAGGCTGCCCCCGCCTGTCCCGCGAACAAAGTAAGAATGGACAATTCACTTTCGCTAAAATGTCGTTCGGGGTTTGTCTCGGCAACTCCCAGTACGCCAATTAAACTGCCGCTATACGTGATGGGCACAGCGAGCGCGGCGCGAATCCCTTGTGTTTTCGCGGGGGCAATTGCATGTCGCCAGTGTTCGTACGAATTGACAAACATTGGTTTTCGCATCAATGCAACCTGCCCGACAAGCCCTTCCCCTAACGGGAGAACAATCCCGAGCGGCATGTTCGAACCGCGATTCACCATCATTCGCAGCTTCTGTCCATCCCCTTCCAGCGCAAACAGAAAACCGACAGACGCTTTCAAAAGCTCCATCGCGCGCACGACAATCGTTTCCAGCAGCGTTGCAACCTCAATGGGCGCGCTCAAATCGCGCATCGTTTCGTACAACGCGCGAACTTCGTGCGTGCGCTGCTGTGTTTCGCTCAAGAGCTGAGCATTCCGCACTGCCGCCCCTGCCAAATCGGCAAACGCCCTCAGCCGCGCAGCATGTTCTCTTGTATAAAAATAGGGGACCGTGCTGTCCAGATTCAGCATCCCCAGCGTCTCTTGTTTGAGTCGAATCGGCGCACACAGATGGGCGCGAATCCAATTCGTTTCCGGCAAATCAATCCAGTCCGCATACTCGCGCGCATCGCCGACGACAATCGGCATCCCGTCGCGCGCCAGCTCTTGAAATTTTGGCAGGTCAACGGAAAACGTGACCGTGCGAATCCACTGCGCCAAACCGCGCGCTTCGAAACCACGCGAACGCGCGACCCGGAGCAGCGAACCGTCGCGCAAAAAAATGCAAGCCGTTTCGTACGGCACAATCGGCGCGACGACATCGAGAATCCCGTCGAGGACTTGATTCACGTCTGTGGCTTGATTCAACAGCGCGGTGGCTTCACCCAACGCGTCGGCAAACGCGCGCGGTTCGTGCGCGGCAGTTTCAATCGTCTTGGCGAGAACGGATACGTCAAGCGAAGCCGCATGTGCGGCGGTTGGTTCTGTTGGCGCGGACTCCGGCGACACTGCCAACTGCCCGTTACTTGAATCCGGTGCGTGCGCGAATTTTTGTGCGAGCCGTTTATAGTGCGTAATGTCGGTCATGATGCCGTGTTGGTACAGGGGCTGACCATTCGCGTCGTACACGAAACGCGCTTCGTCGTGCACCCAACGCACCGTCCCGTCACGCGCGAGGAGACGGTATTCTGCATCGAACGGCAAACGGGAATGCCGCGCGTGTTCGGCTTTTGCCAGGACCCAACTGCGGTCGTCGGGATGCAAATGCGAGGACCACATTTCGGATGTGAGCCACTCACGCGGGGAATAGCCCAGCAGCACTTGGACCTGCGGACTTATAAACAAGGTGTCCCCGACGCGCTCGCTGGATGCCATGTACGTGACGGCGGGAATCTGTTCGACCAGCGCGCGATATTTTTCCTCCGCCTCGCGGCGCGCGCGCAATTCAGTCTGGAGTTGATGGACAAGCTGCGCATTGTTGATGGCTTGCGCGGCGCGGTCGGCGATTTCTTGCAAGAGCATTTGGTCGTCCGCGGTGTACGGCGCACCATCACTGCGTGAAATCATCAAGCTGCCGAGGATGCACTCTTTGGCGCGCAACGGGGCGACCACCGCGCCGGTGACATGAAACTTTTCAACATAGTCCGCAAACGCCGGGACCTCCATTGCTTGGAGCTGTTCACACATGGCGAGAGGAATGAGCAGCGGTTCACCGTGACGCAGCACGCGCGCAAAAAACGGATGCTCCACCTTGAGCCGCATCTTTTGAACAAGTTCTTGCAAAATGAGTCGTCGTTCGGGGAGGATATGCGAAAAGGCCGCCACATCATTCCACAAGCCGTCCGGCGACACCAACGTAATGATGCACGCGTCGCCGAGCAGTCCCACAAGGAGCCGCGTCAAGCCGTTCAACACGGCATCCAAATCATTCCCGCTGCGCGCGAGCGAGGTGCTGAGCTCTTCACGCAGCCGCGCGCGTTGAAGGTTTTCTTGCATTTTGTCCTGCGCGGCTTTGCGTTCCGTCACATCTGCCATCACCAGCAAAATGGCGGCTGCGCCCTGATATTCGATGCGGCTCGCGGAATTTTCGACCCAGCGCGTTTGTCCATCGGCGCGCACAATTTGAAAGACGGAATGTTGTGGCACATTCTCGTCCTCCATGCGCGCGCGAATCCGCTGCACGACGGCGGGACGGTCATCAGGATGAATCAGCTGCGCGACATGCGCGGGCGAAATCGTCGTCAGCTGCTGTTCGGAATAACCGAACAGCGCCGAAGCAGCTTGATTCGCCAGCACAAAGTGGTCATCTTGATAAATCAAAATCGCTTGCAGCGATTGCTCGACCAGATGGCGATACACGTGCTCTGTCTCTTTGCGCCTGGTAATGTCTTGGACATTGCCTTCGATATAGAGAATGTTGCCGTGCGCGTCGCGCGCTGCGCGGCCATTGCCGATAATCCAGATCAGAGTTCCGTCTTTGCGATACACTTGATGTTCAACCTCGCGCACAATCCCTTCGCGCATGAGACGCGCAAGAAACTCGGCGCGGTGTTCGGGATGGACATAGAGTTGACGCGAGCCATCTGCAAACGACGCGAGCAAATCTTGGGGTGAATCGTAACCGAGCATCTGCGCGAGAGCGGGGTTGACCATCAAAAAACGCCCGTCGGGCGTGGAACGAAACATTCCGACGGGCGCGTTCTCGAACAGACTTTGGTATTGTGCCTGCGCACGGCGTTGGTCGAGCCAGCGCCGCAGGGCAAACACCACAAGCGCGGCAGCCGCAACGCCCAATACAAAACCGACTTCTCCATTGCCAAACCCGAGCGCGATAAAGACCTGAAAGATGCGGTGCGGCAGGTTCAACAAGAACCCGAACGCAATGATGACAAGCGCCAGCACGCTGAGCCCGAAGAAGTCAACCAACGCACGGCGCCGCGTTTCGCGCAGGGTACGCCACAACTTGAGCATACGACAAATTTTCAGTGTGTTCTACTTTGTGTACTCGCCAAGGGATGCGGCAGCGTCGCCCAATCCGCAACGCTGGACGGTACGACGCCGTGTGCCGCGTCCGTGTGATGCAACATCCGATTCGACGGCGCGATTTTGCGCGCGCGTTTTTCCAAAAGCAATTGCCGTTCTCGCCCCAATCCCGCGCGCGTGTGCGCGAGATTATGTTCCGCGCGGACAATTTCCCCGCGTTGTGCGAACGCATCACGTTCGATTACATCAATGCGCCCCGCGCGAAATTCCAAGTGCAGCAAATCGCCCGTTTGCAGATACAAAATCCCCCCCCCCTTGCTCGCTTCGGGCGTGACGTGTCCGACGGAAACGCCAAAGTTCGTTCCCGAATAGCGCCCGTCGGTAATCAAGGAAACGAGTTGCCGCCAGACGCGATGATAATTGATGCGGAACGACGGCACTGCCATTTCGGGCATTCCAAACGCTTCGGGTCCCTGCCCCGCAATGACAACGGCGATACGGAGCATGTGCCCTTTCACCATTTCGTCGAACAAGGCAGCATCGGCAATCTGCGCGGAGGATTGTTTGCTGTTGTATTCGTACATTTTTCGCAGCACATCCTTTGTCACACCGGGCAGCGCGCGAAATTTTTCCAGCAGGGCATGGTCAACGAGCGCGTCGTTCGCCTCTTCTTCCGTTTCAAAGTACAAGACAAATCCTACCTTGTCGTCAAATTTATTCAATAGGTCATCTGGCAGTCCGCTGATTTTGACGACAGCGGTCTCGAACCAATTGCTTCGCAACACATCCGTTCCCGAAATCGCGCGGCGCGGCGTCGAGAGAATGATTGGGTTTTGTTTTACGCCATCCGCGCTCAAATTGGTTGTGTCACTCAAACGCTGCCGCCATGTGTGTCCCGTCACCGTCGGCGCGTCCAAATCGAGCGGCACGCCGTTGCGCGTCATTTCGTAAAACACCGTCTCCATCCCGCGAATTTGTCCGGCGCAACATTGCTGCGCGAGCGCGAATACGTCGCGTCCCTGCGTGAGCGAATAATCGTAAATGTCGGGAATGGGCGCGGCTTTGTGAATCGCTTCGACATCGTACAGGGAAAAATCATAGCCCGCGTATTTCATCGCCGCCACCATGTGCATCATCAAATTGGTCGAACCGCCGACCGCCGCGTGTACGCGAATCGCATTCGCGATGTTTTGTGCGACGATGCTGCCGACGGAAAATTTTGGATTGTCCGCGATTTCAAACAAGGCATCCACCGCACGATTCACTTCGGATTGTTTCGGCGGCTCAATCAACAATTCAACGCTCGGATGCACGAGTCCCAACGCTGCCACAACATCGCGCGAGGAATTGCCCGTACCGTGAAACGCGCAGATGCCGCCTTTGGCATCGCAGGTGTTGATTGCCAATTGTTTTTCCAAACGCTTGTGCGTCGCGGGCGAAATAATTTCTTCTTGCACCGCACGTTCAAAAAACGCCAGAAACATTTCGTTCGACGAACATTGCAAAATGTAATCGAGTCCGTCGCGCAAATCTTCGGCGAGTTCGATGTAGCCGCGTTGTTCTGCACGCGCAGCGATTTCTCGAATCTCTGCTTGCGTTTCTTGCGGGATGCTTCCGCCCTTTAACACATGCGCGGGCGCGAACGTCGCAAACACACTAGCCTCGCCGCGTTCCTGCCGCACGCGGTCGAGATGCGCGAGCGCGGACACAATCGCCATCGGCGTTTTGTCGCAACCTTGAATCACAAACGCGCCGTGATAGCACTGCCCTTCCATTTGATTCACCACCATTTGCGCGACGGCATTGCGCGCTTGGAGCGAATAACTCATACCCATCGTGCTTTGCGCGGTGCCGTCGCACACAACGGGAATCGCAAAATAAAACGGGACGCCGCCAATTTCCCAAATGCGTACCGCCGCGCGCAAAACGGTGTCCCAATCCATCACATGCGCGGGATGGTCGCTCGAACCGCCGATGATGGCGATGCGCGGTGAATTTTGGTCGAGGCGGTCAAAAATCGCGGCGAGGGTGCAGTCCGTTTTCGCGCCATGCAGTTGATACGCGCGGTCCAACAATGCCGCGACGGTGATGGGTTCGTTCGCTTTGCCTTGCACATGATTTTGGTACGGGTTACTACCGGATTCAATAATTTTGAGAGGAATCATTTGTGAGGAGGTGACGAGGTGACAAAGTGAAGAGGTGATAGCAACTTTCAATCATCTCTTTACCCACTCACCCTGTCACCCTTTCTTTTTTGTTGCACGCATTCCACACATCTTCGGGCAAGACGAGCGGCGCGAGAAGCGAGTCCGCGTCTTTGCCGATGTGAACGTGGAGGTTGATGCCTTGTGTTTCGTATGCTTTGTACACGAGCTGGCTGCAATAAAACGCGCCGTCGGTTTCGGGATTGAAGAAATTGAGATTGTACGGTTTGCCTGCGCGCGCTTGTTCTAAACAATACGCGACGACATTTTCGCGGATTTCGTTTTCGCGTTCGGGCGAAATGCCGCGCCCGGCAATCGGGTTACCAATCCCGATGAGTTCATCCACCAGCAAACGTTCTTTGCCATAGCGAATGCCGTCCCATTCGTTACCTTCCATCTCGACGACGACAACGCCTTTCGCCGCCGATTCGACAAAACGAATGCCGGGTCCGAGATACATTGCCACATGACTGAATTCGCTCGGAAACATGCGGCCAATCAATTTCCAAAATTCGCCAAACAAACTTCCCTCTTCGCCATCGCGCGTGAAAAGAATGTCGCCGGTTTTGGCAGTGACACCGTGATAGGTGTATGTATGAATCATTGGAGTTTGGAGAGCGGGCATTGTACGAAAAATGAATTGTGCCGTCGTCACCCGCTTTGATGGTCGCCCAAATTTTGGTTGAGTGCACGAGATAACGCAGCGGTCTGTTCACGCGCGTATCACGCGCCCGCCGGGAACAACGCTGCTCGCGTACACCGTGCGCGTCGGGTCATAATCGCCGCTTTACGATGTGACCCATATGCAGCAGCGATCGTTGTGAGGACAAGCAAAACAAGCGAACCGGGCGAAACGAGGATGCGGAGGAGCATGTCCCTCCTCAAAACAATTGCGTGTAATGTAAAGCTTGCGGCGGTTCGCTCAACATGGGTGCGACGGCTGCGTTCCACTGCGCGAGATGTTCGGTTTCAAAATGCAGTTCCGCGTCGCGGCGCGAATTGAACGCCGCGTACAACACAAAACGCAGTGATTGTTCATCGGCGCGCAGGACTTCAAAACGGCGGCAGCCATCTTCGCGCAGCGACGCGTGCGCCATTTCCATCGTCGCCACAATGAATGCGTCGAGAAACTCCTGTTTGACTGCGAGCCATACCAGAACGATTCGCATGAGTTTGCTCCCCGGAGACAAAAGTAAGAATAGTATAACGATTCCCGCACGCGGGGTCAATCTAAAATCAGCTAGGGCAAACGCATTTAAAAAATGTTTTTTGGGGCAGGTGCTGAATAATGCGAATTTCCGTTTGATTCGCGGGGTTTCAGCAATTGGAAATTGCCGTCTGAAAAAAGTTTCAATCGCGCGGCGATTGTGAAGGCGGAGCATTTTGTCTTTTTTCAGCCGTGAAATTCTATTTCATGCAGGCGCGGCAATTTCAAATGCGTTTGCCCTAATCAGTTGGAAAATTTCCGAAACCCTTGCGCCGTGTTCGGGAGAGGTTCGGCAATCGAAAAAGCCCTCCGCAACGGAGGGCTCGCAGCCAAGTTGGGACTCACATAAAGTCGCCTTCAAAAAACCATGTTGAGTACGGCAGCTCGACACTGCCCCCGCCGACAATCGAACCGTCGGCGATAGCGACTTGTTTCACTTCGACAGACAGCGTCAAATCATTTATCGCATCAATGATGACTTTGCCTTCCGTGTACACGTGCGGCACGATTCGCACCTCTGCGCGCGTTGTCGCGCTCTCAAAAACAAACTCCATGCCCTGTTTTGTCAGATGCGCGACTTTGAGGGTCATCCCTTGCGCCAGTCCAAACAATTGCCCGAACTCTAACGCGACTTGACTATAGTCTACGCTCATTTTTATTCCTCTCTACACTGCAGGTTTGCGCCGCACACTCCACAGCGTCACGCCAAACAAAATCACCGCGAGCAAAATTCCCGCGAGCGCGATGCCGACATAGCCGACGGTGGTAAAGGCAAAACCGCTGCTCAAGCTTCCCGACGCCGCGACGAGTCCCACCAACAAATCATTCGTCCCTTGAATCCGCGCGCGTTCATTCGGACGCAGTGAATCGGTGAGCAACGACGAACCCGCGACAAAACAAAAATTCCAACCCGCGCCCAAAATAAACAACGCAAACGCGAGCCGCGTCGTGTCCGTTGCAAACGGTGCAAGCACACACGAGAAAATCAAAAGGAACGCGCCAACCAAAATTGTGCGCGCATGTCCGACGCGGTCTGCTACGCGTCCGGTAATCACCGATGTCGCGTACATTCCAACTACGTGCGCGGCAATCACCCATGCCACATCATCCAGCGTGTGATGCAGATGCTCCGTCATTTGCAGCGGCGTCATCACCATCACCGTCGTCATCACCACTTGGCCGAGAACCATGGCGGCGAGCGCGGTTTGAACATTGTGCGAACGCAGCGCCTGTGTGAAGGTGCGCGGGGGCGTGTTATCAATCACCGTACTGGCTGCAAATGCGCGCGCGAGCTGTCGTCCAATTTCGCGCGGGTCCGGACGCAGAAAGGCGAAAATCATCGCGCTGCCGACGACAAACAAAAGTGCGGCGACGAGGTACGGACCTGCCAAGGCATTCACGCTCAACTGCGTCGCCAACCGCGTTGCGAGGGGAATGACCAATGGACCGCCGATGCCGCCCACCGTTCCCCCGAGCACCACCCAACCAATCGCGCGCGCGCGCTGCTCGCTTGCGACCAAATCGCCCGCCGCGTAGCGTCCCTGGTCGAGCGCGCCGCGCGACATGCCCATGAAGAGGTGCGCGACGAACAGCGCAAGGGGCACAAGTCCAATCAGCGCAAACGCGCCCGTCGCCGCGCCCAAGGCGCCAACCAAAAAGCCGAGCGTCAATCCAAACCGCCGCCCATAGCGGTTCATCAAACGCCCCGCCTGGTACGCGCCGAGCGCACCACCCAAAACATACATTACTGTCGGCACACCCGCGAGGGCGGTTGTCCCAAACAACGGTTTCACCGCAATCGAACCCATTGTAATTGCGGCTGTCATTCCGAGCGAAGCGATGCTTTGTCCGGCTAAAAGCGTTACAATCAAACGCCACACCACATTCCGCGAAAGGTTAAATGTTGCGACTGCCATGTTGTTCCTTTCAGGTCATACAAATTGAACCGATTGTAGCCGCGCGGCAAATTCGCGTCAACAAACCTCTTGACCTCATCGCAAATTTCAAGTAAAGTGCGCTTGTCGAGTTCAGTTGACGCGGAAATGCACGATGCAATCGGCGTCGGTTTCCGTGT
>CALMZO010000177.1 GCA_937870825.1 uncultured Chloroflexota bacterium | reverse complement strand
GGGCTGAGCAAGTCGGTGATCGGAAATTCCATGCCGCATAGTTTAACACCAGTTCACACTTTCTATAGTTGAGCGAAGGTTTTGCCCGAATAATCCGAATGGAATGGGTTCAGCACAAATCAATTCTCCCAGATCAAACCTTTGGAGAGCCATCTGTAGTTGCTGGTCAGAAATATTGCCGAGGCGTTTAGAATATTCTTCAAGTGTCATATGAAATGTTGTTGTTTTGCGCATAAAGCAAGCGGCTAACGGTTTGCGTTACCCGCGCTGGGGCGGGCGGCGGAACGCCGTCCGACTGGAAAAATGCTGAGGCGTGGAAAACTGCTTGGAATCGCGCCAGAATCCCCAGCGTCGGGTGCACGCTTTGTTAGCCCACTGCCCGCTAATCAAAGTACGCTTGCCCGTTGCCTTTCCAAACTTGATAAGCGTCATTAATTCTTTTCACATGTCCATTATAAAGGTCATCAGGTAATTTATTTTCATCGAACCATCCGATTTCAAGAGTTTCATTAGAATGAGAAGGCGTTTCGGCTTGCTCTGTTACTGGCTCGCATAAAAATGTAAATTTGTAAACATGTTGATTTCTGCCCTTATCCCAAAGTCGTGAGTCGTAAATTCCTGATAATGCTTTCGCAGTACATCGAATTCCAGTTTCTTCAAGAGTTTCACGAACAACTGCTTCTGCTGGAGACTCGCCAACTTCCATTTGTCCGCCTGGCATAACCCAGAGTTGATTATCTGAACGGCGCATGAGCAATATTTTTCCTTCTTTATTTATCACAGCGGCAGCGCCAGCAACGACGGGCGACATTCGAGAAAATACAGTTTCCTTCAATGGCGTTATGGATTCGAGCGGTTGTGCTGTGGCAAATGCCAACATTTCCATTGCCATTTCTTGAATTGCTTCATAACGATTTTTGTCATATACATTTTCAGAATAATTCAACCCCGCTGCTGATAAGTCACGAAGTTTATCTGCCCAAAGAGCAATTATTTCTGCTGGTGAAATTAGATTTTTTGAGTCTGTCATGGTTTTCAGAGATAATTTTCAAGGGGTGGGCTAACTACGAATTATACGGCATCGTTGCCGTATAATCCTCTCTAATTGCGGATTATGCGGCATCAATTCCGCATAATCGCTTATCTGAGGCAAATTCAAGTTGGGTCAACCACGGCGGACACTCAATCCAACTCCACCCATCCCGCGCGTAGCGCGGCGAGGACCGCCTGCGTCCGATTTGGCTGTCCGAGTTTTGCCAAAATGTTTTTCGTGTGGCTCTTGACTGTCTCTTCACTAATACTCAACTGCTCCGCAATCTCTTTATTGGTCGCACTCGTCGCCATCCGTTGCAAGATCTCGCGCTCGCGCGGGGTGAGCGGAGCGGAGCGCGGTTCACGTTCCGCAGACGATGCGCGCGTGGGCGCGCGCATTTGCGTCAACATCTGTTTCGTCACCACGGGCTGAAGGTATGCCTCGCCCGCGCCAATTACGCGAATCGCGTGGAGCAATTCGTCGGGGCTGACCTCTTTCAAAACATATCCGTCCGCGCCTGCTTCTAGCGCTTTGAGAATTTCCTGTCCATCATCAATTCCCGTCAGCATCAAGATGCGCGTTTCCGGGGCGTCCCTTTTGATCGCGCGGGCGGCAGCGACACCATCCATGCGCGGCATTTTCAAATCGAGCAGCACCAAATCAGGGGCCAAGCGCCGCGCTTGCGCGACGGCTTCTTCACCATTCGCTGCATCGCCGACCACATCGAAATCGGGTTCAAGGCGCAGGACCATTTCCAAGCCGCGTCTCACGACGGCATGGTCATCCGCCAGCAGAATCCGCATAAACCTCCTGAACCTCATCCCCCCGCGTAAAAGTATTCAACGTCACTTCGAGCTTGGCGCCGCCCTCTGGGAGATTCTCCAGCCATACTTGTGCGCCAATCGCGCGGGCGCGCTCGCGCACACTGTTAAGACCAAACCCGTTTTGCCCATTTGGACGCGTCGCAAAGCCCCGCCCATTGTCCTGAATCAGCAAGCGCGTTTGCGGCGGCTTGATGCTCAAGCACACGGTTGCCTCGGTTGCGCGCGAATGTTTCACAATGTTGGACAAGCCTTCTTCCGCAATCCGCAATAAATTTTTTCGCACCGCGCTGCCGAGCATGTCCAGCTCGCCTTCGACCGAAATGTTCACCTTTAATGTTTTCGGCGCGTCCAATTTCACAAGGTGCGCGCGCAATTCCGCCGCGAATTCATTTGCCGTCAACTCGCGCGACCAAATGTCGTACACCGAGCGCCGCAAATCATACATCGTATGTTCGGCAACCGCGCGCGTATCGATTAAACGCGCGCGTACCGGCTCCGCATCCGGCGGCAGCATCTTGGTACACGCGTCAAGGGCATACACAATCCCAAAGAGCGCCTGCGATGCGGTATCATGAATTTCCATTGCGATGCGATTGCGCTCTTGTTCAACGGCAAGCCGCTGCGCGCGTTCTACGCACAATTTGGTGGAACCGAGTGCAAGCGCGGCTTGGTGTGCGACGGTAGTGAGCGAACGAAAACTTTCGGCGGGAATCGGCGCGCCGCTGTCGGGATTGTCCACAAGTAAAACGCCGACCGGGTGATCGCGCATGATGAGCGGCAGAATCGCGTAATGGGCAAGCCCTAGGCGCGCGTTCATTGCGGGGTCGTTCGTCGGGGGCGCGCCATTGGCAATGTTGCGCGGTTTCCCTTCCAACACTGCTTGGGCAATCAACCCGCTGTCCGCGCGCAAGGGGAGCTCATTCGTCGCAAAGACCCCTGCGGGGGACTCGTACCACGTGCGGCGGCGATGCGTCAACCAACCCAGCAGCATTTGGTTTTCTTGGTCCACCAAGCCCAGCATGACGCGTTCATATTCGAGGTCCCCCGTAATCGTCGTCAAGATTTTTTCTTCGACATCCAAAACATCAATTGCGGAGGATTGTATCGCTTGCCCCAGCGCGTGAATAGATTCCCAATCGCGATTGCTCCGTTCCAAACTGGCATGCTTGCGGAGCAACTCATCATGCGCACGTTCCAGCGCAGTGGTCGTTTCGCGCACGCGCTTGAGCAAGATGGCAAGATAGCCAAAGAGCGCGGCGATGAGAAAGAATCCCGCAATTTGGCTGATTGCGCTTACCGTCTCCACCGTCACGTTCAAAACCAAAGTGGAGACGCCCAACGCCCCAAGATACAAGAGCGAAAACGCGCCCGCGGCAAATAGTCCGCCGCGCACTTGAAAGAAAAACGCTGCGGCGAGAATCGGACTGAGCGCAAACAAATAGTACGGGGACTCTGTTCCGCCGGTTACCGCAATCAATCCGGCGGCGACCATATGGTCAATGCCAAAAAGGAGCGGATACGTTTGAACGAGCCGATTGAAACGCGCATGAAACGCGCTGAGCGCGAGCGTATCAAGGACGGCGAAGGTGAACGCGAGCCAGAGGAGTGGGTTTGCAGGGACTGTCAAAACAAGCCCGAGCGCGGGGGGAATCAGACTCAGCCAGCGATAGCCGAGCATAAAGAGAAAAACATTTTCTTGATAGAAAAATCGGGATAGACGACCTCGCGACATTGCGACCTCCCGCAACTCTTGATCCAACAAAGACATTATAATGCATCCTTTGTCACGCGTCACTTGCACCCGTTCACTGTTCACCGTGTCGGGATTCACATCCGGGTCCGCATGTTCGAACTGAACCCGAACAACACTCCACTTTTGACACACTGCCCGATTCGACCGCTATGCTTACTTGGTGATAGCATCCCGCCCATGGTCGGACAGCTGAGCGCCGAACCATTGATGCAGTGCAGTAACCAGATTCTGGTCTTGGGTTTTAAAAGTCAGTTGCGCCCCGTTTGGAAGTTTAATGTACTCAATCGTCATCCGGGCAGCCCCCGCGGTGAGGTCCTTTACGCCCGGCATTTCTGCTCCGTGCAGCGAGCTCGGGTCTGAATAATCGCCTGCGCGAAAGCGCAGGGCTTCGTGTTCAAGATGTTGTTGAATGAGCGCGATTTGCGCCGCGTCATTCGCGTCTTGAGCAATCACCTGTTGTACGCCCCCCGTAACGGTCATTTGGAATATGTGTTTTGTTTTGTCAAGGTCAAAGGGCATGACCTGACTGCCCATATCGTGTACCGCGACCTGTCGGTTTTGCGGCGCAAGGGCGACCCAACCTGCGAGATAGAACACGCCGATAGTGACTGCGATGGTGATGGCTGCACTGCCCAAAGCGACGAGCAGATATAACATAAGCGAACTTTTTCGCGCGGGTGAACTTGGGGTCGTCATCTGTTGCCTCCGGAGATAGGAACTGTTTCAATCACAGTCAAATGATGTACGAGTGCGGCGCTGCGAAAATTCGATTTGGGTGTACAGCAGACATGCCGAGCAGTGCTCGGCATGTCTGGGGTAATACGACAAGACAAGTGTGATTTTCATTCAACGACGATTTGGAATTGCATTCCCGGATGCCATGTGCAGAGGGCAGTATAAGTGGCTGCTTGATTGGGCGCACTCCAAAGGACCGATGTGGTTTGGTTCGCAGGCAACACGGTGTAACCAATTTTTCCGTCCTGGCTGACGATATTGTGCGCGAATTTATCTTGATTGACAATAGTAAATTTGACGGTCTCGCCTTTTTTCACTGTAACCGTCGCGGGCGCGAATTTGAAATTAAAAGTAGTGAGATTCACTTCGCGGTCAATCTTTTGCGTGGACGGCACAGGCGTCGCGTTGACGTTGGGCGTGTTGAACGAATCGTTCATCATGCCACCCATCATGCCGCCGTTGTGTGGCGCACCGTTCATCATGCCGCCGCCCATCATACCGCCGCCCATCATGCCACCAAAGCCATTGTAGCCGTTTCCATTGCCCATCATACCGCCAAAGCCGTTACCACCGTTCATCATGCCATTGCCGCCCATCATGCTGTTCATCATCGAACCGTTGAACACTTGCATGTCGGTCATTGTGCCGTATTGGGTCACGCGAATATCCTGGGCGAATTGTTGACGCATCCATTCGTTCATTTGCGTCGCGTTGGACTGTGGATACTGCTGTGTCATCCAGCTTTGCATTTGCGTCATGGGTTGCAAAAGCGCGTCGGTCAATGCTTGTTCGCTCACGCCTTGTGCGGTTGCAATGTCGAGCCAACTCTTGCCCGCCGTGCGTTCTTGCAGCAACGCGCTTTCGTTGGTTTTGAGCAAGTCAATCACGGCTTGATTGTTGTGCATCGCGCTCCAATTGCCCCCCTGCCAGGGTCCTTGTGCGAAGGCCGTGTTCATGAACCAGCCGCCGAGTGCCAGGGTCAGAACGAGGATTGCGACGACTGCAATTCCGGTGAATAGTTTCGTTTGCGTTTTCATTTTCGTTTCCTTTCGGTTCCCCAATGTTGTCGGGAACACACTTTTTTTGATTTGGATTTTTCCGTTTCTCTGCGGACAGAGTAATCGAATGGTGTGAAGGGGTTGTGAAGGATTCGTGCGGAGTCTGTTCGCGTACGAATGTTGTTGGCGTATGAGATATTTCAACGCGCCAACTCCCATTTGAAAACGCGTTCGGGCACACCCGCCACATTTTTGACCACGAGCGTCAGCGTTTTCGTGTTCATTGTCAAGGGCGCGAATTGTATTTTCCCCTCACGGTGATGTCCGCCCGCGCCCGGACCTTCCCACGCGCTCGGCATAAATTCCACACCACTGTCGTCGCGCAAGACGACGGCTTTCAGCAGATCGTCCGCAAGCTCCACCGAATGCGTGTCCATGACGATTTCAAATTCGAGCGGCGCAGTGAGTTCCGTTTTGAGTGGCGTGACTTTAACCACAACACTCCCTCCTTCAACCGTTTGCGCCGCAAACGCATTTTCTGTTTTGGAATTTGTCGAACTCGATGCGAGTGTGGCTTGCTCCGCATTGTTTAGCGCGGGAGCAGCGGTTGTTCCTCCACACGCCGCGAGCAACACACCTGCCAGCAGGATTATGCCTGCAATGAAAAACCGTTTGTGTTTCATGCTTCAGTCCACCTTGATGTGGTTTATCGTACATTTCGCGTCTCTTAATTCTCACGATTCATTGCCGCGTCCGTTGGCACATTGCGCGTGCTATTTGCATTTTGCAGTGCGGAGGTTTCCGCGTGCTCTATGTCCGCCGCGTCATGCTGCATCCCGCGCATCATAACAAACATCATCAACGGGCAGAGCAGTACGAGCGCAATGGGCAGATATGGAGTGAACACACCGAGCGAAAAACCAAAAATGGCAACAGCGGCAATCAGCGCGATGGGAATGAGACAACACAACAGCATCAGCCCCAAATGTCCGGTGTCGTGTCCATGATTTAAAGTGTGATTGTGATTCATCTTTTTTTTCCTTCAGTGGCACGCGGCAGTTTGAACCGTCGCAGGTCTGACCGGTGTTTCCATCATTTTCAAATGCGCGCGTTCGCGTCGAATTGTTCGGACGCTCATGACAATGGCAATCGCATTCACGGCGAGACCAAAGAGAATGAACGGAATTTTCCATTCGGCGAGAAATGCCACCGCGCCCGATAATCCCGTCGCGCCCGTCAATGCCACCAACGGCGCCAAATCGGCAAGATGATGCGCGCAGCACGCAATCATCCCAACCGTTGAAGACGTCGTCCCTGCGCCCGTCATTGCCTGTGACGCGTCGGCACGCATGATGCCTGTCGAGTCGCGGGTGCGTGCTGACGCGTCAGCTCCCGCCAACTGCATCGCGCTGATAATCAAGCGGAGATACGCGTACAAACCGATTTGAATCCCGAAACCCAGCGCGACGAGTCCAACCCACAGACGGTCTTGCGCCAATTGTTCGAGCGCGTGGCTGGGCGATTGCAGTACGGACAAAATCGTGAGGTACAAAAGAATGAGCGCCGCGCCGCTGCCCAAGCCGACGAGGAACGGCAGGACAAAACGCTTGCGCGTCTCGCTTGAATTCATTATGGTTGCTTGCATCTTGAGCTCCTGTTCGAGTGGGGTTGAAAAACCTGCGCGTTTGACGATTGCAACAAATTGGCTCGGCTTGACCCGCGTCGCGTCGTACAAAACTGTCGCGTGTTCGCTCGCATAATTCACACACGCGCCGATGACGCCATCGCGCTCCGCCAGCGCGTGTTCCAAGTCCACCGCGCAACGCGCGCAGAACATGCCTTGAATCGAAAACGAAAGCTGCTGCGTGTTCATAAATCTCACACACTATAAGACTTGAGGCATGCTCGCGTAACCGCCTATTCGCACATTCCGCCGCGCGCTGTTTGGCGTGGTGTGGCACGCGCCAAATGGCGCGGAATATAAAAAAAAGGACGAACGCTCCAGTTGAGTGTTCGTCCTTTGCCGTTTCCGGGCAAATAAAATTTATGCCGCGCCGTTCTTGGTTGGCAAGTATGCCACGACTTTGGTTCCTTTGTCGCGCTCGGATTTCACATACACATTTCCTCCGAACAGCTGCGCGCGTTCCTGCATCCCCATCAGACCAAAATGCCCTGCGCGCGCATACGCGTTCGGCGATTCAGGGGCATCAAAGCCCCTCCCGTTATCTTGAATCGTCACCGTCACTTCCTCTTTCTCAAACGCGAGGGTCACGTCCACCTCGCGCGCGCGCGCATGTTTGTTCGCGTTGCGCAACGCCTCTTGCGTGATGCGAAACAAAACCAATTCGCGTTCCGCGTCCAAACGCTGCTCCTCACCCAGCACATTGAAACTCGCCTGCGCTTGGCGCGCCATCGTTTCAAGCGCAGGAATCAAGCCCAATTCGTCGAGATACGTCGGGCGCAAATCGCGCACAAAGCCGCGCACATGTTCCACCGCTTGCGTCGTCAATTCTTTGAGTTCACCCAATTTCGACGCGGCGAGCGCGGGCTCGCGATGCAACGCGCGCTGCGCCATTTCGATGCGCTGTTGCACCGCAATCAACGTTTGAATCGTATCGTCGTGCAATTCGCGCGCAAGATGTTTGCGTTCGTCCTCTTGGCTGTGCGTAATCGCGACAATGTAATTTTGCATTGCCGCTTGCGCGTCAGAGACTTGGCGTGCCATGTTGTCCAACGTCTCGCGCAATTCTTCAATTTCGCGTACGCCGCCGACCTGCTGTTGTGCGGCGGAAAAATCACCAAAGGCGATGCGCTGCGCGGCTTGCGCGAGATTCTCTAACGGACGAATGACGTAGCGAATTCCAAAATAGATCGCGGCGAGCGCGACCACCCCCACCAGCGCCAGCACAACAGGCAGCAGTACTGCATATTGAAACATCGGCGCGACGACATTTTCCCACGGCTCGTCAATCAAAAAGCCCCAGCGGGTCGGCGCGATGGGCGCGTAACCAACGACCAACTCGGTTTCGCTCGCGTCATTGTTTTGCTCTGCGAAACGATGAAACGTCGCGCCGGTTTCGCCGCGCATCACCTGAGCAATCCCCGCGTGCGCGCTGAAATCCGTCCCCACGCGCGCGGCGTCGGGATGCGCGATAATTTTTCCCTGTTCATCTACGAGATATGCTTGACCGCGCGGGGCAAAGCTTTCAAAGGGCGGGAGCGCCAGTGCGGCAACGAGCGTTCCGTCTTGGGTTGGACGCGCGAGCAGAACAAGCCACGCGCCGTTTTCTGAAAACGGTTTGGAAAATTCGCGTTCACGCGGAATTTTGTCGCGTCGCGTTTCCCACACCTCGCGCGCCGGCAGCGCGTTGAGGATACGTCCGTCTGCATCCAAGCGCGCGATGCCGCCTTGAAAAATTCGCGTGTCCCACGTTTCGGGACGCGCGGCATCCAGGTTTTCTAAATCGCGCGCGCGGTCCGTCAATAGTTCCGAGATGCGCGCGGCAGCCACGCGCGCCAATGCCGCGTCACGCTCGGCAACCAATTCGCGCATCGCGCCCTGATGATTGCTGACACCCAGATACGCAATGCCGATGAGTAAAAGCGCAAGCGGGAGAATCGTCCAGACCAGAATTTGCGTGCGGAGACGGAAAAGCAAGGCACGGAAGGAGCTGAAGGAAACAACGGAACTTGTCTTCCCTCATTTCCCTTTTTACCTTTCTGCCAGCACAATCCACTTTTGGCGAACGGCAACCATCACCGCCTCTGTACGCGTGGCGACATGCAGTTTCGCATAAATGTTCGCCAGATGTCCTTGCGCGGTACGGTCGCTGATGTTCAGTGCCGCGCCGATTTGTTTGTTGCCGAGACCTTGTGCGGCGAGACGCAATACGTCGAGTTCGCGGTCGGTAAGCGGTTCGATGATGTCTTGCTGCGCGGTGTGACCTGCCGCGCGCCGGACCAATTTTTTCGCAACGGCGGGCGACAGCGCGGTTTCGCCTGCGGCAACCGAATGAACGGCGTACAGCAATTCTTCGGCGGAAGAGGTCTTGAGCAAATAGCCACTCGCGCCCGCCTGCAGCGCGGCAAAGAGGTACGGGTCATCGTCATAGGAGGTGAGGATGAGAACCTGGACATTTGGAAATTCTTGTTTCACGCGGCGCGTGGCATCCAACCCATTGAGGCGCGGCATTTGAATATCAAACACCGCGACATCGGGCGCATCACGCGCAATGAACGCGAGCGCTTCTTCACCGTCGTTCGCTTCGCCAATGACGCGCAGCGTCTCATCCTCTTCCAGAAAATCGCGAATCCCTTTGCGGACGACCGCATGGTCGTCCGCAAGGAGAACGCGAATCGTTTTGGGTTTATCCATTCTCCAAAGCGCGTCGCATTTCTTCAAATTGTTCTTTGTTGATTTCGCCTTTGGCGTACCGTGTTTTCAGGATGTCGAGCGGGGTCGAATTTGATAGCGTCGTGGACGCCGTCGTCAGCGCTTGTGACGGATTCGCCGGGATGCTGCTTTGATTTCCACGCGCGAGCGTCATCACCAGCCACACCGCGCCGCCAATCACGAGCACCCAAAACGCAATCATGACTAACGCGCCCAGACCGAATATGCCCATTCCAAAACCCATCATGGTTATCCTCCGTTTTAACCTTCCAAGTCTTTTTTGATTCCTGCGTACTGCTCTTTTGTAATTTCACCGCGCGCATAGCGCGCTTTCAAAATGTCGAGAGGCGATTCATGGTTTGGATTCCCAAACGACTGCGACATGCGCGCATTGCGCGCGAGCGAAACGACGACCAGCGCGATTCCGCCGAGGAGCAGACCCCAAAACGCAAGCGGCACAATCCAACCGAACGGACTAAAACCGAACGTACTGCCAAAGCCGTGCATCCCATAACCGCCCATCATGCCGGGTCCCATCCCGAATCCGCCGAACCCAACCATCCCCATGCCGCCAAATAACAAAACGAGCAGCGCAATGATGAGAACGCCCCCGACAATCAAACCTGCATTTCGCATTTTATTTACCTCCCTTCGCGGCAAATGTTTTCACCAACGACGAATGACGGGCAAAGCCAATTTACCTTACCACCCGTCATTCGTCATGTGTCATCTGTCACTTGTCACTCGTTACGCCATTGTTCTTGGCAAGCGCTGCAATCAATCCGACCACCGCAATCGCCGGCAATGCCCAGATGAGAATCATCCAAATTGCGCCAACGCCCCAGTCGAATCCGTACATCATTGTAATCACCTCCCTTGCCCTTATTCTGTCCATAGCATAAGCCAGAGGTGTGAAAAAGTGATGAGTATGCAGTCCGTTTTTTGTGTGGGTCTTTTGCGCGCCGTCGTTTCCCCATCCAGCCTTGGGCAGGTTGCGCACTCTATGTGCCATGACCTGCTGCCCCAATTCCCGTACCATGCCTAGAAAGGAAAATCGCAGAGCAACTTGGGCTCTGCGATTTTTTAATTGAAACGGAGGCGCAGTGTCCGGTCCACATCCAGCGGCGACTTTTTCACGCGAATGCTGAACCTCCAATCACCGCTCATGCCAAAATATTCTTTGAGGGTATATTTCCCGTTGCCTTGACCCTCTGCCGTTTTGAAAAAGCCCATTCCACTCATCCCGGAATGGTCTGTGGATACGAAAACATCTGCCCCATTAACGGGTTGCCCGCTTGGTTCTGTGACGGTGATAATCAGTTCCACCTCTCCGAGCGCGGGCGGGTCAGGAAGGGTCGTGAGCGTAATCGTTGCCGTCGGTCGGGTTGGCGATGGCGGTGGGATTGCAGTGGGCGGTCCCGGCGTAGGCGCAGCTTGCCCACATGCGACGAGGACGCCGAGACCGAACAAGAGGGTCAAATACAGAGTACGCATTTTCAGAAACTGAAAAACGCGCGTCGTTACTGCGTAACGGTGATTGGCACTTGCATGCCCGCCTCGTAATGTCCCGGCGTATGGCAAGCCAATTCAAACTCGCCCGCCGCGACAGGCTTGTTGAATGTGACATCTACGGTTTTCGTCGCGCCGGGCGGCATATTGGCAGCGTCAATGACGGCGAGCGCGGCTTTGTGCATGTCGTCGGATGACATTGCCATGCCGCCGTGCTGCATCGCAGGCGGCGTAATCGAAAAGTCATGCGCGACAGTGCCTTTGTTCGTCACGACAAAGCGGTATGGCACGCCGACTTGGAAACTGGTCATGGATGGCTCTATCTTGAACTCGGTCATGGTGACCTGGACCTCAACAGGTTTTGGCGCGGCAGGTTGCGTAGGCGCTGACCCTGCGCCGGGACCACACGCTGCCAACACCAATACGGCGGCGAGAGCAATACACAACACGAATAACGAACGCATTCATACCTCCGGAGGAAATTTAAGACTCGGGCTGCAATAAATGAATCTTTTGCAATCCTCTTTATCTTACAGCAAGTAGGACTTGGCGCAAAATATTCAAACTTCACTTGGCAGCTCAAACGCGCGCCGCAAATCGTTCACTTTGAAATTGTAGGTTGGACGTTCGCGCACCACGCCGCTTTCATAGACGATGCCTGCGGCACGCGCGAAATCCACATCGCCATTTTCATCCAGCAACGCTTCTTCGACATGCACCGCCTTTACCAAACCGATGAACATCGTATGCGAATCCAGTTCGATTTCATGTTCGACGACACATTCGATATTTACCGGGCAATCTGCCAGCAGCGGCGTTCTGATACATTGCGCGGGCGCGAGCTTTAATTTCGCCGTTGCGATTTTATTTTCTTTTTCCCCGGTGACGACACCCACGTAATCGGAGAGAATTTTTTGTGCGGGCGATGGAATGTTCACGACAAATTCGCGTGCCTGTTTGATGAGCGCGTGCGAATAACGCAGCGGGCGCACGGAAATGGCAAGGCGCGGCGGTTCGGCGGAACACGACGCGATGCGATTGCACGTCATCACATTTGGCGTCGCGATGCCTGCCGTAATGAGAACGACAGGAACAGGATAGAGTGTCGTGTTTGGTTCAACAAGTCGTTTTGCCATCTCTTACAACCTGTCAGGATTCGCGCAAAAAAGAGAGGCGCGCCGCATTGTCTGCGCGCCTCTTTGGATTGCCGATACCTTACATATGCATTGAAGGACCCTCTTTGAGATATTTCTCCGGGTCTTTTTCAAACGCGCGACGACAGCCGGGACCGCAGAAATAATATTTTGTCCCGTTATAGTCCATCGTAATGGCATCCGGTCCTTCTTCTACCGTCATGCCGCATACGGGGTCAATGTGTCCGCCCGCGCCTTCGTGCATCGAGTGGTCATGGTGTTCGTGTTCCATTTCTATTGCCTCCTGAAAAAAATTTTTTGTATTACGGCGTGACGTTGAGAATCATCGTCAGACCGCCCGCGCCCTGTTCTTCGACATTGTTGTTCGTGGTGTGATGGGGAATATGACAATGCAGCAGCCACTTGCCCGGTTCGCGCGCTTCCCAAATCACATCGTAGCGTTCGCCGGGTCCGACGTTCACCGTATCTTTTTGAATGCGCGCGGATTCGGGAACAACATTTCCATCGGTTTCGACAACTGTGAAGGGTCCGCCGTGAATGTGCATCGGATGAATGAAATTGTTGTTGCTGCCAATGAATCGAATCCGAATTTTTTGCCCGACTTGCATGTTCACCGTATCGGTGGACGGGTACGCCTTGCCGTTAATGGTAAAAAAGTTAGGCAGCCCTCCTTCCATCAACATCGCGGGAAACGTGTATCCTTCGCGTTCGAGCCATTCTTGCAATTGAACCGTATATTCCAAATCATACGCGGGAATGTTTTGCGGCGTTCGCGGGTCAATCAGCAGCGCGCCATACAAGCCCAACGCCTGTTGGCGGTCAACGTGGTCGTGCGTGTGATAAAAGAAGGTTCCCGCTTGCTGCGCGAAAAATTCGTACGTGTACGATTCACCGGGTTGAATCGGTTCTTGTGTGATTTCGGCAGGACCATCGAATTGATTCGGCAGAATCAAGCCGTGCCAATGCACCGTCGTGGATTCGGGCAAGTTGTTGGTGACGCGAATGCGAACCCTATCGCCTTCCGTGATGCGGATGCGCGGACCGGGGATTTGTTGATTGAACGCATAACCCATCACTTGTTCGTACGGCAAGATATTCCATTTGATGACAGAGGTTGTGAGGTCGAACGCCTTGACGGCGTTTTCGAGGCGCGGCTGTAAATCGTTGTCGCCGCGCGCGTTTGCCGGCGCAACAAACGTAACATGGCGCGGGTCCACTGCCGCCATATCGCGCATCGCTTCACCCGGCGTATCGCGCAGCATAATCATTCCCGGCGGCATAATCGCGCCGCCCACATCACGCGCGCTCAAATTCAAATTCACCACCGTCGCCGAAAAAATCAAGCCCGCCGCGAGCAGCACGAGCGAAAGAAACGCCCACGCGAATTTTTGCGCCGATGTGGCGCGCGTCGCCGCGCTCAAATCCACCGTGCCGTGCGGCATGCCTGTCATGTCGTCATCGCCTTTATGCGGCATCTCGGCGTGCGCGGTTGCAGGCATCTTTTCCGCGTCCGATTTTTTTGTGTCCGCGTCGCCCTTGTCCATTTTGCTGTGGTCATGTCCCTGCATCGCGTCACATCCCTTTCATTTCCGGCGCCGGGGATTTCAGCCAGGGGAGCCATTGTCGCAATTCCGCTTCAAGCGAATGCCCACCTTTGCCCAAGGCGCGCACCGTTCCCATGCCGTGTTTTAATCCTTTGTTCACCAGCCACACGTTCACAGGATAACAGACTAACAAGCCCGCGCCAACGGCGACGGACATCGCGCCCCAAAAGACGAGTTCTGTCGGTTCCATTGCGCGCATGTCGCGTCCCATCATCAATACCACCATCACGGGAAACATGCCCGCCATCATAAAATTCATCGAGACCCATTCGGGATAGAGCGAATGTTTGACCGCTTTGATGTACGAGCCGCCCATCATATCTTTCATAAAGAGCGATTGAAAAATCAAAAGCCCGAACGCAAAGCCCGCGATGTATTCGACAATCAAATCAATCCACATCGGCAGTCCGAGCCATGCGGTGATGACCGCAGCCGCGATGATGCCCGTCGCGTCACCCGCAACACAATGAATCGCGGAACCGAGTCCCTGTTTCCACAACGGTTTCACAAATTCCTCATGCGTCCCCGGCGCGGGTTCTTGGCACGACATCACATACAAAAACAAACCAATCGGTCCGAGATACAAGGTCACCAACACCCAGCCCCATTTCATCACCGTCATTTCGGGATTTTTGGTGAACGCGTCGTACGCCACATACGCGACAGAAAAAAATGTGAGCGTGAGCCAAACGAGCAGAATCGCGTCGAGCCACGCGAGTTGTCCGAAAACGGGGAGATAGATTTCGGTCATGGAAAAAATTTCCTGCGCGCAAAAGATTTTTGCGCGCAGGAAATCAAAGTGTCGGTTTGAAATTCCGCAGGCGCAACGAATTCGTCACGACGAAAATGCTCGAGAACGCCATCGCCGCCGCCGCAAAAATCGGATTGAGCAAGAGTCCAAAGAACGGATAAAGCAATCCCGCCGCGAGCGGAATGCCTGCGACGTTGTACGCAAACGCCCAGAAATAATTTCCGTAAATCGTTCGCATCGTCGCGCGCGAAAGTTGAATCGCCGTCACCACGCCGCGCAAATCGCCGCGCATCAACGTAATGTCCGCCGCTTCCATCGCCACATCGGTACCCGTTCCCAATGCAATTCCAACATCCGCCGCCGCGAGCGCGGGCGCGTCGTTGATGCCATCGCCCACCATGGCGACGATGCGTTTGTTTTTTCCTTTAAGTTCGTTTTGCAGCGCGCGCACTTTTTGTTCTTTTTGTTCGGGCAGCAC
>CALMZO010000176.1 GCA_937870825.1 uncultured Chloroflexota bacterium | reverse complement strand
ATGTCACTTCATCCACGCCGCGCCACGCGCGCGCAAGAACAAGATTTAGAGCTCATGGAACGTACGGGCATGCTCGGCATGAGCATGATGAATTATTTTTCGGGACGCATGCAAGAGGAATGGCGCGAACAAGAAGATGCCAAACCGATTCGGTTTGAAACTACACTTAACGCTGCGCTCAACAAAACACATTCGCAAATCGTGGATGCCATTTGTCACACGCTCGGCATTCCGTCCAAAGGCAAACGCCAAGACAAGGCGCGTAAAATTGCGGACCGGCTCACCGCGGCGGAACCATTGCGCGCGGTCATTGCAAAGCTGGATGCCCCAATGAAACTCGTGCTGCAACGCATCCTTGACGCGGGCGGCTGGATGCGTTGGAATGTTCTCACACGCGAATTTGGCGACCAAGAAGGCGACGAATGGTTTTGGAATGAAAAACCGCCGCAGTCGCTCTTGGGACGTTTGCGAATCACGGGCTTGGTGTTTGTTGGAACAGCAAAAGTGGGCAAAGGCAAAACGATGGTCGCCGTCATTCCCACCGATTTGCGCGAATCTCTCGCCGCGCAGCTCGTACGATATCAAGCCGAGATGACAGAACTCGGCAATTACAACGTCACGCGCGCGCTGCAACAACTTGAACAACACTATCGCGAACCTGAATATCCGCCGGTTATCCCGCGCGCGTGGTTCGAGGCATACCTTTTAGAGCTCGGCGTGAAAAAGGACAATGCGTTTGACGCGTGGCAGGCGTTGGAACACTTTGATTATTTTCTCTCTCGTTCCCTCATCCAACAATTGGACGACATTACCCCGCGCCAGCTTTCCGTGTGGCTCACGGTATTTCTCCAAAGCAAGTACGTTGGCGATTTCCCCATGACCACCAAGCGCGCGATGGCAAAACAGGTCGCGTCATTTTACAAATGGCTCGCCGCGCGCGGGGACGTGGCGGAATCCCTCGCCCAACAAATCCAAGATGCTGCCGATGCATTCGTCAAGCAAAAGGGGAATCTCGCCCCCGAAGAATTACCACCACCTCTCGGCGGCGAAGTCATTGTCGAAGGACAGCATGGCAGCGAACGCGAAGTCTTTACATACAATGACCGTTGGCTCCTCATCGTTTGTATCGTGGATTTTGAGGGCGACTTGAATCAACTTTATACGGCGGCGGCAAAGGTCGATGACGGCGTGACGAAACAACGCATGATTGCGCGTCTGGGACAGTTTGACGCGGGACTCTGGAATGCCTTGACCCAGACCATTACCCAACAAGAAGCCGATTTTGCGTGGGACTGGTTCAATACCGCGCCGGTGATGACTGCCAGCGCGTGGTGAACGATTTGAAGGGTGTGCGCGCGACAGGCGATTAGAAATCGCGGCAACGAAGACGCCAAGTGTGCCTCCGCACACTGAATCCCCAACCTGCGGAGGCAGGTTTCGCGTTTTTGTAGTGGTGAATTCATTCGCCCAAAATCGTGACGCACACCCCGATTTGAAAATGCCGTTGACGCCGCTAAAACGCGTGTGATATACTCATTTTCCGAGTAAACTCGCTCGCACGTTCCATTCACACATTTTTCTCAAGGAGGAGGAGAAAATGCAAGTCAAAGTTGTTCTGCTCGTCGTTTCCATCAGTGTTGCGCTGTTCGCCGTCGCGTGCGGCACACCCGCAACCCCCCCGCCGCCCGTTGTACAAACGGTCGTCGTACCACAGACCGTCGCCGTGCAGCAAACGGTTGCCGTGCCTCAAACTGTTGTCGCACAACAGACCGTTGTCGTACAACAAACCGTCGTCGCTCAACCGACGGCGGCACCAACCCAGGCGCCCGCCGGAGCCATGAAAACATCCATCGGCGAAGGCGAAGGTGAAGTCGCAATCGTCGCCTGGCCCGGCTACATCGAGCGCGGCGAGACCGACAAAAATTTCGACTGGGTCACCCAATTTGAAAAAGACACTGGCTGCAAAGTGAATGTCAAGACCGCCGCGACGTCGGATGAAATGGTTGCATTGATGAACGAAGGCGGTTTCGACCTTGTCACCGCGTCGGGCGATGCAAGCAATCGTCTTATCGCCGGCGGACGCGTCCAAGAAGTGAACGTTGACCTCATTCCTTCTTGGAAAACGGTTGACGAACGTTTGCAAAATGCGCCGTGGCACACCGTCAACGGAAAGCACTACGGCGTCCCGTACCAATGGGGTCCGAACGTGTTGATGTACAACACCGACGTTTTCAAGGAAGCGCCCAAGTCGTGGGCGGTCACATTCGTCGAACAAACACTCCCCGACGGCAAATCCAACAAAGGACGTGTGCAAGCGTATGACGGTCCGATTTTTGTTGCCGACGCCGCGTTGTACTTGATGAAGACCAAGCCGGAACTCGGCATCAAGAACCCATACGAATTGACGCGCGACCAATTTAACGCCGCGCTCGAACTCTTGCGCGGACAGCGTCAAATCGTCGGACGCTATTGGCATGATGCGTTCGTGCAGATGGACGATTTCACAAATGAAGGCGTCGTGGCGTCCGGTTCATGGCCCTTTCAGGTGAATTTGCTTAAAGCCAACAAACAGCCCATCGCCAGCACGATTCCCGAAGAAGGTGCGACGGGTTGGGCAGACACGACCATGATGAGTATTAACGCCAAAAATCCAAACTGCGCGTACAAGTGGATGGAATGGTCTATCAATCCAAAAGTGCAGGGCGACCTCGCCGCGTGGTTCGGTTCGAATCCCGCCGTTCCCGCCGCGTGCAAGGGCAATGAACTGCTGACCGACACCGGCTGCGCGACAAACGGTTTCGAGAATTTTGAAAAAATCTGGTTCTGGCGCACACCGGTAGCAAAATGCGAAACGCAAACGGAATGCGTGCCGTACCACGAATGGGTGACGAATTATGTGGCGGTGATTGGGGGGCGGTAAATTAGTAACAAAAAAAGTCAGTCCAAAATTCGGACTGACTTTTTTTGTTACCTGTGATATAAATGCGTGTGCAAATGTTCACCCCCACCGTCCTCACCTTCCGCGAATTCATGACACACGAGCCCCTTCCTCTCGCAACCATTCATCAAGCCGTCTTGGAATTTTTGCGCGAGCGAAATGATGTCGTGCTGTTCGGCGCGCAAGCAGTCAATGTGTATGTGGACGAAGCGCGCATGAGCGAAGATGTGGACGTTCAATCTATTCGCGCGCACGAGCTCGCGGAAGAATTGCGCGAATTTCTTGCCAAGACATTTCACATTGCCGTTCGCGTGCGCGAGGTGGCGCAGGGCAAAGGTTTGCGGCTTTATCAAATTCGCAAACAAGGCAATCGGCATCTCGTTGACATTCGCCCTGTGAATGAACTGCCCCCGACGCGACGCATCGCAGAAATTCTCGTCGCCACACCCGCAGAACTCATCGCGCAAAAAGTGATTGCCTATCATTCCCGACGCGGACAACCCAAATCAGGCACCGATTGGCGCGACATTGCCATGCTCCTCCTCGCCTTTCCCGAATTGAAAAATGAAAACAGCGCGGTGGCGGAACGATTGCGCGCGGCGAATGCGAGCGATGAGGTTACGGATTTGTGGAAAGAACTCGTCAAACAAGAAATTCGACCGACCGATGAGGACAGTGAATTTGAATAATGCAAAAAGACCCGTTGAAATTCGAACACATCGCGTTCAACCGGCTTGCGTCTCGTCATGCTGTGCGACCCGTGCGGTTTACCACCGCTATTTGGCAAACTCGACAATTCAATCTTGAAAATGTAATGCTCTCGCGTTTACGTCATCTCGAATTTAACGTTCCCGCAGTGCGCGGCGCAATGCGGGAATTCTTTTTTCCCGACGCGCGCTGGACGACGATTCGCTGGGGTCCCCTGCGCGGCATGAAAATCAAAAATCGCGCCGACATCAATTTGCATTTGCTCGTCGGCGCGTGGGAGTTGCGCAGTTTTGCGATTTTGCAGCGCGTGTTTGCGGCATTGAACGCGCGAACGTGGAACGGCGCGGCGATTGACGTTGGCGCAAACATGGGCGCGTATTCCTTTTGGCTCGAACGCGCGCTGCCTTCACTGACTGCAATTTATGCGTTCGAAGCGAGTCCCGAAACCGCGACGCGACTGCGCGAACATTTGCAAGCGAGCAACACTCACAAAATCCAAGTCGTTCAAGCCGCGTGCATTGATACGAATCGTCCCGTCGAATTTTTTCTCTCGCATCATCATCATTCGAGTTCTATTGTTCAAGCGTTCGCGCACGCAGAGGTGGAAATAAATCAACGCGCGTCGCTCCAAGCACAAGGCATCGCCCTCGACAACTTTTTGGCGGACACACCTCAACCCATTCACTTTATTAAAATAGACATCGAAGGCGGCGCCGTGTTGGCATTGTCCGGGATGCGCGAGACAATTGCAAAATACCGTCCGCTTGTGTTGATTGAATCGCACACGCCCGCCGAAGACGGCGCGATTTCGATAATGTTGTTGGAAAATCGCTACGACGCGTTTCGTTTGAACAACGAAAAGTGGGTGACACAAAAAAACGCCGACCACAAAAACGCGGACGGCGTTTGGGGAACCATGTTGTGTTTGCCGAACGAACTCGTACCAAATTTAGAAAACGTTTTGAAATGAACAATCCCATCGCAACTATTCTCGCGCAACATCCCCTCGTCGTCCTCGACGGCGCGCTCGCGACGGAACTCGAACGACGCGGCGCAGATTTGAACGATTCGTTGTGGTCTGCGAAAATTTTGTTGGAGCAGCCCGAACTCATCAAGCAAGTGCATCTCGATTACTTTCGCGCGGGCGCGGACTGCGCGACGACGGCGAGTTACCAGGCGACAATCGCGGGCTTGACGCGGCGCGGTCTGAATCGCGCGCAAGCGCAGCATGTGATTCAACAGTCCGTGTACCTCGCGCGGAACGCGCGCGACGAATTTTGGAGCAATGCGGAAAATCGAAAAAATCGCGCGCAGCCCTTCCTCGCCGCGTCGGTGGGACCGTACGGCGCGTTCTTGCACGATGGTTCGGAATATCGCGGCGATTATGATTTAAGCGAACAAAGGTTGATTGAATTTCATCGCGAACGAATGCGCGTCTTGATTGAAGCGGGCGCGGATATGCTCGCTTGCGAAACGATTCCTTGTTTGTTGGAAGCACGCGCGCTTGCGAAACTCTTGATCGAATTTCCCGACACCAGCGCGTGGTTCACGTTCACCGCACGCGACGAAACGCATGTTTCGCACGGCGAAACGATTGCGGAATGCGCGGCGTTTCTTGATGCGCATCCGCAGGTTGCCGCCATCGGCGTCAACTGCACATCGCCGTTGTATATCAACGGACTGATTCGCAATCTTTGCACGGCTACGCAAAAGCCAATTATCGTCTATCCCAATTCGGGCGAGCTTTTTGATGCGGAAAATCATCAGTGGCTCGGCGAAACGTCCTGCGACGCGTTTGGACTGCAAGCGCGCGCGTGGTATGCGAACGGCGCGCGCATCATTGGCGGCTGTTGCCGCACGACGCCCGCACACATTCGCGAAATCGCTACGTGGGCGAGAACCAGCTGAAATTCAAAACCCGTTATCTTGGAGATAACGGGTTTTGAATTTCAATCACTCTTTTTTTCGTACTCCAGAACAATTTTATCGTCGGACACTTTTGCACTCGCCGTTCCACCACCATCCGCCAATTCCCCAAACAGCATCGCCTCCGCCAACGACTTGCGCAGCACATCGTCAATCAAACGCGCCATCGGGCGCGCGCCGAAATTTTTGTCATAGCCGTGTTCGGCGAGCCAAACGCGCGCGTCGTCATTCACGTTGAGCATCACATTGCGCGGCTGCAATGCGGCGCGCAATTCGTCGAGATGTTTGTCAACGATGAGCAAAATCGTTTCGCGCGACAAGGTATCGAACCGCACCACCGCGTCGAGACGATTGCGAAATTCGGGATTGAACAAATTTTCAATCGGTTTGCGCGCGGCGTCGCCCGCGCCGTCCACACTTTTGAAACCGATTGGTGTCGCCGTCAATTCGCGCGCGCCCGCGTTCGTCGTCATGATCAACACCACGTTGCGAAAATCGGACTTGCGTCCCGTGTTGTCGGTGAGCGTCGCGTGGTCCATCACTTGCAAAAGAATGTTGAACAAATCGGGATGCGCTTTTTCGATTTCGTCGAGCAGCACGACAGAGTAGGGCTGCCGCCGCACCGCGTCCGTGAGCTGCCCACCTTGGTCGAAACCGACATAGCCGGGCGGCGCGCCGATGAGACGACTGACCGTGTGTTTCTCGGAATACTCGCTCATGTCGTACCGCAAAAGTTCCACGCCGAGCGCGCGCGCCAATGTACGCGCGAGCTCTGTTTTGCCGACACCGGTGGGACCGAAAAACAAAAACGAGCCGACGGGTTTGTTTGGCGTTCGCAAACCCGCGCGCGACAAACGAATCGCCGCGACAATGGAATCAATCGCTTTGTCCTGTCCAAAAATTTGGGCGCGCAGCGCGGCATCGAGATTTTTCAAACGCGTACGTTCATCGCCCGAAACACTGTCCGCTGGAATTTTCGCCATCAGCGCGACGACGCGCTCGATGTCCTTGCGTTCGATTACGCGCGTCGCGTCCGCGTCGAGTCGCAATTTTTCGCGCGCGCCCGCTTCGTCAATCACGTCAATCGCCTTGTCGGGGAGAAAACGTTCGAGGATGTGTTTTGCAGCAAGTTCCGCCGCGCTGCGAATTGCCGCGTCTTGGTACGCGACGCCGTGATGCTCTTCGAATTTTGCTTTCAAGCCGTTGAGAATTTGAATCGTTTCGTCTACGCTCGGTTCGTTCACCTCGATTTTTTGGAAACGCCGCGCGAGCGCACGGTCACGTTCGAGCGTTTTGAATTCCTCGTGTGTGGTGGAGCCGATGCAGCGCAGTTCGCCATTTTGCAAAACGGGTTTAATGAGAGACGACGCGTCCACCGAACCGCCGCTCGTCGCGCCCGCGCCCACGAGCGTGTGAATTTCGTCAATGAACAAAATCGAATTGGGTTTTGCTTCGAGCGCTTTGAGTACGCCTTTGATGCGTTCTTCAAACTGTCCGCGAAATTTTGTTCCCGCGAGTACCGCGCCCATGTCCATCGCGTAAATGCGCGCGTCCTGCAATTGCTTGGGCACTTGACCTTCGTGAATGCGTAACGCGAGGCCATGCACCAGCGCGGTCTTGCCAACGCCCGGGTCGCCTACATACAACGGATTGTTTTTCAAACGCCGCGATAGCACTTGCAGCGTGCGTTCGAGTTCTGCTTCGCGTCCGATGAGCGGGTCAATTTTCCCTTGCGCCGCGAGTTCGACCAATTCCGTCGTGTACGCTTTCAACGGGTCACGTACGGGCGCGTCCTCTTCGCCCGCGCCGGCGTTCACTTGTTCTTGCGGCGTCGCGTTCGAGGCGCCGTGCGAAATGTAACGCAGGACGTCGAGCCGCGTGACGTTTTGCTGCTCGAGCAAATAGCGCGCGTACGATTCGGGTTCTTGCAAAATCGCCGCGAGCAAATCGCCGCTTTCGATTTTTCCCGACGAAGAACTTTCGGCATGAAATTCTGCGTTCGTCAACACGCGTTCGAGCGCAACCGATGCTTCGGGTTCAATTTGGTTGCGTCCGGGCAGCGGCTGAATTTGTTTTTTCAAAAACGTTTCGACGTCTTGCTCCAACTTTTTCAAATTCGCGCCGCACGCTTGCAAAATTTCGCGCGCGCGTCCTTCATGCAAGAGCGCAACCAATAAATGTTCGAGCGTGATATATTCGTGCCGCCGTTTGCGCGCATCCTGATACGCATCGCGCAACGTCTGTTGTAAGGATTGAGTAAATTCTGCCATTTTGAGTTCGTGCAATCGTGAGATAGTGCGTTCGTGCGATAGTTTCTCGCTTCTCGCTGACTAAATCTGATAACTGATAACTGATTACTGTCTCACTCTGGTTCCATCGTACACAATAATGGAAATTCTGCTTGTTTTGCCATTTCGGTGACGCGCGCGATTTTCGTTTCGGCGATTTCGCGCGTGTACGCGCCGACGATGCCAATGCCTTTGTGATGCACGTCGAGCATGATTCTTACCGCTTCGCCTTCGGACTTGTGAAAGACCACGACTAAAATCGTCACGACGAAATCCATCGTCGTGTAATTGTCGTTGTGCAGCAGCACTTTCCAGAGACGCGGCTTGTCAATTTTTTCGCGCGTCTCTTTTTCGACGGCGACGTCGGACTCATTCTCTTCCCATAATTGCGGCATACACACAAAATTCTATCCAAGCGCGGATTCTCGTCAAACATCGCTTGAATGGTTAGCAGGGCTGTGGTATAGTCTGCCCACACGCGAAATGATAACTTTATTTCCGGAAAGTAGGCGAGACGAATGGCAGTAGTACTGGAACGCCGCTTGTGGACGGCAGATGAATTTCATCGTCTGGGCGAATTGGGGATTCTCGGCGAAGATGACCGCGTCGAGCTCATTCACGGAGAAATCGTCACCATGAGTCCTATCGGAGACCGGCAGAGCGGGGCTGTCAATCGGTTGAACGAATTGTTGCGAGACCACTTGGGCAAAACAGTGACCATCGCTGTCCAAAACCCAATTCGTTTAGAGAACGCTTCAGAACCACTGCCCGACATCAGCATTCTCAAACGTCGCGCCGATTTTTACAGCAAGAAAACCCCGCGCCCCAAAGATATTTTTCTGTTGATTGAAGTCGCGGACTCTTCCATTGATTACGACGAAAAATTTAAAAGCAATTTGTATGCCGAATCAAACATTGCGGAAGTGTGGGTGGTGAATTTGCTCATGGGTATAGTGATTCAATTTACCGAACCGTTCGCGGGAAAATACAAACGCGTACGCCGCGCCCACAAAGGCGATTCTATTACCTCACACAGTCTCCCCAATCTCACCCTCCGTGTTGACGAAATTGTCGGCGAAAACTAACAAGGATATTGCTCTCAACGATGAGTACGCTGCTGAACGCGCTTCCCGCTGTCCGTTTTGAAACTGTCAGTCGCCACTTTGGCGATGTCCGCGCGGTGGACAATGTTTCCCTCGAAATCCGCGATGGCGAATTCTTCTCGATGCTCGGTCCGTCCGGCTCCGGCAAAACCACTTGCCTGCGCTTGATTGCGGGATTTGAACAGCCCACCTACGGAAAAATTTTTTTGCACGGCACCGAAGTGAGCGGACTGCCGCCGTACGAACGCGATGTGAATACGGTGTTTCAAGATTACGCGTTGTTTCCGCACATGACCGTCGCAGAAAATGTGGGCTATGGCTTGATGATAAAAAAAGTGCCGAGCGCGGAACGCAACCAACGCGTGCAAGAAGCATTAGAGCTTGTGCGCCTGCCGCAAATGGCAAAACGCAAACCTTCACAACTTTCCGGCGGGCAGCGTCAACGCATCGCGCTTGCCCGCGCATTGGTGAATCGTCCGCGCGTCTTGCTTTTGGATGAACCACTCGGCGCGTTGGATTTGAAATTGCGCCAGGAAATGCAAATCGAACTCAAGGAAATTCAAAAGCGCGTCGGCATCACTTTTGTGTTTGTCACGCACGACCAAGAAGAAGCGTTGACAATGAGCGACCGCATTGCCGTGTTTAACGCGGGCAAAGTGGAACAGATTGGCTCGCCCGCCGAAATTTACGAACACCCCGCCACTGCGTTCGTCGCGGGATTCGTCGGCACGTCGAATTTGGTACGCAGTGATGTCGCGCAAAAACTCACCGGACACGCACAGACGTTTTCAATTCGTCCCGAAAAAATTCGCATGGTGCAGGTCGGAACCCCCGTGCAAAATGGTTGGGCGGCGCTGGAAGGGACCGTGCGCGAAGTGATTTACCTCGGCATGTTCACACGTTACATCGTTGCCATTGACGGCGGAGGTGAATTGACGGTGGTGCGGCAAAATCTCGACGAGACCTCGATGGACGTGTTGAGCGCGGAAGGCAAACGCGTACAATTGACGTGGCAGCGCACATTCGACCGCGTG
>CALMZO010000175.1 GCA_937870825.1 uncultured Chloroflexota bacterium | reverse complement strand
GGCGTGCGCGTCCCCGCCGCGTTGTTCGCAATCATGCCGCCGATGCTCGCGTTCGCGCCGGGGTCAGGCGCGAAAAACAAGCCGTGTGATGCGAGCTTGACATTCATGTCTTTGTATTTGATGCCCGGCTGTACATCCACCTGAAAGTCGTCGTCATACACGCGCAAAATTTTGTCCATCCGCAAAAAATCCAACACGATGCCGCCGGCGACGGGAATCGGATTGCCCTCGATGCTGGTCCCCGCACCCCACGGCGTAACCGGAATGCGTTGTTGGTTTGCGTATTTCAAAATCGCCGAAACGTGCTGCGCGTTTTCCGGAAAGACGACGGCGGCAGGCAAATGCGCGTCGTGAAACGATTGGTCACGCGCGTGATGTTCGCGTTCGGAAACATTCGTCGTGACAAATTCAGCGCCGACAGTTTGTTGGAGAAAGTGTAAGGCGTCGGCGGACAGAGCAAGCACCGGATTCAACATGGACTTTTTCCTTTTTCGTGTGATGTGCTTGATTATATGCCGCGCCCTCTCTACCCGTCAATGCACCAAGAAGAAAAAACCCCGCAGGAAAAATTCCTGTGGGGTTCTATTTCACCACGTTCCGTTTATTTGAAACTATAGAATGCAATCGTATTTCCGCCTTCCGCATGATAAATTTCAATGGTCGGATTGACGTTCTGGACAAGCGTGCTGTCATTCACCACCACAATCGCGCGGAACTCGGCGCGCGAGAAATCTCCGGTAACTTGCTCGCTCCCCTTTACATCCATCCACATCGCCTGCCCTGGTGTAAGGTGGAGATCGCACTGAAACGAACCGATTTTGCCTTGCCCATCCGCGAATTTCACAACGCCCGTCACATCCGTTTTGCCGAGATTGACCACATTGATTCGCATCACGGTGGAGGGCGTCAGTCCGATCATGCCCGATTTGATTTGCGCTTTCGCCGTCGGTGCGGCGTACACTTGGGCGGTGTAAAACCATCCGCCGAGAACGAGTAACACTGCGAAAATTGTTGCGCCGATGCCGCCGAAGAGGATTTTCTTTTTCATTTTTTTCTCCTTTGCTGCCTGAATCTGTTTTCTTTTGCATCCTACACGCCGAGCGCAAAAAAAACGCAAAAAAGTTTGGGGAAATAAAAAGAGACCTGCGCTGTGCAGGTCTCGTCAAGAAATCTCGTCAAAAGCCGGCAATCAAGGAACGAGGGCAACCGCTTTGGCTTCGGCAATGGCTTGGTCGAGCGATAGCGCGCGTCCTTCGCGCCACGCGCCTTCGAGTATCACCGGGTCCAGTTGTGCGCGGAGTGCGGAGACCGCTCCGTCGTATTCCGTGCGTTCCATTGGGGTCATCGCGCTGCTTTTTTCGCGCAATGCCTCCGCCGCGCCGAGCAAACGCGCGGCTTGGGTTTGAGCGCGCGTTCGTTCCGTCACACCAGCCGCTTGATGTGTGGTGTGCAAAATGAACGCAATGCTTTCGAGTTGTCGTGCAACCGCGCCGAGATTGCCGCTTTTGCGCCATTCCGAGATGACCGCTTGATGATGCGGCAACGATTCGGCATGGTTCCCCATTTGGTCAAGCAAGAGCGCCCAATCACTCCGCAGACTAATGTCAAAATGCTTATCGCCAAGTTCCTGAAAAACGGCAAGACATGCTTCGACGCGCGCGTTTGCATTCGTCACATTTCCGCGTACTACGTCCGCCCAAATCAAGTAAATCTCGACGATTGCCAATCCAAGACCGTCATTGACCTCGTGATACAGTTCTATGGCTTCCTGCAATTCCTTTTGCTTTGAGTCAAAATCGCCGCGTTCCGCAACGACAAGCGCCAAGTCGGCGAGCGCATGAGCGCGTCCGGCTTTTTCATTCAATTCACCACAAATCGCCGCGCTTTCTTGAAACGCCACAATCGCCTGATCGAAGTGGGACCCGGCACGCGAAATGTCTCCATAAATAAAGAGTGTGTCCGCCAACAGGCGCTGTCCGCCCACCGCGCGCACAAGCGCGATACTCTCTTGAATGACTTGAATGCCGTCTTCCACATCGCCTCGCAAGGCTTTGTACAATCCAAGGATTGTGCGCGCGTGTGCGTAGGCAGCTCCCTTGGGCAATGATTCGTCCTGTGCCGCGCGATGCAGGGCTCGCGTCAACCACTCGTAAAGTTCCGTATAATCATGTTTGGCGAGCCAAAGCCCTGCCACGGTGGCAACCAAGCGCAACGACCATTCGGGTTCATGCCCCAGCATCCAATGAAATGCCACACGGAAATTATGAAATTCGACGAGGTGTTTGTTCAACCACAAGCGTTGACGCGCGCCATTTCGGTCTTGCCAATACGCATCCTCCGCAAGTTCAAGAAAATAGGTCGCGTGTTTTCGACCAACCATCTCCACTTCGCCCGCCGCTTGCAGGTGTTCTCGCGCGAATGCCGCAATCGTTTCTAAAAAAGTATAACGCGACGAATCAGTGTGAGCTTGCGCGACGAGCAATGACTTGTTCACCAGTTGTGAGACCAGATGCAAAACATCCGCGCGCGAAATTTCATCGCTCGCGCAAATCTCTTCCGCCGCGCGCAAATCAAAACCGCCTGCAAACACGCTCAAGCGTCGAAATACAATGCGTTCGCGCTCATTGAGCAAGTCATAACTCCACTCGATTAAGGCGCGCAAGGTTTGCTGACGCGGCAGCGCCGCGCGGCTCCCCGTTGTGAGCATATCGAAACGCGCACTCAAGCGCGCCGCGATTTCGACAGGCGTCAAGAGGTTCAGGCGCGCCGCGGCGAGTTCCAAAGCGAGCGGAATCCCGTCCAAGCGCGCGCAAATTTCCACAATTGCTTGTGCGTTTTTTGCCGTTAGCGCAAAATTGACTTGCGTTTGCGCGGCGCGTTCGCAAAACAGGGCAACACTTTCGTACGTCAGCAATAAATCGGTCACGGAAATTCGCGTGGGGTCGGGCACCGCTAACGTCGGCACATGCCAAACCGTTTCTCCGCTAATGCTCAATGTTTCGCGACTCGTCGCCAGAATTTTCAGCTGTGGGCAGCGCGTGAGCAAGTGATGGGAAATTTCAGCGCACCCGCCGATGAGGTGTTCGCAATTGTCCAGCACCACAAGCGTTTGCTGTTGTTGCAAATAATCGGCAACCGATTCCCGTAACGATTGCGTCGTCGTTTCGCGGATGCCGACTGCTCTTGCGATCGCGTGCGGGACAAGTGTCGGGTCATTCAATGCCGCGAGGTCAACCCACCACACCCCCTCGCGAAATTGTTGAATCAAATCTGTTGCGACGCGAATCGCAAGCCGTGTTTTTCCGCTGCCGCCCGCGCCCACTAGGGTGACCAGACGCGAGTGTGCAAGCAGCTGTCGAATGCTTTCAACTTCTCGACTGCGCCCGATGAAACTCGTGAGCGGAATGGGCAGGTTGGTAATCCGCGCAGCTAAAGAGGAACCCGCTGTATTGGTTTGTTTCACCCATTCTACAAGCGCAAGTGTTTCTGCGGCGGGTTGAACGCCCACCTCGTTTTGCAAGATGCGTTCAAATTCGCGGAATGTTTCGAGCGCGCTTGCGCGGTTGCCCATCGCCGCATGGCAAAAAATCAAATGTTGGTACGCAGGTTCATTCGCGGCATCGGTTTGCAAAACGCGTTGCGCCGTTTGAACAGCTCGCGCATATTCGCTCACCGCGCGAAAATTTTGCGCGAGCTGCAAGAGCGCATCAAGGTAGAGCGCGCGGTACTCTTCTCGCAGAGGCATGACCCAATCGTAATACATGTCGGCAAGCAAATCGCCGCGATACAAATCAATTTTAGATTTCAGATTTTGGATTTCAGAATGAAATCCCGCCGCCAAATCTGAAATCTGAAATTTGAAATCTGAAAATTCCCTTGCGTCCACCCAAAGGGGGAAATCGGGATTGAGTCGAATCGTGTCCGTTTCAGTGACAAGCACCTCTTTTCCTAACGCCCGTCGAATCACCGCAAGCGCATTTCGCAAGGACGCCCGCGCCTGTGCGTCGGTTGAATCGCCCCAGAACAGCGCGGCGAGTTTTTCGCGCGGATGAGCTTCCGGTGCGAGAACCAGATACGCGAACAGCGCTTCCGCTTTGCGAAAAGACAAGCGCAGGGGTGTTCCTTTGCGCGTCAATCGGAATTGTCCAAACAAAAATATCCGCAGCGGCTCAGACTCGTTCATGGTCATCAAAATTATACGTGAGGCGAAATGCGCGCGTCAATTCAAAAACAAAAATCCTCAAGCGTCATTTTCGCGCTTGAGGATTTTTGGTTACGGAGTTTTTACTCTGACAGTCTTGGTCCACTCGCTGTGATTGTCGAGATAGAGCACCTCGATTTTATAGCGGTACGTTTTGCCTTTTCTCACCTGCTTGTCCGCGAAACGATATTTCTCTCCCAATGCACTGCCCGCTTATTTCGCTTGAATGAAATTCGCGTTGACTTGTTTCCATTCACCTTTCGCAGTTCTGCGGAACACGTTAAAGCCCGCAATTTGTGCTTCACTCGTCGTGCGCCATTTGAGGATGACGTTGCCTTTTGTGTTGCTTGCGCCTTTCACCCTGTTCACATCCACCGCCGTTGTGCCGTTCTGCGGCGCGAGGGCAAGCGGACTGAGAGTCGTCAGCGCAACGGTTGAGGTGATGCAGTG
>CALMZO010000174.1 GCA_937870825.1 uncultured Chloroflexota bacterium | reverse complement strand
GTTTCATTCGCGCCTCCGTGGTATCGTGTGCCATTGCGCGCACTATACCACGCCGCGCGTGAAATTTCAACAACTACGCAGATTGATTTTTTGGACGAATCAAGTCACGTCGTTTTTCGCGTCCACATGTGCTGCAAGAATTTCCACACGCCAGCGCAACGCCTGTTCAATGAGTAGTTCGAGCGTTGCAAAGTCTTCGGCAGACCAATACGCGGCGCGCTGTGTGTACCACGCGAACGGCTCGAACGCGATTTGTGGCGCAGCAAAACGTTTGGCGCAAAATTGTTCGCACAGCCGCGCCAGTATCTCGCGCGGCGCGAGCCAATAATCGCTGTGACCGAGAACGAATTTGTAGATTTCAATGTCCTCTTCGCCGAGTTCGACATCATTCGGCACCTTTTTCCGCGTGACTTTTTGCGCCAGCACGCGGTCACGTACTAACGACGAGGCTTGCGCTATCAAAGCACCATCTTGGCGAAGTAGTGTATCAGCTCCGCGCAATCCGTATCTTACGCTGTATTCTGACAACGCGCTCGCATCCACGAGACGTTTTCCTTTTCGCACGCGCGTTGTGACGCCGAATGCTTTGCCTGCCTCATAGTCGAGCCAATGTCCGAGCAATTCATGCGCGAGCGAACGAATCAATCGCCCGGAATGGGTCATCGTGCCAACAGTTACAGTCCTTTCACTTGGCACATACAATCCGCCCGCATCACCGCGCATAAACGGATGTTTGCCCAACGTGTGCGCAATCGTCAGATTCGTCGCGCGCAGTAAATTACCGAGTCGTCCAATCACGGCTTCGATTTCATCCAGTCCCTGCGCGAGTTCGTCCATCGTCTCGCCGCGCATCGGTTTGCCGTTTTGCAACTTGGCTTTGAAACCGCACGTTGCCAAGAAGCGCGTGTCCACCGCAACACTCGAATTCGCAAAGGAAGTGTGACGTCCTTTTTCGTAGCGCTGCCGTCCCGTGAACGCGCGTTGAAATTCGACGCGCTGGGCAATGATTTCACTCGGAACGGGTTCGCCGCGTCGAATCGCGTCTTTGACCAGCAGCATGTACTCGCGGCGACACCAACTTTCTTTTTCAGGCGTCAAACCATCGCGTTCGATTTTTTCGAGCGTATGAGTTATCGCGCGCAAACGTAGCAAGAGTTCGAGGCGGCGTTTGGTTGCGCGCCCACCAAGTGTTTCCAGCTCTGCTTGTTTTGCAGTACGCTCCTTTTCCAAATTTCGTTTTCGCGCTTCAAAGCTAAAGCGAATATAGTCTTGCTCGAACAGTTCGTACGGTCGGCTGACATAAACGCCCCGCGACTCTTGGTCTGCGGGGCGTTCTGTTTCAATCTGTGGATTGAGTTGGGCAGTCAAGTCAGTCTGTACGATTCCACTTGAAAAGGTGAGACTTGCTTGAACCCAATCGTTCGCGGCTTGGCTCATCATCTGATTTAGTCCACATTCACCAACACGCGCGTTTTGCAATCACGCGAAATCCAATGACGTTCACCGCCCGCACCGTGATGCGGCAAACCGATTTCGACAACTGCGCCGTTCGGGTCGGCAAATGCCCGCGCGCATATCACGTAACAGCGACGCGGCGCGCGCACCCAATCGGACGTTTCGACGATGAGTTGCTGCGATGGATTTTCGATTGCCCACAACGCGGCGAGCGATTGCCATGTCGTAAGACGACTCGTGTGTTCGCGAATAAATTTTTTGGTTGGCACTTCTTTGCCAACCAAATACGATTTGCCACTCTCGATCAATTTTTCCCATGTCCATTGCTTCCATTCACTCGCGTTTGTGTGATAGAAATTTTCATGTGCTGTAACAGTGTATGTTCTGCCAACGGCGTGTCGTATATCGTCCAAAGTCACCTGCAATTTTTCGTCACTCATCCGCTCCCTCCTATCTCTGATTGCCAAACAACTCATTCACATTCATCCGAATCGCCGTTGCCACACTTTCGCGTGTGACATAGCGCGCGTTTGAGGTGCCGGGGTCGAGCGAAAAATACAGCGAGAATCGTTTGAGTTGCCCCAGTAACAATTGCAGCAACATGTCGGCGGCGTGCGCGGCGACACAGCGATTGATGGTTGCCGATTGCACATTTCGCAATGCGATTTCCGCGCACGATAAATTTCCTGTTCCTGTTTCTTCAGGCAACGGTTGCAAAATTGCAGGTTCCATCCACGCGGGCGACGGCAAGTCAATGCAAATGCCGCCGCTGCGCGAGGGGAATGATTTTTGCATTCGTTCGATTGAATTTGTCGAGCCGAGCAAGATTTCTCCCGAACGCGCCCAGTTGCCGCAATTGAGCCACCACACCGACGGCTGATACCCAAAGCGATTCAGCGCGTCGTTCAAACTTTTTCGAGCGTCCGCATTGTCCACACAGCCAATCAAAATGTGCTGACTCCCATGCTCAAGCATCTCTGCGCGAAATTTTTCAGGGATTGCAATTGCGCGCAAGCCGAATGTGAGCGCGTATCGTTCCGCGAGCGCGAGCGCTTTGTGTTTGCCAACATCGGCGGGACAAAAGCGTTGACGCCCAACATTTTTGAGTTCGACAATATCGGGGTCAACGAGATAAATTTGTTTCAGTGGTATTGGCGTGCGCTTCATTCCATTCGTCGCAATCCACAATTGTGCGATGGCATCTGCCATATGGCTGCCCGTTCCACCACAGCCAACAATCCATAAATTGATTTCTCCTTGCCGCAATTTGATTGGTGAAGCGCGCGCGTAATCAGAATCAACATGCAACAGCTTTCGCTTTTCCGTATCTCGCGATCTGGATTTTGTCACGCGTTGTTTGCGTTTGCTTTTCATTGTGTTCCCTATCCAAAAAAACATGCGACGCAATTTGAGTCGGATTGCGTCGCATGTTCAATGATTTCGCATCAGCGTTTGTTCCAACACTGTGCCGATGCTGTTGCCCATCGCGAGCAAGTCGTCATAGGGAAAGCGTTCAATCTTTTCCCGCGACAGTTCTTGCCACAACTCGCGGATGTCATCTGGAAACTTTTGCGATTTGCCGCCGATACTGTGTTCGTTAAACGGACTGTTCAAAAAGAGCTGCCACGCCTCGTGAATCGTTCGCGGCGAACATGGCGGCAAGATGTTCGTGCCAAAGCATACGAGCCCTTTGTCATTCACATTTGGGAAAGGCGCGTGGTACGCGACATTGCGCGGGTCACGTGCCCATTCTTCATCGCCCACCGCCCAAACGTAATAATCGAGACGCGTGCCTGCAAAGACCAGCGACGGCAAAGGAATCGTCAAGCGCGTAGTGTTATTCGCATCCACAAGAATCAGTATTTGCACGCTTGGGGCAATCGCAATCGCAATCCATTCCGCGCCGTTCGCTTTGCCCCAACACCACGCATCACGGGGCAAGTAACCGCTCCACACCGGCGCTTTTGCAAAAACGCTTGCGATAGTTTCGGGCGCAAGCCCCTTGCGTTGAATTCCCAGTTTGTCTTGACTGCAATAAATGATTTGCCCATCGTCCGTGAACACAAGTCCCGCGTGGGCATTGTTTGGAAAAAGTGGCGGCGATGCGCCGATAGTTTTTCGCGGCACGCTCAATTCTCCTTTCGCGTTTCACGCGCGCACTTGAGCGATTGCACGTGGCGCGCACGCCCATGCTTGATTCCACAATTCGATGAGTCGCGCGCAAATTGTGGGTTGCTCGAGCATTTGATGAATGCCGTTCCAAAACGTCGTATGCATCTTGTTGCCCTGTTTCCATTCATCGGAGAGCCACTCGATATTTTCTTCCGTCCAATCGAGTGTTTCCATCATCATCTCGTCGTCAAAATCAACGAGCGCATTTCCACTCTCGCGGAATAACACTTGCATCGCGGTCTGTAACCATGCGTAACCCGCCGCACGCGTCAATTCAAAAAAGACGTACTGATGACACTGCATCAACGCGTCTCGCAGGCGAGTTTCGATTCCCAATGCAAAAGGTTCGCCGCGCCATGGATACCAATGAGGTATAGGGAGTGTTGCGCCGCGTTCGATAAAGCGCGCGTAAAGAGCTTGCCATCCATTTTCATCTGGTGCGAGCCAGTTGTTCCACGTAAAACAAAGCAACAATTGAATTGCATCGTACTCGGGCGCATCACTATCCCATTCATCGGAACGCGGGAGCAGCGAGTAAAGCGGTATGTGCGGAATGATGTCGTCGCCGTCGTGAATTTCTTGAAGCATCATCTCCATCCAATCCACACTGATAGGAAAAAGATGGTGGTCAACGAGTTCAAAGAATTTGCTTTCCATCGGCGCGATACGTGTACGCGCGTTGAGAACCCACGCGTTTGGATTTTGTGCGAGCTCGGCATACTGCGCGGGAAAATATTTTTTGAACAGTGTGACGAATCGGAGCGACTCGCGCCAACTGTCGAGATGCGAGACGGCATTTTTTACACTTGTGGCGCGCGCAGCCCATGCCAGCAATTGCTTTTTACACTCTTGCGCGTTGTACGTGCTCGTGTCACGCGGCAATTGTGCGCGCCGCGCGGAATGTCTTGCAGGAACGAAAGAAGAATTGAGCATACGCGTTTCAGAAACCGAACGACGCGTTGGTCATTGGCTCGGGCGTGAGTTGTTCCAACGCGCGTACGATTTCATGGACCTCATTGGATTCTTGCTCGCCCGCGCGCGCCGCGTCTTCCATGTCCGCCGCAAAGAGTTGCAAATCAAACAGCGAGAGTGTTTGGATTTTCGGCGCGAGTTCAGCATACATCGCAATCGCGGGATTCAAATGCGGCGGCGCAGCATCCAGTTCACGACGCGCAAAAGCGACAAATGTTCGCGCCGACGTTTTCGGCGCACGGCGCGAACATTGTGTAGATTTCCGCTTCGCCATCTAGCCCTTGGGCGGATTCTGTTTGAGCATGGTCACAATCAGCACAGCGCCTTCTTGGCGATAATCAAATTTCGCGTCGGTTGCCGCACTGTAATGCGGCTCGAGCAACTTGCGAAGATATTCCGTATCGCGTGCCTCATCGGGTTCGAGTTCAAAGAGAACCGTTTGCTCGAACATCACTTTGGCTCTGGTTGGTTGCTGTTGGACAGAGGAATTTTCATTGGCATCTTGAACTTGCTTGGCTTGTTCATCGTGTGAATCTGTCATCGTGATAACTTCATTTTCCATTTGAACCTCCTTGTGCTGCGAAATTAAAACATTGTCATCTGGACAGAGGATGCCAGTTCTTGGGTTTCGGCATCCTTCGTCGCGCTTGGATTTTCGTTTTCTTGTGTGAGCGTTATCGGATTCTCTGCAAGCGCAGGTGGGGCATTGAGGTCAATCTTTTTGCTGTGTTTCGACTGTGATTGCTTTTTGCTCGCGTCAGATTCGGAAATAGATTTTTGTTTCTTTGCCGCGCGCCGATTTTCACTTTCGGCTTTTAATTCGGCTTGACGTTGTTGCTCGGCTTGTTCGCGCGCAAGTTTCTCGGCTTCGCGTTGTGCGAGTTCGAATTGCAATCGTTCAATGAGCGCATTGATTTCATTTGGCAAACGCGAGGCGAGTTCATTCCAACGCATTTGCGTCGCATAAGGCGCGTAGGAATGAGTGCGCGCCGTGATAAAAACTTTGCGCGTGTTCGGCGGTTGCCCTTCGCGCAACGGCATCAGTTGCAACATCACCAAGACGGTGCATTTTTCAAAATCATAGGGTTCATCATCGCGCGCAAATTTTCGTTCGAGGGAACGCGCGAGTTTTGTATCTGGCGGCGCGGTCTTGTGTTCGACGACAGTTTCATCGTTGCCTGCCTTTGTTTCTCCTTCCACATTCTGAATTTCGTCATCCTCCATGACGGAATCTTTTTGCACCTGCTCTTGAATTGTTTCTGTTTCATCAGGCATCGCAACCTCCTATTTGCTGCTCAAGTGCATCGGCATCAAGACGTGGGTGTAATTCGGATTCCCAACTTCGCTGAATACGACAGGGGACGCCGAGTTGTTGAATTGAATTGCGATTTGTGGCGCGTTCACCGATTCGACAAATTCCTTGATGAACTTGCCGTTCAGCGCGAGTTTCTGCGCGTCACCTGTAATACTGCTCGGCAATGCGCGGCGCGTGTCTCCACTTTCGGCGGACGCGGCGACAAGGCGCAATGTCCCGGCAGTCTCATTCGCGCCCGGTTCTGCTTCGAGGACGACCAAGTTCTTGGCTTGTTGCGCAAAAATCATTGCGAGGTCAACGCTCGAACCGAGTGCGCCCGCGTCCACCACAACGCGTGTGGCATGTGTGGTGGGAACGATGCTCTGCACATTTGGAAAATTTCCGTCGAGCAGCGACGCAATGAGACGATAGTTTGGCATGGTGAATTGAATGTGCGACTTGTTGGAATTGATTGCCACAGTCAACGTCATTTCGTCGGCGATAATTTTTTCAACGTCACCCAAAACTTGCGCGGGAACAATGACGCGCAATGTCTCTTGCATTCCTGTCGGCGTCGCCTGCGCGCGCAGTGACAGACGAAAACCATCCGCCGCCGCGAATGCCAATCCGTTCGCGCCCATTTCGAACAACACACCTGTCAGTACGGGACGCGAATCATCCGATGCCGCCGCATACGCAACTTGACGCACAATGTTCTTGAATTCTTTGCCGCCTAATTCAATCTGCGCGCCCGTGTCCCATGCAGGCGGCTGCGGAAATTCATGTGACGGAACGCCTTTGATATTCGTCACGATGTTGTCGCATTGCACACGCAGCATTTGCGTGGCGGAATCCATTTCAAGATGAAGCGTCGCGTTTTGCGGCAAACGATTCACCAATTCCGAAAATGTCGCGTATGGCACGGCGATACTGCCGGGCATCGTCACATGCGCGGCGAGCCATGAGCTCGTCGTCGCGTTCAGATTGCTCGTCGTCACCAAGAGCTGTCCGTTAGTTGCATCGTTTGTCACTTGTGCTGTTAGCAGAACGCATTTCAGCGCGGGCAACGTTGTGCGCGAGGCGACGGTTGGTTTCACATAGCGCAGCGCAAGCGACAATGGCGCAGGCGCGCACAACGCATTGAGCGTTGGTGTGGATGGCGTCGTGATTGATGTTGCGGCTGTCGCGGTCGGTGTCTCTGTAATTGCAGTTTCACTGTAAGTTGTATCTGTTTGCATCGAGTGTCCTTTCTGCGTTATTGTTCGTCGCGTGTGGATGCAGCGACTTGGAAAAGCGGTATGACGGTTCCCGCGTCATTCGCTTGAATTGCATCGGTGTCCCAATACACGAGATTCACGTCGCCGTTGTGATGTTCGATTCTGACCGTTCCCAGACGTTGACCATTCGCGGTGGGAAATTCAATCAAGAGCGCGTCGCGGCGCAAAAAGAGATTGGCAAAAATCGCGGCGGCATCGTCTTGGTCATCGTGCAGTTCAACGCGAATCGGCAGACGCTTGGTGACCTTTTTGCGGTTCACTTTTTTCATGTCCTCCTTAAACACAAGCGGCGCGTTGTACCGTGTACAACGCGCCGCAAACATATTTCTGATTTGCATCGCTCGAATTGATTTCGCCTATTCCCCTCCTTCCTGTTCTGCAATATTCACATTACGAAAAACATCCGCAGGTAATTCAACTCCGCTTGGCAAAAAATACAGCGTGTGGTCATCGAAATAAAAGCGATAACCCCACGCCTGCATTTGCGAAACCGCGCGGCAAAGCGGTTTGTGATACGAAAGACGACGACGCATCAAGTAGGGAATGACAACCATCACACGCCCCGCCTCATCGCCAAACCACCAACCGTTGTCGCGCCCGCGACAAAATTCGCACCAGAGTTTCACAACGCGATTGTCCTGCGGATACGCGGTATCGCCGCAGCGATAGCCCTGTGCGCAAAGAGATTGCTTTGCGCGCTCGATGTCGTCTTCCGAAATTGTCATTTGGTGGGTGATGTGTTTGTCCGCGTCAAAAGTCGCCAACAGCGCATAGCCCAATGTGCGAACGACGCGGTGTTCGACTATCGCATGTCCTTCCCAAATTGCAGCAATGGCTCCGTCAACGCGCCTTGCAATCCATGGCGTCAACGTTTTTTCGGATTGACCAGTGCGCGCGGCTTGCCATGCCAACGTGGCAGTCTGCGCGGTCAGTCCCAAACGCGCCAACGTTTGCAAACTCTCGCGCATCATCTTGGCATAATCGTTTTCCCGTACTTGCGCCAAGACGCGTTCGGGGAATGGAATTTCATTGGCTTGAAGCAATTGGCGCACCACCACACGGAATGGGCGCAGCAGCGTTGAAACAACGAACGCCGTGTAAATCTGTGTCGATGGGTCTGCGAGACATTTTCGTACCGCCGACTCAATCGCTTGACGAATCCATTGCGCTTCATCTTCGTAGGGTTGACGCAGCGCATTTTCCATCAACTTTTCTGTGCAGCGATTAACTTCATCTTTTGATTCATTTCTTACATCACCATAGAGGCGACACGTCAGTGATTCCAAAACGCGACAGAACACTGATAGTTCTCTCTCTGCGTCTATCCCCGCGCGCACATCCTGCAAGCGATGTGCTATTTGTGCCGCAAGAAATTGTTCGGCGTTTTCTTGTACAGCCAGCCCCTCAAACTCGCGCATCGAATTGTAGATTGATGCGATGCGGACGAGTGAAACAAGATGATTTTCGAGGAGCCCTTGTGGAGTGATTGACAGAGAGGGTTCGAACAATTCTTGCGGATTGTCAGCGCGATGGGAGTTATTTTTTTTATTCTCGCATTTGCCGTTTTCATTTCGATTCGTGTCCGTCGTCTCCAGCGAATCCGCTTGCGCCTCGTACTGATTCCTCGATGTGATTTTGTCTGATTTGATTTTTTCGAGTGCTGAGAGGAAACCGAAGAGGTCTGCAATCTCATCGGCAGTGGGAATGATGTTTGGCGGTTTCGATTCCTCAAGTGGAGCTGATACTAATGTTTCGATGAGCGCGCCTGACACGCCATCGCTTTCCTTTTCGGACAAAAGCAACTCGAGAAATGTCGTCTGTCGCGAGGAAGTTATTTTGTGTTGTCCCATATCATATGTTGCAGCTCCTTTCTTCGCAGAAGATCTCTGATTCCGTTTGGGTCTTTGGAATTACCACTTTCAAAAAATCCAGACTGTGAACGCAATCTGGATTTTTCAAAAGAGGGTGGTCTGATATGTTGAGGCTCGTTCAACCGAATCAAGAGGATTGACTATGAGAGGTACGAATTGGATATTTGGAGTGCTTTCACTCGCGATTTCTGCGAGATGATTCATTCTTGTTTCGTCGTTTCGCTCTTGTTCGTGAACGCGCTTTGTATTTGCTTCGCGTTCCTTTTCATGAAACAACGCGCGCAAATCTTTGACCCGTGCAGTCCCTTGCAGCACTTTGCCCAATTGACTCAACACATCATCCGCATTCGCTTGGCTCGCCATGAGCGATGCTTCGAGACTGTTGCCATTTACTTTTTCGGCTGCTGCCATTTTTTCCATGATGAGCGCAACGGCGGCACTTTCCATCGTGTCACGATAAACGAGATAGTATGCGTCCACTGGATACTTTTGTGTGAGTCGAAGTGGGCGACGCAACGCTTGCTGCATGGTAAACACGGAATAGTTTGGCTCGAAAAAGATTTCACGCGGAAAAAATATCAGGTCCAGTCCCGTTTTCACGAGCTCCATATTCGTAATCAAAACCTTCACACCATTCCGCACTTGTTGTTCAATCCACGCTTCGCGTTTGCGCGAAGAAATTTTTGACTTGAGGACTGCCACAGGCAGTCCAACAGTCGTCATCAATTTTCGCAAACGTTCGCTAATGTCGCGCGTGCCGGTTTGACGCAGATATACAATCACCCCGCGTCCTTGCATCACTGCCGCTTGTGTGAGTTCGAGCAATTCTTTTTCTTTGGGATAGAAGCGGTCCTCGCCAAGCGCGGAAGCGACTGCAATCACTTGTCCATCCGGGTCGCGCACAATTTCTTGACGATGCCCTGAATTGCAATAGCCGAGCAGCGATTGCAAATAGGCGGCGAGCAAGCGTCGAGGACTCGAATGACTGTCGCGCAATTCCTTTAACGCTTTTTCGAGCGTCTTGTGCAGCGCGTCATATTCTTTGCGATGGTCCTCTGCGAGGTCAATCTCTACCAAATGTTCTCGCAGCTGCACGAGGTCATAACCGAGGTCGGCGAGTTGCACGAACGCGGTATAGTTCAACAAGCGCACAATCAATTCAGGTGAGATGCCCGCGCGTTCGCGCATGTAGGTTTTGCTGCGACGCTTCGCCGTGAAAACGCCAATGTCGTCTTCGTTGTCCACATTTCCGTTGCCCTTGAACGTCACCTCTTCGAGAATTCCATAGCGCACAATGAATCGCTGTATTTCGTTCCAACGATATTCGCGACGAATTTTGGGGTCGAGGCGATAGAGTAGGGAGAAAAGCGTGGACGCATAGCCGCCATAAAGGGTCCCCGTCATTCCCAACGTGTGACGGCACGATTGCGCGAGCGCGCCCATCGCGTACCCCACATCGGTCGCGTGTCCTTTTGCTTCGTGGACTTCATCGCTGATAAACAGTCCAAAAAAGTTGGGCAGCTTGCGGCGAACGTACTCGGCGATGGGATAGCGAATCGTTTTGAGTTGCAAGAGATTCACCTCGCGCTTGCCGCGTTGATTGAGATGAATCATTTGAAACAGCGGTGTGTAACATGCTTGGCAAAAGCGTTTTTTGTTTTCAAAATAATTCGCATCAACGGGACGCTCTTCCGCGTCACGAATTTCGACGCCGCAACGCGGACAATGAATGTGTTCGCGCAAGAGATAGTATCCATCTTTGAACAATGGCGTAACTTGGAGTGATTCCAGCGCGCGACTCAGGTCTTCTGGATACTCTTCGCGTTCGCCCAGATACGCGGTTTGCAGTGTTGCTTCATCGAGCATTCCGTCGAACGCGTTCCAATCTTCTGCCTCATTGGGTTCGTCCATTTCTGAATTGACAACATCCGCATTGCCATCGGGTTCAAACCATTGCGCGGATTCTCCCTCAAGCCAATCCCACACGCGCGGCGCGTTCGCATCGTGATATTTCGTCGGCACGAATTCAAGTTGATGTTTTTGCGCGTACGCGGGTTCGTGTCCCGAACCGAGTTTTGCCATTTCTTTGGAACAGATGGCGAACGCCATACGCTCTTTGGACAATCTGCGAACGGTGCGCGCAAAACGCGCGACATCGCTGATGCGTTCGACAATTTCCACGTATGCTCCCGGCAAGATTTCTTGAATCTCGCGCTGCCATTTGTCCACTAAATGCGCGGGACACATCACAAACACGGGATTGGCTTGCGAGCCCATCAAAGCCGCGAGCGCAGTCCCGATGCTCGTTTTGCCCACGCTCATTTCTCCCACCAACGCGGCACACTTTTCGCGCTGCAAATAGAAATACAACGCGGCGGCAACATGCTTTTGCGCTTCGAATAAACCGCACACATTGCGGCGCGGCAAACGGCGATGTGGACTCAATGCATTCAACAATTGCACTTGCGCGAGTGTCAGTGATGTTTCGTAATCCATGTTGTAAATCGGCGGGAACGAATCCATCACACGCTGCAAGAGAATCACATTCCATTTTTCACCGAACGCCGCGAGTTTGCCCGCATCGTCAATGCGCGTGAATTCGCCTTGTGCGAGGTCGAGAATCATCAACTCGGTCACGAAACGGTCGGTCAGGCGTTCCGATTCTTCGTCTTCGTTCTCTACTTGGTCTTTGTAGGTGCGCCCTTTGACTAGAATGCGTTCGCCATTGCGTTCCAGGCGAATGTTTTGAACATGCCCTGCAGCAATAAGCGAAATGAGATGTCCTTCTTTCAACGGCATCAATGGACGAAACGTATCGAGCTCCGTCGCGGGGTCAAAGTTCTCGCGCCACGCGGCAGTGTTGCATACTCCGTTTTGTTTGACTGCTGAAATCAATTCTTCGGGCGAGAGATTTTTTGCGTAAAAGTAAAATTCGGAAATCGCGCGCGGAGGCGGCAGTTGATAGATTTCATTTTCGTTCGGCGTTTCAGTGAGCAATGGCAAACCGCGTTGGCAAGAGTTCAATAATGTTTGTTCTTGTTCCTGCGCGTCATCAGATGCCGCTTCGCGCTTGATTCCAAAAACGACGATTTGTTTGTAATCCGCAAATTCGGGTTCGGGAAAGCGATACGCGCGCACCGTGTGATACCAACGCGCGAGATAGCTCGCGATCTTGGCATTGATGGCGTACTGCGGAACGATGTAAACCAATACGCCATGCGGAGCGAGAAATTGCGTGCAGTGTGTGAGAAATTTGTGTTCAAGACGTTTGCCTTGCACGACATCGTAGGGCGGATTGAGCCACAAAAGTTCGAACGCCTCGCGCGCGATTTTGACCATATCAATATCGTCGGCAACAACATGGTCGAGGCGCAGCGATGCCGCGTTCGCGCGTTCCAAATCGAGTTCGACGCCATACGATTCGAGTTCACACGCGGCAGCCATCGTCGCCGCTGCAATGCCTTCGCCGCAGCACGCGTCCAATAATTTTCCGCCCGCGCCATTCGACGGACGTACATAACGCGTGACCCATTCCGTTACGCGTTCAGGCGTTGGGTAATAACCTGCTTTGGCAATCGAAGCCAATCGAGCCATGCGATTTCCTCCTCTCGCGTGTGGTCACACTTCTTTAAGCGAATACATCGAGCGTTGAGTGTGACCGCACGCGACTATTGAATTTGACTGTCCAGCAAACCGTGTTCGATAACATTCATCCAATAATCCAGCGCGGTCAGCACGCGCCATCCGCCGCAGCCCTGCGTCTTGAGCGGCACAATCGCGCGGTCCTTGCGAACGATTACTTCGTCGTCCTCATCTTCGATTGATTCATCGCGTCGTTTGAAGCGCACGCGCGTTCCCACTTTCCACAAGTATTCGCTCCATTCGGGCGCGAGGGGAAGTGGCATCGCTTTGTTCAACATCATGTAAAACAAGCGCAGTGGAATTTGCTCTTGCGATTCGCTCAAAAGGTAAAAGCAATCTTGCCCCGGCTGCATTTGAAGGAGCGATGCCTGGGGGTGCAGTAGCACCATCGAATGGAGTCGCGTCATCGCCAACGGCTGCTCGAATCGCAAATACGATGTCTCGCGTTTGAAACGAATCAAGGTTTGAGTTATTTCCAGCGCGCCGTTTCCCGCCAGACTCGCCCACAACGAACGAACCGCCTGCTGCGGACCTGCCGTGTTGAGAAAAACGATATCGTCCATGTTGTCTACAGCGTAACCGAGACACGACGCTTGAATTCCCTGAAACGAAACCGAGCCGCAATTATGCGGCTCGTGTCCCGGAACGCTCACCATTTCACCCGACATGTTCACCAATTCGTCCTTCGTGAACGCCTGTATTTCTTTTTCAAATTCATCAATGCTCTCCTCTCTATGCGCGCATCGCCTCAATCACGAGTTCAACCTTCATCTCGCGTGCGAGCAATTGCCCCAATTCCATTGCGCTCTGATACGTCGCGCAGGTATGCGTCTCGATATCGCTGCCATCGTCATCACACAGCGCGACCACCCATTCGGGAATTTCATCACCGACCTCTGCGCTGATGCCACCGCTGTAGGGTCCGTCAACGGTGACGCATGTGACTTGCGGCAATTTAATCTCTTTAAGCATTTTCACCTCCTACGTCGCACCTCTCAGGCTCGATTATCAAGAAAAATAGTTAATGCCACACGAATCGTTAATTTCGACTCGTGTGGCATTGACAATGAAAAACGCGTCGCACAACTTGTGCGACGCGTTTTCAATATCTAATCTCAGAATTACTCTGAAGGGACTTCTCCCAGCGGCGATATCGGAAATACTCGCGCGTGCATCAATGCCACCGCTTTTCGCAACTCGCTTTCCGGTGCAAAGAGATTTATCCAGTCAATCAACGGATACACTGGAAGTTCGTTCAATAACGCTTTCATCTCGTCACAACGGAATGACCAGATGACTGCTGCGCGTGTTGCGGGCAATTTCGCGTCGTTCGATTCGGGTTCGATTTGAAACGCCCAGCCCGCGCGATTCAACTCGGCAAGTTGCAAAAAGAATTCGTCCATTGCGCTCACCTCATTTTTGTCTGTGGTGAGCGCATTATAGGACGAACG
>CALMZO010000173.1 GCA_937870825.1 uncultured Chloroflexota bacterium | reverse complement strand
GACATCACTTGTCCGCCTTTGATTGCCGCGCCTTTGCAAATGCTCATAATCAATCGCGCTTCGGCTTCGGCTTGAATGGGATTGCCGCCTTCGTCGGTCATGTCGAGAATTTCCAGAAATGTTTTGCGCGGTTCATGCTTTTTCAAAATTTCGGGAATCGCGCGCACCAACAATGTCTGTCCCCCGAACGGTTCGATTTGAAAACCCGCGCGTCCTAAATTTTCGCGCTCGTTTTCGTACACGGCAAACTGCGCGGGCGATAAATCCAGCGCGACAGGTTCAAGCAAAATTTGATTCGCCGTACTGATGGCGCGCTCGCTCATCCATTTTTCGTACAACACACGTTCGTGCGCGGCATGTTGGTCAACGAGATACAAACCGTCGGGTCCTTCGCAAATAATGTACGTCGAAAAAATTTGTCCCAACACGCGCAACATCGGCAGGGAAGGAGAGGGAACTGAGGGAAATAAGGGCGATGGTGTTTCACCGTTTGTTGGTGGAATGAGATTGAGCGCGACGTACGCGGGAGTCGCGAATGGTGAGGCTTGCAAGTCTGATGTCTGTTGTCTGAAATCTGACATCTGAACCGTTGGCGTCGGGAATTTTTCATTCAGCGCGCGGCGAACACTGCGCTGCACGATGCGAAACATTTCGTTGGGTTCGCGAAAGCGCACTTGCATTTTCGTCGGATGCACATTCACGTCCACCGCGTCGGGCGGTATCTGTAAATTCAAAACAAACAAGGGAAAGCGTCCCACCATCAGCAACGTGTGATACGCTTCCGTAACCGCGTGCGCGATGGCGCGGTCTTCAATCCAGCGTCCGTTCACAAACAGATATTGCAAGCGCCGATTCCCGCGATGGATAGAGGGGGGGGTGATGAAACCGTAGAGGGTAGGGGATGGGGGATAGGGATTGGCGAACAAATCGTCTCCATTCCCCATCCCCTGTCCGCCATCCCCCGCCACTTGAATCATCTCTCGCGCCGTCTCGCCCCCGTACACTTTAATCAATACATCGCTCAACTTGCCGCTGCCTGCCGTTTGAAACATCAGCTTGCCGTCATTGACCAACGAAAAACGCACCTGCGGATACGCGAGCGCGTACGCGTGAACAAGTTCGGCAATGTGCGCGCTTTCCGCGCCGGGCGATTTCAAAAATTTCAAGCGCGCGGGAACATTGCGAAACAAATCTTCGACGGTGATGACGGTGCCGCGCGGCGCGCCATGCGGTTGATAGAGTAGCGTTTGCGAATTTTCGATTTTGAGGATTGTGCCGTTCGTCTCGTCCAGATGGCGCGTAATCATCGTCACGCGCGCGACGGAGGCAATGCTCGGTAATGCTTCGCCGCGAAAGCCGAGCGTTTGAATTGCAAACAAATCGTCGGCGGTCTGCAATTTGCTCGTGCCGTGTCGCGCAAACGCGGTGGGAACATCCTCATGCGGAATGCCGCTGCCGTCATCCGCAACACGAATCAAACGCTGTCCGCCGCCGCGCACTTCGAGGCGAATGTCGCGCGCGCCTGCATCGAGCGCGTTTTCAATGAGCTCTTTGACGACGGACGCGGGACGCTCAATGACTTCACCGGCGGCAATTTTGGACGCGAGGTCTTCGGGGAGAATACGAATGGGCATGGGGCTCTATCAAACCTACAGACGATGCCCGGAATTTTACCACAAACATCCGTTCCATTTTTCCATTGACAGCGTTGTGTATAATGAGTGTACGAATTTTGCTCCGCCGCACAAGGAGGGACAATGGTCAAGAAAACGGCTTGGATGCTCGTCTTGCTCGTCGCTCTGTTGGTGATTTCTGTCAGCGTCGCGTTTGCCGCAAACATCACGCGACCCGCGCAGGCGAAACTCGCGCCGCAAGCAGAAATTTCCATTGTCGGTTCAAGTCAAGGCGCCTTGGGCGTGATTACCGAATACAAGAGTTACGGAAAAATTGGGTGTCCGTTTGAGGACGACAGTGCTGTCGCGTATTAGGCGCGTTGACTGATAGAGCGCTCGAATAAAACCTCGGACGCAAAACAAAACCCCGTCGAAAAATTTCGACGGGGTTTTTCTATTTCTGCCCCTATCCATTTGTCACCCTTTTTCAAGGTCATTTGACAATCCCCAGCGCGAGGATGCCAAGAGTATGCTGGTGCCATGCGACATGTCTCGGTATTTTTTCTCGGCGCGCTTGTTCTGGCGGGGTGTGCAACGACGCCGCTTCCGACGGTACGCTTTCCGGATACGGAACCGGTTTCGTCCGCGACGGTTGCTTCCGCGAAAACCAAACCCCTCCGTATTGCGATGGCTGCCGTCATTTCGCCCAAGGGCAATGTCGAAAGCTATAGCGCGCTCCTCGAATATATCGGCGCAAAATTGAATCGTCCGATTGAATTGGTGCAGCGCATGACGTACGCCGAAGTGAATGAATTGCTTCAACGCGGCGATGCAGATATAGCATTCGTTTGCACCAGCGCGTATGTGATTGGGCAGCGCGAGTTTGGAATGGAATTATTGGTCGCGCCGCAGGTACGGGGGGAAACGGTGTACTATTCCCTTTTGATTGTCCCTGCTGACAGTCCCGCGCGTTCGCTCCAAGATTTGCGCGGCAAAACATTTGCCTTTACGGACCCGCTTTCGTTGACCGGACGCCTCTATCCAACGCAATTGGTGAGCGCCTTCCAAACCACCCCCGAAGAATTTTTTGAACGCACATTTTTTACCTACAGCCACGATAACGCGATTCGCGCGGTTGCGAGCGGCGTCGCCGACGGCGCGAACGTGGACAATTTGGTGTATGAATTTTTGGTGGCGCGCGAGCCAAGCATCGGCAAAAACACGCGCGTCATTCACCGTTCGCCGCCGTTTGGAATCCCGCCCGTTGTCGTCAATCCCAAGCTCGACCCGCAACTCAAGCTCCAGCTGCGCGAAATTCTGATTCAAGCAGACCGGGAGGAACAGGGACAAAGAATTTTGCAAGACCTGATGATTGACCGCTTTGTCGTTGTCTCGGACCACATTTACGATTCTGCGCGTGAGATGGAACTGCAAGTGAATACCGCGCCGTAAGCGTTCGTCGCTCGTTTTCGTTCGCTGCTTTCTCTTTTCCCATGAACCTCGCCCTTGCCCTCCCGAACCGTACCCATTTCATTCGCTCCACGCGCGCGTGGCTGCTGCGACCCAGCGTGCGCGTAAAAATCATGGGCATCGTTTTGGGTTTGGTTTTGTTGTTGGGCTTGGGAATTATTTGGCAGGTGCGTAGCAGCATGCTCGCCGCGCTCACCGCGCGCTTGCATGAACGCGGCGTCTCGATTGCGCGCGACCTCGCGGCGCGTTCAGCCGATTTGATTTTGATTAACAATACCTATGCGCTGCACGAACTCGTACAGGATACGTTGAACAACAACAGGGATTTGCGGTATGCGTTTATCTTGGACGCGGAGGGACGCGTTTTGGTCCATTCCTTTGACAATAGATTTCCGCGCCTGCTGTTGGAGCAAAATCAAGTTGCGCCCTCCGAGCGCGCGCACACCGTCGAATTTCCATCAGACGAAGGCATCATTCACGATATTGCGGTGCCCATCTTTGATGGACGCGCCGGCACCGCGCGCATTGGTCTCGACGAAAATAGCGTTCAGCGCGCGGTGAATGATTTGACTTGGCAAATGCTTTTGACGACGCTGCTCGTTTCGATGCTCGGCATTGGCGCGGCATACACTCTCACGTTGGTTTTGACGCGTCCCATTCACACGCTCGTCAACGCGACACAAGCCGTCGCGCAAGGCGACCTTTCGCAGCGCGCGCCCGAATGGGGCGACGATGAACTCGGCAAACTCTCGCGCGCGTTCAATCAAATGGTT
>CALMZO010000172.1 GCA_937870825.1 uncultured Chloroflexota bacterium | reverse complement strand
TCCCGAAATCGAACGCGCGTTGGAACAACAAATCGAGCCGTGGCTCGCGCACATGCGTTGGCGCGCCGATTTTGACGCGTGGGAACAAAAACGGTTGTGGCAGGAACATTATCAACAGGACGCGCTCCAAGAAATCGCGCGTTATGCGCCCAAACAAAACGCGCGCGTCCTCGACCTGGGCGCGGGGATGGGCGGCTTTGCGGTGGCGATGCAGCGCGCGGGCTATTGCATTACCGCGTTCGATTACAATTTCGCGTACTGTGAAATCGCGCGCACGCGCGCAAAACGGTACGACTTGAATTTGCCCGCGCTTGTCGGCGCAGGCGAAGCGTTGCCCTTTGCGGAAAAACGTTTTGATGTGGTCACATGTTGGGATGTGTTGGAACATGCGCAAGAGCCGAAACATCTTTTGAGGGAAATTGCGCGCGTGTTGAATGACGACGGCATCGCGTTTATCACAGTGATTAATCGTTTCGCGCTCGTGGACCCGCATTATCATTTGCGTTTCGTCAATTATGTACCGCGCGCATTGGGCGAAAAATATATTGCATTGCGTCAACGCACCAAAGATTCGGCATTGCGCGACAAACAAAAATTGAGCGAGATGCACTATTACTCGTACGGCGCGTTTGAAAAATTTGCCGCGCAGTTGGGATTTGCAATTCACGATTTGAATTACGAAAAATCGCGTTTCAAAAAATATCCGCGCGCCATCGGCGACGCGCTGTACGCTTTGTGGCGCGCGTTTGGAATGGGAACGTATCGTTTGGTATTGCAAAAAGACCGCCTCACCCCTCGCCCCTCTCCCGAAAACGAGAACATGTTTTCAGGAGAGGGGGACACGAAACTCCCCTCTCCCAAAGGGAGAGGGGTTGGGGGTGAGGTATGACACTCGCCCATCGTGTCTCCAGCGCGATGGTGTGGAACAGCGCGTTGTTCCCCATCAAATTTTTGATTGCGCTCGGTTCGGGCATTGTTCTCGTGCGCGTCTTGAGCAAGGGCGAGTACGCGCAGTATTCGTTGATTCTGTACACGGCGGGATTGATTGGCGCGTGGGTGGATTTGGGCATGGAACGCAGTGTCGCGCGCTTTACGCCCGAAATCGAAATGCGCGCCGGGCGCGCGGGTTTGGGAAAATTTTTCGCGTCCCTTTTTGGCATCAAGCTCGCGGTCATTTTGCCTGTGCTGCTCGCGTTCGCGCTCGTCCCCGATTTTTTTGTGCGCGCTCTCGCGTTGGGCGACGATGGAAAGATTTTGTTGACAGGCATCGCGCTGCTTGTGATTCTCGGCGCGGTGTCGGATGTTTTCATCCAATTTCTCTACACGCATTTCAAACAAATCGCGACGAATCTTTTGGATATTGTCGCGTCGCTTGTGCAGCCGCTGTTGGTGTTGGGATTCGCGCTCGCGGGAACGGGCGTCGTCGGCATGGTTGGCGCGATGGTCTTTTCGAGTGTGCTGCTCGATGTGCTTGCCGCGTGGCGCGCGCGTTCGGTGGTCAATCAAATTCCCGCGCGTCAAGGAAACATGCCGCCGCAGTTGTGGAAACGTTTTGCGAATGTGTCCGCGTTGAATTTTGTGATTACGGCGACGGCATCACTCGCGGAACCCGGATTCGCCGCGCTCGTTCTCACAGGTTCCAAACAACTCACGGCGGTTGCGATTCTCGCGGTGGGTTATCGTTTCGTCCAATACTTTTTGCGTTTTCTCGTCGCGCCGCTCACGGGAATTCAAACGCCGTTGTTTTCGCGTTTGTACGCCGATAAAAAAATGGAGCACGTGCGCGAAGCATATTCGACGCTCACAAAATTTTTCATTTTCTTGCTCGTCCCGTGCGGCATTCTCATGATTTTGCTCGCGCCGCGTTTGATTCCTTTTCTCTTTACCGAAACGTACGAATTGTCCGCGCTCGTCGCGATTGTGCTGGTATTTTTTTTGTTCGGCGAAACCATCACGAGTATTCCTGTGGGCATGTTAATTGTGTTTGAAGAATCGCGCGCGACATTGATTTCGCGTTTGCTTTCGATTTTGAGTGTGCCGTTACTCTTGTTACTCGTTCCGCCATTCGGCGCGGTGGGCGCGGCATTCTCCATCGGCGCGCCGCGTTTGCTCTCGCGCATCTATGCAACCCTCTACGCCGCGCAGCATTACGCGATTCGTTTTCCTTTTGCATTTCTCTTGCGCGTTTCCGCCTCATCGGCGTTGGCGGCAATTCCATTGTTGCTCGCGCGCAATTTGGAATGGTGGTGGTTGACGTTCGCCACAATTTTGTTTGCGATTTTGTTTATCGGATTGTTCAAAATGTTTGGCGGGTTCGACGCGCAGGAAAAAGAGAGATTGAAAACGTTAAAGTTGCCGTTCAAGGATGTGGTGCTGAAATGGCTGTGAGTTACGACGCCAAATATTTTCAAGCACAATTAACTAAATCCGATGAAAAAATCGCGTTTCAGTATGGACGCTTGCTCCAATTCATCGGGGCAATTCCGAACGATGCGCGCATTCTTGACGCGGGCTGCGGCGCGGGACCCGCGCTGCGATACTTGAACGCGCGCGGGTTCATTCCCTTCGGCTCTGATTTGATTGCATATCCGTTACAGCAAGCGCGGCAGTTGCTCCCCGATGCGCGGCTTGTGCAGTGCAATTCGGATAACGTACTGCCCTTTCGTGATGAATCGTTCGACGTGATATTGATGAGTGAAGTCATCGAGCATGTTGGTTCGCCCGAATTTACGTTGCGCGAATGTTGGCGCGTGTTGAAAAAAAATGGCGCGGTGGCAATGACCACGCCGAATTTGTGGGATGCGCGGCGTGTGTATTATCCCGCGCTCGGCAGAGTGTGGTCAGGCGACGCGGACGCAACGCATCAAACGTTGTTCAATCCGCAAACGCTGCGCGCTGTGTTGCGACGCGCGGGGTTTGAAAATATGCGCGTGCGCGCGGGATTCAAACCGCTGCGGTGGTTCTCGTCACGCAAATTCAACTTTCGTTTTGCCATTCCCGGCTTGCCGCTGATTGGGAATACACTCGTTGCAGTTGGGTACAAATAGACAGGATTTACAAGATTAACAGGATTTATTTTCTTTGTCATGTAAATCCTGTTAATCCTGTCAAAAGAATGTCAGCCACAACACTCGACGCGCAAACGAAACGCGCGCTTCAAGACAAGCTGCGTCAATTTTACGAACGCGAATTGACGGACGGACAGCGCGCGTATTTCAACGTGCGCGACGGAAATCTCATTCCAACGCGCATGGGCAAACATTGGCTTGCGGAACATCAACGCGTGTTCGCGGAACTTTTGCAATTGTCCGCGCGCGATACGTTTCTCGATGTCGGCTGCGGCGAAGGATATTACACGATGCCGTTGGCGCGCGATACATGCTTCAGTGTAGGCGCGGATGTTTCATCGTCCGTTTTGAATTTGATGCAATCGCTGCGCGCGTACGATGCCAAAAAGCTCGCGCCGTGCGTGATGGATGTGGAAACATTGCCGTTCGCATCAGAAATTTTCGACAAAGCATTGTGTTCGCATTTGCTCGAACACGTTCTTGATGACCGCGCGGTAGTGAGCGAAATCCAGCGCGTCGTGAAACCGAACGGCATCGCGGTCTTTGCGATTCCATTGAAATACACGACGCCGTACCGCGCGATTCGCGGCGCGGAAAATGTTGCGCGCAAACTTTTTCGTCCGAATAAAAAGCCCGCGCCCGTCGCGCCGCCGGGGGAATTGGACGTGCGGCTCGTCGGCAAGCAAGCGCACATTCGTCATTATTCGGTGGACGTTTTTACAAACATGCTGAACGAAATGGGCTTTACGGTGAAACGCGTCGTCGGCATGTGGTTCCATGACCCGCGTCATTGGCTCGTGTATCAAACGCAGCCGCGCGCATTTTTTTATCATCTCGGCACGCGCCTTTCAAAATGGAATCCGAATTTTGGCGCGGGGCTGGTGGTCCAGACCATTCGACGATGAACGTTTGTTTGTACAATGTGACGACGACGACGCAGTATGGCGGCGTCGAAAGTTTTGTGTGGGAAGTGGCGCGCGGGTTGGCACAACGCGGTGTGCGTACAACGATTGTTGGCGGCGACGGAAACATTCGTCGCGCGCACGACCATGTGCGCGTCGTGACCTTTCCCTTTACCTCGCGCGAAACGTTGCGGAAACTTCCGGGATTTGCAAAACAGTACACGCTGACAAAATTGTTGGAGCGTTTGCATTTCGCGCAACATGCGCGCGCGTTTATGCAGCGCGAACAGTTTGATATTATTCATATTCAAAAGCCGTACGACTTGCCCGCCGCCGCATGGTTCAAACGCAGTTCAAAAAGTAAAATTGTGTTTGGCTGTCACGGCACCGATTTTTTTTCGTTCGATACGCGTTTCGTACACACGAGCGACATTGCCGTTTCCTGTTCCGCATTCAACGCCAATCAGGTGCGCGAACATTACGGCATCATACCGCGCGTGGTGTACAACGGCATTGACCCCGCGCAATTTTTTCCACAAACGCCCAACGCGGAATTGCGAAAACAACTCGCGGGCGACGCGCAAACGATTTTGTACGCGGGACGTTTGGTGCGTTGGAAAGGCGTGCAGTATTTGATTGACGCGACGGCATTGCTCGCCAAAACGCGCGATGTAAAATTACTCATCGCAGGCGAAGGTGAATACCGCGCGACATTGGAACAGCGCGCGCGCGACTTGGGAATTTCCGAACGCGTAAATTATTTGGGATATATTTCGTCCGCCGCGCTCGCGCCGTACTATGCGCTCGCCGATGTCGTCGCGCTCGCGAGTTACGCGAACGAAACGTTCAGCATCATGTCCGCCGAAGCGATGGCGTGCGCGCGTCCCGTCGTCGGCTCGCGTTTTGGCGGGATTCCCGAAGTGATTGCGGACGGCGAAACAGGTTTTCTCGCCGAACCCGAAAACGCGAACGACTTTGCAGAAAAAATTGCGCGGTTGCTCGACGATGAAAAATTACGCGAACGATTTGGAAGTTGCGGACGCGAACGGGTGTTGAGATTGTTTACGTGGGACGCGGTGACAGAGCGCGTGCTGGAGGCGTACCGCGAAATTTTGTGATTCCATTGATTTGTCATTTCGAGCAAAGCGAGAAATCTCAATATGACGAATAGAGATTTCTCACGCTGTTCGAAATGACAACCGCAAAAGAATTTTGGTTACCACACTCGAAGAAATTTCGATCAATGCCTTCCCCGCGCTCAAAACCGTTTTGTATGACGGCTGGATTCTGCGCTTTAGCAATGGCTACAGCCGCCGCGCGAATTCGGTCCAGCCGTTGTATTTGCCAAAGCAATCGTTGGATGAAAAAATCGCGTATTGCGAAAAATTGTATCACGCGCAAAATTTGCCCGTTGTGTTCAAGATGACGCGCGCCGCGCAGCCCGCAAACTTGGACGCGGAATTGGAAGTGCGCGGCTATCATTTAGAAGCGGATACGATTGTTCAGACGTGCGAACTATTTGCTCATCCTCCCTTGCGCGCGAGTGATGTCGAAATTTGCGAAACGTGGAATGAGGAATGGTTCGACGCGTACTGCCGCATGAACAATCCGAATCCCGCGCAGCGTGACACACTGAAACAAATTTTAAAATTGATTGTGCCGCAAACGGGATTCGCATTGTTGCGCGAACATGGCACGGTGTGCGCGTGCGGTTTGGGCGTGCGCCAAGAAAAATTTTTGGGGCTTTTCGATATTGTGGTGGATGAAAAATTTCGCCAACGCGGTTATGGTAGAAAAATTGTGTCGCAGTTAATGGCGTGGGGCAAACAAAACGGCGCGCAGCTCGCGTATCTCCAAGTGATTGCGAACAACACGCCCGCGCGCAATTTGTACGCCCAGTTGGGATTTGCGGACCATCATTTGTATTGGTATCGCGTTCACGTTTGAGATGAATTTCTTGTTTGTCCTCACTGGTGGAATCCGGCGATTGGAAATCGCGGCAACAACCACGCCAAGTCTGCCTCCGCAGACTCGCGCGCGAACGTGCGGAGGCACGTTTCGTGTATTTGTTGGCGCGAATTCGGTTCGCCCGAAAAGTTGGTGACATGAACATCCTGATTGTCACCACCGGCGGCATCACGCGCGTCTTTCGCAATTGGCCCGAAGTGCTGCTCGCGAAAGCGTTGGTGCGGCGCGGACACAGCGTGCGCGCGTTCACCTATTATGATGCGAAATCGAATGCGTTGAGTACGCGCGCGGAAAACATTGACGGCGTTCAAGTGGAGCGCATTCAAGAAAATGGCTGGCTCACGCGCGAATTTTGGTACGCGTTGACGCGCGCGCCCAAGCCCGACGTGATTCATATTCAACATTTGCGAAACAAATTTGCGTTTCAAGCGGCGTACTACGCGCAGCGCGAAAACATTCCGTACGTCGTCACGCCGATTGGTCCCTTGCATGACCAATATCTTTCGCGTGACCGTGACCGTCCGTTGGATTCGGAACCGCTGTATCACAATTTGATTTGGTCACGCCGCGAAATTTTGAATCGCGCGGCGCGCGATGGGCGCGTGAAACGCCATGTCGAAAATTACCTTATGCACTATCCGGCGCATCACGCGGACATGGTAATCGCGTGTTCGGAACACGAGCGCGGCATTTGGAGAAAACTCGGCATCGAAAGTGAAACCATTCCGTTGTGGGTGGATGTGCCGTTCATTGCCAATTTGCGCGGCGAAAAATTCCAACGAGAATTTTCGCGTCCCGTGATTTTGTTTGTGGGACAATTCAAATATCGCAAAGGGTTCGATGTGTTGGCGCGCGCGATGCCGGAGGTGCTGCGCGATTTTCCGAACGCGACTTTTCTTTTCGTCGGTCACAGCCCGATTCATCGCCGCGAATTGGAATGGATTGCCAAAAAAGATGGGACGAGTGAACACTTGCAAATTCTTGAACGCGTGAGTGAAGAAGACAAGGTGCGTCTCTACAATTCCGCCGATGTGTATGTTTTGCCGACGCGCTATGAGGGATTCGGTCTGCCGCCGCTCGAAGCGATGGCGGCAGGATGCCCCGTGATTGCATCCGATATTCCGGTCGTGGATGAAGTGGTGCAGCATGAATACAACGGCTTGCTCGTCCCGCGCGACAATCCGCGCGCGCTCGCGCAAACCATTGCGCGAATGTTGCGCGATGAGAATTTATGCGCGCGTCTGATTCAAAATGGATTCAAGACGCTGAAACGTTTTGACGAAAATGATTTGACTGCGCGCAATGAAAATGTGTACGCGCGCGCAATGCAACAGCGCGAGGCAGTGGCTTTATGAACATTCTCGTCACGGGCGGCGCGGGTTTCATCGGTTCGCATCTGGCGGAAGAATTGGTGCGGCGCGGCGAGACCGTGCGCGTGTTGGACAATTTGGCGACGGGACATTTGGAAAATCTCGACGCGATCAAAAATGACATCGAATTCCTTCAAGGCGACATCGCCGACGAAAACGTCGCGCAAAATGCCGCGCGCAACATGGACATTATTTTTCATCAAGCCGCGCTGCCGTCCGTCCCGCGCTCCATCAAAAATCCGCGCGCCTCGCACGACGCGAATCTCACAGGCACGCTCAATGTTTTGATTGCCGCGCGCGACAACCACATCCAACGCGTTGTGCTGGCGAGCAGTTCTTCGGTGTACGGCAACTCGGCGCAGCTCCCGAAAGTCGAAACGTTTGAACCCGCGCCGCTCTCGCCGTACGCGGTGACAAAACTCGCGTGCGAACAGTACGCGCGCGTCTTTGCCAATCTCTACGACCTCTCGACCATTTGCTTGCGTTATTTCAATGTGTTTGGTCCGCGTCAAGACCCAACCTCGCAGTATTCGGGCGCGCTCGCAAAATTTGTGCAATGCGCGCGGCATCACGAACCCTTTCCCGTGTACGGCGACGGCGAACAATCGCGCGATTTCACGTACATTGAAAATGTCGTGAACGCGAATGTGCGCGCGGCGTATTCGGAATTTGACGGCGGCGCGGTGGTGAATGTCGCGGGCGGCGCGCGCACAACGCTCAATCAAATTCTTTCTCTCTTGAATGAACTCACGCATCAAAATTTGCCCACACACTTTGCGCCGCCGCGCGCAGGCGATGTGCTTCATTCGCACGCGGACATTTCACGCGCGCGCGCGTTATTGGGATACGAGCCGACGGTGGATGTAAAAGAGGGATTGCGAAGGACATTGGAGTGGTATCAGACCCACTGACCAACGACGAATGACGAACGGCGAATGCATCCACTTTCGTCATTCGTCATTCGTCATTCGTCACACATGAAACTTCGCTCCCCTCACCCGCAACGATTGCTCATCGAAACAATTGACGCGCTGTTACAAAATCCAAATGCGCGCATTCTCGATGTGGGCGCGGGCAGTGTGGTGGAAAAAAATCGGCGCGCGGGACAATTCGCGTTGGCGGAAAAATACGCGCAACTTACGCAACAGCGCGGCTATTTTGGACTCGATGTGGAAATCGGCGCGAATGTGGCGTTTGTCGCGGACGCGCATCTTTTACCGATTGCAAATGAATCGCTCGACGGCGTACTCATGGTTTCGGTCTTGGAACATTTGCATGACCCTATTCGCGCCGTGAACCAAGTCGCGCGCGTATTGAAAAAAGGCGGCGTCTATTTTTCCTACGCGCCGTTCTACCATCCCTATCACGCGTCGCCGCACGATTATTTTCGGTTCACGCAAGAGGGCTATCGCTACATGCTCCGCGAATTCTCGCGCGTCGAAATTGTTTCGGGCGGAAATTATGTGGCGGTGACGAATGACGTGTTATCGCACGCGTTCGGCGGCACACGCATTGGACGAACGTTTGCGCGTGTGTTTGTGGAATTTCTAATGTCGCTTTTATTTCGCGCGTTCGATGCAAGACAAAACAGTGACCTCGCCGTCGGATTCGCCGCGCTCGCCGTAAAATGACCAACACTCTCCGATTGTGCTATGTGGCGTACTCGCCGCTCAATCTCGAATCTGCCAATTCGATTCAAACGTTCAACACCTTGCGCGAACTCTCGAAACAACTCGGCGAGAATGTAACGACAATCGTCCCGCGCTTTGGGAAAAAAGCCCCCCCCCCTTTTCCCGCGCGCCAACTCGCGCGGATTCCCATCAACAAACTTGTACGCCTCTACAAAACAGCGCGCTGGTCGTACATCGAACGCGCGGTGTACGCACAACGCGCCCAACGCATCATCGCGTCCGTAAAGCCCGATTTGATTTACACGCGCGATCTTGTGTGCGCGTATCGCTTTGTGCGCGCGAATTTGCCCGTCGTGTACGAAGTGCATGACCTGGAATCGCAGCATCCGGGGCAAAACAAAAGCGCGCGCCTGATTGAAACGCTCAAGCACATGGACGAGGCCACGTTAACAAAATCGCGCGGCATCGCTTCGCTCACCGAAACGTTTCGCCAAGAAATTATCGCGCGCGGCTGGCAGCCCGCCGCGCGTGTGTTTGTGATTCCCGACGCGTATGATGACGCGATTTATTTTCCGCGCGAAAAGACAAAGATGCGCGCGAAATTGAATTTGCCGCGTGAGGCGAAAATCGTCGCCTATGCGGGACTCACATTCAAATATCGCGGCTTGGATGTTTTGCTGCGCGCGTTCAAACAATGGAATGATGCAAGCGCGCGCCTGGTGTTAGTCGGCGGACGCAGCTTTGAGGTGCAAGAACTGCAAGAGTTGGCGCGCGAGATGGGGCTTGCGGAACAAGTGATATTCGTCAAACGTCAAACAGCCCGCCCTGAACAGGGTGAAGGGTCAAACGGGATTGCAGATTATTTGGCGGCGGCAGATGTGTTGGTCATTCCCGACACGGTGACGGATGCGACGGCATCGCCTTTGAAAATGTTCGAGTACATGGCGATGGCGCGTCCGATTGTGTGCGTTGACCGCGCGTCGCTGCGCGAAATTTTGGGCGATGCCGCGTTGTATTTTCCGCGCGGGGATGTGAACGCGTTTGCAGAGCAACTCGAACGCGCGGCGCAACACGATGCGCAAGATTTGGGCGAACGCGCGCGGGAACGCGTGCGCGAATTTACGTACGCCAAACGCGCGGAAAAAATTGTGCGCGCGGCGGAGACGATTTGCGGGATGTAGGGGCAAACCCTTGTGGTTGCCCCGCGCGATGGGCGAGGGGCGATGAATGTTATCGCCGCCATCGCCCGTACAAGGTATGAATTATTTTTCTCTTGGGTCCTTTCGCGTCGAACGCGGATTGTTCGTGATGGCTGTGTTGTTTTTGCTTTCGCTGCCGTTTGTCACGCCGCGCGTCGCCGCGTCGGATGAAATTGAATATTTTTCGTACCTGCCATCGCTGCTTTTGGACGGCGATTTGAATTTCCGAAATCAGTACGAATACTTTTGCAATTTGAATTTTCAAGATTGTGTGCGTTCGCGTTTCAAAGAAACCTTTTTGGACCAATACACCGCGACAGGTCTTCAAATCAATTTTGGTCCGATGGGAACGGCGGTCTTGTGGCTGCCGTTTTATCTCGCCGCGCATCTGTTTGCGCTCGTCGCGCAAAACATCAATCCCGCGTTCGCGGCGAACGGGGTTTCCGCGCCGTACATTTACGCGGTGTGCCTCGCTTCCGTATTTTATGGCTGGTTCGGCATGTATTTGGCGTACCGCATCGCGCGCAAGTATTTTGCGGAATGGATTGCGTTGGGCGCGGCGTTGACGATTTTGTTTGCGACAAACGCGGTGTACTATATGTATGTTGCCCCTGCGTTCAGTCACGCGGCATCGCTGTTTGCGTCCGCGCTCTTTGTGTTTGTGTGGTGGCGGACGCGGGACTCGCGCGCAAGTGGGAATTTGCGCGATTGGTTTGTGTTGGGCGCGAGCGGCGGGTTGATGACGATGGTGCGAGAGCAAGAGGGCGTGTTTTTTGTAATGCCGTTCGTCGAAGGAGTGTTGGTTCTGTATCGCGTTCTGCGTTCACACGAAAATTTTCTCGCGTTGAAAAAATGGCTTGTGGGCTCGGTGGTGATGGTGGTAGGCGCGTTCGTCGTGTTCCTTCCACAACTGATTTCGTATCGCGTGTTGAACGGAAATTTCTTGCCCGCGCGCAATGTAACGGATAAATTTACGTGGGATGGCGCGCATGTTCTCGATGTGCTGTTTTCCAATTTTCACGGCTTGTTCACATGGACACCGGTTGTGCTGTTGGGAGTCATCGGATTATTTTTTTTGTGGCGTCACGACAAACTGCTTGCCGCGATTTTTCTTGTCGCGTTCGCGGCGGAAACGTATTTGCTCGGTTCGTTCTCGACATGGTTCGGCGGCGCGGCGTACGGCGGACGACGCTTTATCAACTGCACGGTGATTTTTGTAGTGGGACTCGCCGCGTTCGTACATGGAATTCAAACGCGCGTGCCGCGTCCGATTCTTGCCAGCGCGAGCGTGGTGTTGATTGTGTGGAATTTGTTTTTTATTATTCAATTCGTAACGGGCATGGTGCCGCGACAGCAGCCCGTGGACATGTTGGAAATGGCGCGCAATCAATTTTTGGGCGTGCCGCCGCGTTTGTTTGAAATCGCGCAAAGGTTCGTGACAAATCGCAGTTCGTTTTTCAAACAGTAAATCTCACGCCAAGCCGCCAAGCCGCCAAGAGATTTGACCTCTCTCGTTTCTCGTTTCTTGTTTCTCGTTTCTCGGTTTCGTTTCATCGAATGTTTTCTCCCAAGCTCATTCCTCTGTTGTGTTGTCCCACAGACCACGCGTCGCTCGAATTGCGCGGCGATGTTTTGACGTGTACGCAATGTGCGAGCGAGTACGCGATTCGGGACGGGTACGCGGAATTGTTGCCGCGCGCGGAATTTGGACATACGACGCAGTATGTGGAAGCGGAAGGCGCGCAGATTCTCGATTATCGCGAGTTTGGACAGCCGCTGCTTTCGGCGCAAGTGAAAAATAATGTATTGAATGATTTTTTGAAATTGGAAGCAAGCGATGTGGTGTTGGATTTGGGCTGCGGGAACGGAAAATTCGCGTATTGGAACAAAGACAAGGTTGCGACGATGCTCGCGGCGGACCTTGCGCCGTGGTTCGCGGAACGCGCAGTGCAGGAATTGCCATTGCTGCGCGCGGATTTGCGGGCGCTGCCGATTCGTGACGAAACGTGCGACAAGATTTTTTCGATTGATGTGCTGGAGCATTTGACGTACGAGGACATTACGCGCGTGCTGTGTCAAGCGCGGCGCGCGCTGAAACCGCGCGGCAAATTTTTTATTTTTTCCAATACGCGCGAAAAACAAACGCTCGCGCCGTTGATGAAACCGCAGCAAGCGGTGACGCGTTGGTTGACGAAACGCGGCGCGGTGGATTTTACGCGCGACGACTGGCGCAAGTCAGACCATGTGAAAGCGATTCGCACGTACGAGGAATTGCGCGCGGTGTTTGAACAAAACGGATTCGTCGTGAAACGCGTCGCGTTTTGGAACGGACTCGTTCAGGGTTGGATTGAAAATGTGTTTATGAAATTGGGCGAAAATTATTTGAGCAAAAACGCGCGCGGGAAAAATAAATTGGAACAGCAAGTGAATGCGCGGACGAATGTGCGCGCGAAAATGAAAAACGGAAGCAAATATGGTGTGCCGTTGGAAATTGCGTCGAAAATGATGCAGTTGGATATCGCGTTGTTTGGCAATTTGCGCGCGGGTCCGTATTTTTTGTTGGTGGAAAAGAATGGGCAGGCACAAGGCACTACCCTTACGAATTGATGAACATCCTCTACGTCGCGCTCAAAGAATCGCTCCCCGGCTCGCACGGCGGCGCGGTGCATGTGACCGAAGTCGCGCAGCAGTTGGCGCGGCGCGGGCATGACATGACCGTAGTTGTCCAACAGAAAGCAGGACAGAGCACGCGCGAAAAAATGGGCGGATTCGATTTGATTCGCGTGCGGGCACGTTCTAATTTTTTGTTGTGGCAACTCGAACCGCGCATTCGACAAGTGATTGCAGAGACAAAACCCGATGTGGTGATGGAGCGATACTATAATTTTTCGGGCGCGGCATTGCGCGTTGCGCAGCGCGCACACATTCCCTCGCTGCTCGAAGTGAACGCGCCGATGCTGGACCCGCGCGGTTCCAAAAAATATGTCGCGGACAAATTGATGCTGGGTTGGATGACGCGCAGGGCGCGCGAACAGGCGGCGTTCGCAAAACGAATCGTGACGCCGCTCGCGGCGACGGTGCCGTTTCCCGAACTGCGCGGCAAGGTGCGCGAAATTCCCTGGGGCGCGAATGTGGAATTGTTTGACCGCGCGCGGTTGAGTGAAAAAGAGATGGGAGACCGGAGACTTGTCCCGAGCATTGTCGAGGGAGTGCAGATTAATCCTTCGGGCAAGCGCGTTGTTGTTTTTCTTGGCTCGTTTCGTCCCTGGCACGGCGTACGCGAGTTCGTACATGTGGCGCAAGAGATTTTGAAAACGCGCGCGGACATTTTGTTTTTGATGATTGGTTCGGGAGAGTTGTTGGAGGAAACGCGCGAGAACGTGGCGCGCGCGAATTTGCGCGAGAAAATTATTTTGACGGGCGCGGTGGATTATGCGCGCGTGCCGTATTATCTCGCGGTGAGTGATGTCGGCGTCGCGCCGTTCAACACACAGGTTCATCCTCCCCTGCGCGTCGGCTTTTATTGGTCGCCGCTCAAGGTGCATGAATATATGGCGATGGGTTTGCCTGTCGTGACGATTGATGTGGCGGGTTTGAACACGATTGTGCGCGAGGGACAAGAAGGTTTGTTGTATCCCGAAAATGATTTGGAAAAAATGCGCGCGGCGATTTTGAAATTGGTGGACGATGCAGCCCTGGCGAAACGCTTGGGCGACGCGGGACGCGCGCGCGTCGTCGAACATTTTTCGTGGCAGAAACACGCCGAGTCGTTGGAGCGGGTGATGCAAGAGATTAAAGATTGAGGGATGAAGAGATAGAGTGAACGGGTAAAGCGGCGATTTTTGAATTTCGATTTTCGGTTGAACACTGACGATACGCAATACGCGGCAGGCGAACTATGGGCATTGATATTGAACGACAAGAAAAAGCAAAAGAATATGCGCGAATTCGGCACCGATTGCTCGCGGCAGATTTGGTGATTTCCGCGCTCGCGTTTGTGCTGGTTCTGGCGACGGGATTGAGTGCGTGGCTGCGCGACGCGGTGTTGAGTCTTTCGACGAATCCGTTTCTTGCAACCGAAATTTATTTTGTCATTGGTATTGCCGTGTATGCGCTGTTGTTTGCGCCGCTGACGTATTACAGCGGCTTTGTGCTGCCGCATCGGTACGGCTTGTCCACACAGAGTTTTCGCGCATGGGTTTTGGATTTGGTCAAAGGCGGCGCGCTGTCGTTGTTGTTGGGCAGCGTGGTCATTCAAGTGATTTATCTTTTGCTGCGCCAAGTTCCCGATTGGTGGTGGCTCATCACGGCGGCGTTTCTGCTGCTGTTTAGCGTCGTGCTGGCGAATCTCGCGCCGGTTTTGATTTTTCCGATTTTTTTCAAATTCAAACCGCTGGACGATGCCGATTTGGTGAACCGGCTCATGCGGCTGGCGGCGAATGCAAAGACGCGCGTGAACGGCGTGTACACGATGGTGCTTTCGGACAAGACGACGGCAGCAAACGCGGCATTCATGGGTTTGGGAAATACCAAACGCATCGTGCTGGGCGATACCTTGTATAAAAATTTCACGCCCGACGAGATTGAAACCATTTTGGCGCACGAATTGGGACATCAAGTCCACAACGATATTGTGCGCGGCATCGCGGTGCAAACCGTTTTGACGCTGATGGGATTTTTCATCGCCGATATAGTCATGCGCGCAGGCATCGCGTGGTTGGGATTCAACGGGATTGCAGACCTCGCCGCGATGCCGCTGCTCGGGCTCGCGCTCGGCGCATTTGGTTTGATTACGATGCCGCTCGGCAATTGGTATTCGCGCGTGCGTGAAGTTGCTGCCGACCGGTACGCGCTGGAAACGACGCGCAATCCGCAAGCGTTCATCCGCGCGTTTGAAAAACTGGCGAATCAAAATTTGGCAGAGATTGAACCCGAAGCGTGGGTGGAGTGGCTGCTGCATGACCATCCATCCATCGGCAAACGCGTGGCGATGGGAAAAGCGTACATGAAAACCGAGAGTCCCGCATGACTCTCGGTTTTTCGTCACCGTCCATCGTCCAATTGCAGGAGGAGAAGGAAGGGTGACAGTTCCTATTCGATTGAAATCGTTTCTGCGAGTTATGCGCGCTTGAGCATCGGCGTTGGTTTAGCGCCCTCAACATGGTCTTGCAGACGATTGCCCACGTCCACTAAAGTTGCCCCAAGTTTGCCCAGCGCAGGTTTGTAAATTCGCGCTGCGAATTTTGAAGCTTTGCGCGATTTTTGATTTGTTTGTTTGAGACGGTCTTGTTCCGCTTCGCGCACAAAATCTGCATGGCGTTCCCGTTCATACAATTCGTGCATCAGGTTCATGTTTGTTCTCCTCACTCAACCAATAATCTCGACGAACGCGCACGAGGCGCTATGCTTCTCCGCTTCCGCTGCTGTTTATCCTCCGTCCAGTTTGGACAACTCTTGCTCAATCCATTCGACGCGCTTTGTTGCGCCCAATTCCTTCAACACTGTTCGCGCGGTTGTGAGATATTCGCGCGCTTGAAGGTGCTTGCCGCGTTCGGCTTGGAATTGTCCCAGCGCGACATGCGCCATCGCAACGCCGGGAAGAAAACCCGCCTGTTCGCGTAACTGCAACGATTCTTGAAATCCTGCGCGCGCGTTTTCGTAATCGCCTGCAACGTCATGCCCATATGCGAGATGGCGAATTGCGTACGATTGCATCACGGCATCGTTCGCCTCTTTTGCCAAATCGTATGCGCGTTGAAAATAGGGTTCACCCGTTTTGGAATCGTCGCGTACGACTTGGTACACCAAGCCGAGATGAAAGTTTGATTCGGCAAGTCCGCGCGCATCCCCGACTTGTTCGCGATATTTCAGCCCGCGCTCGAAAAATTCCAATTCGTGTGCCGGTTCTTGTGCGCGGTCGCTGTTCAAAAAACGCGCGTGTTCGGCTATGCCTTTGCTGTCCCATGCCGCGCCGAGCAATGACGCGTCGCCCGATGCTTCCGCGTAGCACAACGCGTTTTCCAATGCTTTGCGCTGCGCGTCCACGTTTTCTTGTCCGCCAAACGTTGCCCGGTCATTGAGCGTGCGCGCAAGGTGCAACCACACTTGGGCGCGCCGAACATCATTCAATTCGTTCGCGACAGGAAGGATGCCATAGAGCAGCGTGAGCGCGTCTTGCCAACGTCCCGCGAGTCGCCATTGATGCGCGAGGTTCAACGCGTTCCGTGTGAGTTGTTCGGTGAGTTCGGGTTCGTTCATGTTTTGTTCGCCAGAAACCGATTCATGCGTTCGCATGTGTCGGCAAGCCGTTCACGATTCAGCGCGTAACATTTATTCCCCTCGCGGCGGCGTTCGGTCACGTAACCGGTCGCGCTCAATTGTTTGAGATGCCGCGACACGGCGGGTTGCGAAACGTCGAGCAAAGTGATGATGTCTTGCGCGCACAGTTCGTCGCGTTTCGCCAAGAGTTCCAACATTCGCAGCCGCGTATCGTCATTCAACGCCGACAAACGCACGAGCAATTCCGAACGCGTGAGCGCGGAAGAGCTGACGCGCATTCCTTCCGGCAAGTGCGCGCCAAACAGCACCCACATCGTTTCGTTGTACTGAAATTTTCCGAGATAGGGACCGACATGCGCGGACGGAATCAAAATCAGCTGACGCGTGCGCTGAATCTGGTCAGCCCACCACGGCTTGAGTTCTTGCGCCGCGACGCGCTGCACAATTTCGTACGGCGTTGCTTTGGAAAAATCTTGGGCGCGGAATGCATAGACCGCTTCTTCCAACATCGGGCGGACGCGTTTCCATTCTCCCTGCAAAACGTCGCGCCACATGGTTTGCAAGTGATACAAAATCAACGCGTGCATCCGCGGCGGGTCGGTGAAATAATCGTGCGCTTCGCGTTCGAGCGTTTCGTCAATTTCTTGGATGCCGTGTTTATTCAACAGAAAGTTGATGTATGTCTCTTTGTCCAAGAGACGCGTCGGTTCAATCATCGGCTCGGCGCGCAAGGTCCCGGCGACATCGGGCTTGGGAGACGAGAGGCGATTGATGAGGCGGTCACGCAGAATTACGGGGTCCGTGGTCGTCAAATCGTTCAAATAGTCCTCGAACGTCTTCCAGCTGCGAATCGGCATCACGGCAAAGTGCAACCCTTCCATGACGAGGCGATTGTTGTGGCGGCGTTCAGGCGAAAGCCCGTTCCACGTGCGCGTGACCCAATCGTCCATGCCGGAAAGATTCTCGGCGTAATTGAGCAGGACGAGACTGTAGAGATTGTTGAAAACGGGTTCAAGGTCGAACGAGATGGTTGTGGGCGGAGCAGCGCGGACGAGTTCGGCATGAATTTCGGCGGGCATTTTTTGTTCCTGTTATTTGATGTATTCACTAAATCGAATAACACGAATAGTATAGCAGATTCGCCTTGTTTGTCAATACTTTTTGCCCATTGCTTGAGGAATCTTTGCTCACTTATTCACCGAAACGCATAAAAAAACCGCAACGCGGTGCTGCGGATTACATTATTCAAGTGGAATTTCGGATGCGGGCGGCTTGCGTTTGCGGCGTTTTGGCGTCGCCGCGACGGCTCTGCCCTGCGCGATTTTTTCAGAAATGGCTTGCACGCGCGCAGAATCGCGCCACAAATTGTCGAGATAGCGGTCAATCTGGGAGCGCACCAGCGGTTCCAAAATTTCGGGATGCGCGACAAGTTCGGCGAGGTATTGCTCGGCTTGCGCGCGTATCAGCGCGGTCAACTGCGGGTCGTGTGCCAATTCTTTCAATACCCGCGTCGTCTGCGCGCGAATCAATTTTTCGACGGCGGGACTGTGTTCGATATATTCCGCGACTTGGCCAATGATTGCCTCCACCAACGCAGTGGCAAGATTTTGCGCGCGCGTCACGGGCGGCGTCGAAATTTTTGCGCGGGGGGCGCGCGGAGAAACGCGTACCTCGACATCGCCCTCGGCGGCTTGGCGCGCCGCGCGCGTTTTGCGTATGCGTCCGTTTGCCATATCACCACTGTACTGTGTTCAAGCGGCGGTGTCAAAATCCGGAAACGTGAATATGCGAAACGCGCAGCGGTTCGTTTCCGTGTATAATTTACAAAATTGTTGGAAGGCTGCAATGCCAAAACAGACCAAGAAAAAGAAACTGCTGAACGGGCAAGACCCATCGCCGATGCCCGAGGACGCCGCGCTGTTTATCAACCGCGAAATGGCGCTGCTCGCGTTTTTTTGGCGCGTGCTGGAAGAGGCGCAAGACAACACCAATCCCCTGCTGGAACGGATCAAGTTTCTCGCGATTGTCGGTTCCATTCTCGCGGAATTCTTCATGACGCGTGTCTCGGCGTTGAAACAACAGGTCGAAGCAGGCGTGACGGAACGCTCGATTGACGGGCTCACACCCATTGAACAATTGCAAAGGGTGCGCGAAGACGCGACGCGCTTGATGAACGAATCGCGGACCTGTTTGTACGACATTCTGCCGCAGCTGGAACGCGCGGGCATTTTGATTCGCCATTACGACGCGCTGACTGCGGAACAAAAAAAATACGCGCGCGAACATTTTGAACGCGTCGTATTCCCCGTTCTCACGCCGCTCGCGTATGACCCCGCGCGTCCGTTCCCGCACATTTCAAACATGAGTTTGAACCTTGCGGTGTTGATCAAAGACCGGCGCGGTCAGGAACATTTCGCGCGTGTCAAAGTCCCGAACACCCTCCCGCGCCTCGTCGCCATTCCCCTGCCCCCGAACGCGCCCGCGACGTACGAAGCGTACGTCTGGCTCGACCAGCTTATCGCCGCGCATCTCGACCAACTCTTTCCGGGAATGGAAATTCTCGAAACGTTTCCGTTTCGCGTGACGCGCGATGCCGAAGTGGTGATTCAAGAATTGGAAGCGGAGGATTTGTTAGAGACCATCGAGCGCGGCGTCAAACAGCGGCGTTTTGGCGAAGTGGTGCGCCTGACGATTGACCCGCAGATGCCCACCGAGCTGCGCACAATTCTGGTCGAAAATTTGAATCTCGAATCGGAAGACATTTATGTGTTGGAGCCGCCGCTCGGCATGAGTGATTTGTTTGGCTTGTACAGCGCGATTGACCGCGCCGATTTAAAGTATCAACCGTTCGTGCCGCACTATCCGCGTTTGCTTGCCGACACCGACGATACGTTTGTTGCGGTGCGGCAGCACGATATTTTGCTGCATCACCCGTACGATTCGTTTTTGCCGGTCTTGGAATTTTTGCAAGAAGCCGCGCGTGACCCGCACGTACTTGCCATCAAGATGACGTTGTATCGGGTCGGAAAAAACGCGCCCGTTGTACAAGCGCTGCTCGACGCCGTACGCAATGGCAAACAAGTCGCAGTCCTCGTAGAACTCAAAGCGCGTTTTGACGAAGAGAGCAACATCGAGTGGGCGAAACAATTGGAAAGCGAAGGCGTCCACGTCGTGTACGGATTGCTCGGTTTGAAAACGCATTCCAAAATCGCGCTCGTGGTGCGCGAAGAAGGCGACGAGATTCGCCGTTACTTGCATCTCTCGACGGGCAATTACAATTCCGTCACCGCACAGCAGTACACCGACATTGGCTTGTTGACGTGCGATGAAGAAATGGGCGCGGACGCGTCCGACTTGTTCAATTTTCTCACGGGCTATTCCGCCAAAGAGGACTATCGCAAATTTCTCGTCGCGCCCATCAACTTGCGTTCCGGTTTGGAAGAATTGATTGAACGCGAAATGAAACACGCCGCGAACGGACAACGCGCGCACATTGTTTTGAAAACCAATTCGCTCGTGGACAATGAAATGATTCGCTTGTTGTACAAAGCATCGCAAGCGGGCGCGCAGATTGATTTGCTCGTGCGCGGGATGTGTTGTCTGCGCCCGGGGCTGAAGGGTATCAGCGAAAACATTCGCGTCATCAGCATCGTCGGACGTTTTCTCGAACACAGCCGTATCTATTATTTTCACAACGGCGGCGCGGAAGAGGTCTTTCTCGGCAGCGCGGATGTGCGAACGCGCAATCTCGACCGCCGCGTAGAGATTTTATTCCCGATTGAGGACGCGCGTTTGGTGCGGCACATTCGCGACGACATTTTGAAAATTTATCTCGCGGACAATGTAAAAGCGCGGCTGCTCTGTCCCGACGGTTCGTACGAACGCGCGCAGCCCAAACCCGGCGAAGCGCGGCTCAACGCGCAAGAATGGTTCATCGCGCATCGCGG
>CALMZO010000171.1 GCA_937870825.1 uncultured Chloroflexota bacterium | reverse complement strand
TTGTGAAGCAGGATATTTCTGCACTGCGTCGAGCCAGCGCGCTTGCGCATTTTGAAAATTTTGCGCCAGATAATAATTCACGCCCGCGTTAAACAACGATGCCGACGCGAAGGACGACGCGGGAAACGTGTTTGCCAATTCGGTGAACACTGCCGCCGCGCCCGCGTGGTCTGCCGCGCGTTCCAGCGCGAGTCCCGCATTCCAGAAACCATCGTCGGCACGCGCGTCATTCGGAAATTGTTTCACGAGCGTTCGCAGCGTGACGAGCGCGTTGTTTGCACTGCCCGAACGCGTTTGCGAGACGGCTTTGGCGTACAGCGCATCAGGAATCCGTCGGCTGTCGCGATAACTCGCGAGCAGAGAGTCGAGATTGCGAAGTGCGCCCGCATGGTCGCCCTGCCGTTGATACGACATTCCGGCATAGTACAACACTTCTGCGCCCGGCGTTTCATTCGCCGCAATCCAACGCCGAAACGCTTGAATCGCCAAATCGTAATTGCCGATGCTGTAATTGGCGATGCCGCGTTGGAGTTCGTTGATGTCTTGTTCGCCGATTTCCACAAGTTTGGCAACGGATTGATGCGCGCCCGCCGTTGCCGTGTAATTCGCCAGCGCGTGTTTCCATTTCACAATCGCGGTCTCTCGGTCGCCCGCATTTTCTAACGCTTGTCCCCACAAAAATTCCACATGCGCGCGCGTGGCATCATCCGGCGCAAGGTTGAACGCTTCCGCCAAACGCGCCGCCGCGAGTTCAAACTCGTTGCGTTCGCCGTACACTTGCGCGATTTTTTTCAAGAGGTCGACGCGCTGCGCGTTTGTCCACGTCGCATCTTGGAACGCGGCTTCGTATTGTTTGATTGCCCCCGTACTGTCCCCCGACGCGAGCAGCACATCGCCGATTTCGCGTTCGACGATTCCAAAGAGTGCGCGGGTGCGCGTGCGATACACACGCAAATGTTTTAACGCGTCCGCATAGTTTTGCTGCTGTGTAAAAATGTCGCCGAGAAAATAATGCGCGCGCGCCGCGAGGTCATCGCCGTCATTTTCCTGAATTACCGCTTCCAGCGCGGGAACTGCGTTCGTGAAATCGGTGGCGAGATACAACACTTCGCCCAAACGATATTGCGCTTGACGCGCCATCGCGGGTTCCAAGCCCTCTTGCAGTGCCGTACGAAATGTCGTCGCCGCGCGCACGTAATCGCCGTTGCGGCGATGTGTCATCGCTTGTTGAAAGGCTTCGGACGGATTTGCGGGAATGGTCGGCGGCGGGATGCCCGGTTCATCAGTCGGTTGGTCAGTTGGTCGGGTTGTCGGTTGGGCAGCGACGAATTTGGTTGACGCAGACGTGGGGGCAATCCCTTGCGCGGCGCGCGTCAAAATCGCCAAACGAGTTGGCGCGGTGTAGTTTTCAGATTCGGTTGGCGCAAAGGGGTTGAAGGGGAAAACGGTAAAGGCGAGGACAAACAGAGCAACAACGACGAATGCGGTCAGACCAAATTTTACAAGTCGTACAGAAATCATTGGTTCCGGTTCTAGGAATCGGTTGAAGCGGGCAATATGAGACGAGGGGATTATAGTAAATGTTCCGCGTTGGGCAAATCGCGCGGCGCGCATCTGGTTGCGCGCGGAGCGCAGCTTTGACGCGCTTTCGCACGTGCAATTTTTGCAGAATGTTGGTTCTGTGCTGGTTGACGGCGCGCAAAATCATTTTCCCTTCGCGCGCAGTCACGCGCGAATGCGCCGCACAATGCTCAAGCCGGTGACACATGCCACAGTGAAAACGTGACATATTCATCAGTCACCGCGCGCCATTCTCACTCAGAATAGCGCAAGTAAACTTATCGTGCGGAAGCGAGTTCGATATGAAACGTTTATTTGCGTTGTTGATGTTGGCGAGTGTCATTGCGCCGGTGTTGATGGTGACGGGCTGCGCGACGACGACGAAACAGGAATTGCATCTCGCGCCTGTCTCTGATTTGCCGCCGGAGATGCAGAACGCGCCGCAGAATGTGCGCGAGGTGTACCAGTTCGCTGTGATGAATCCCGACGCGTTAAAAAATGTGCCGTGTACGTGCGGCTGCGGTCCGCTTGGACACACCAACAATTACGACTGCTATATTCAAGACGCGCCGAACAACGGCAAAATCGTTTTTGATTCGCACGCGCTCGGCTGCAAAATTTGTGTGGACATTACACAGGATGTGATGAAACTGACGCGCGAGGGACGCGCGCCGCCGCAAATTCAACGTTACATTATCAATCAGTACACTCAATTCGGACCGTCGAATTTTCCGAAATAATTTTGGAGACTCGCGCGGTTCCACCCCATTGCCGCCGCATTCTCAACAAAAATGTTCGCGGCATTTTTTTGCAGGACAAAGCGGTTGTTCGACAGGAGTACAGCATGTCACAAAAAAGTCACACAAAGTCTGTGCATCATGGCAAGAAAAATAGATTCAGCGCCGCATCTTTGTTGTTGCTCGGCGGGATTGGGCTCATCGCCGTTGCAGTTCTCGCGGCGGTGTGGATTACGCTCACTCCGTCAACGGGCGGCGGCTCACCGCAGATTCAAGTGGACGCGGAACGCATTGACCTGGGCAAGCAGCCGTTCGAGCGTCCCGTGCGCGCGACGTTTCAAATTCGCAACGCGGGAACCGGCGCGCTGACATTGAGTGTGCCGCGCGTTGCGACCTTGTTGGAAGGGTGCTGACCACCCCAAGTTATCGTCGGTCAGACGATTTTGGGTCCGGGCGAAAGCACAATCATTTCAACAGAATTTACGATGCACGAAGGGATGGGCGGCGCGCATCTCTTTGAAATTCCGGTGACGACGAACGACCCCGCGCAGGGGCTGAAAAAATTGTTGATTGCTTCGGATTGGCAGCCGGGATAGCCGCGCAAGTTTTTTATTGGGGAACGTTTTGCAAGAGCGCGTTTGCCCATGCCGCGTCCGCGTCGCGCAAGGGCGGGTCCGGCGGTTTGGCATAATCCAACACAAGGTCATAGCGCGCGCGGTTGTACAGATTTCGTACCAGCGCGTTCAAGTCAATGAGAGGTTCCTGGTCATCGGGGAGAAGCGGCAGGGGAAACGTGGGAATAGGTTCGCGGAGCATGAACCCGTACAATTGGGCGCGGCGCGGTTCTTGACGACGACGGATAAAAAAGCGATAATCCCGCTCCGCCGCAGGTTCCGCAAAGGGCATCGGCGGACCGGAACGCAGTAAATCCAATTCGACAAAATGAATGTGTGATTTGAGCAGGCTGTCACGTTTTTCCAGATATTCTTCGCGTCCCTTGCCCGGCAATTTGTTGGTATAGGAAAGCAGTTCAATCACCGTCACCACTTCCCCCGTCGGAACAAAACGCACCTCTAAATACCCTTCAATCAGCGGGTCACTCAAGGGCAGCTCTACAACCACAAATGGCGCGGCGGGCGCGGTCAGCGTCGTCGTGACCGCAGGACCGCCGCGTTCCAATACCATCACATCGGGATAACGCCACGTTGGCGGCAACAGCGTTGGCTGCATAATGTACGTTTGCGTTTCCACCGCGACAAAATAACGCGGGGCAAGCGCAGGACCCAACTCGTCTGCGATTGCGCTAATCAAGCGGTGATGCACATCGCGCCATAGTTGCGGATTTTCTAGCCATGGGTTCATGCCGGGAAAAGGATACGAGTTCTCCATTGCAGTTTCCTCGCTCTCACACAAGCCGCGTCTCGGTCACCCGGCAAGTATAGCATACCGCCCAAGAACCGGGCAACCGCGCGTGGCAACAATTTCCTATTTGATGCTTCACACTCTGGTACTATAATTCAATCGCCACTGTAACCAATGCTTATACGGGGATTCTTGTTTTCATTATTGCACCTCGAAAACAAGATTCCCCTTTTTTATAATGCGTCCGTTTCGATTATTCCGTGCTTTGGGCATCGTCGCTCTCGTCGCGCTCACGTTTTTGATTTCTTCTCGGCTCGCCGCGCCGTTGTTTGCCGCCACCGATATTGTCTTTGTCGCGCGCCAGCATCTCGCGACCGAAGACGACATTTTTAGTGATGAAAAAGGTCCGGCAGGACAATTTGGCACAGGTCTGCCGAAATTCGCGCCCCGTTCGAAATTGATGATTCGGCACGCAGACGGTTCGCTCACGACCTTGGTGGACGGCGCGAATCCGAGTCCCGCGACGGGAAATTTGATTGATGTGCAATCGCCCGATGTTTCCTTTGACGGCACGAAAATTGTGTTCGCGGGCGCGACGACAATTGACCGCGATGCCTCACAATTCGGTTGGCGGCTGTACGAAATTGGCGTGAACGGTACGGGCTTTCGCAAAATTCCGATTCCTGACCGCACGTTCACCTCGGTTCCCAACAACAACAGTCAAGGGTACGATTACGGGAATTATAAAACGTACGGCTGGTGGAACGACCTCTTTCCCGCGTATCTGGCGGATGGGCGCATCGTGTTTGCGTCGTCGCGTTATCCTTCGCGTTCGCATTACGATGAGCGGTACGATTATCAGTTGTATGTGGTCAACAGCGACGGCTCGAATTTGCATCGCATCACGACGGAACGCGCGGGCTTGCTGCATCCGACACCGCTGCCCGACGGACGAATTATTTTTTCGCGTTGGTGGAACAATTTTAATCAACCGAGCAGCAAAGGTGTCTTTCAACGCATTGACAACAAACCGCAAGACCAGACTTTGGCTGACGGCACGTTGATTTACGCCAACCCGGACGCGACCTTCAATCCGCCCGGCGGAAAGTTGCCGAACGGGGATGAAATTCATGTTGGTCCGAACGCGTGGCATCTGCACGTCGTCAATCCCGACGGCACCGATTTCCAACGTTACGCGTTCACGCCGTACTCGGAATGGGCGCGCACCGAAGACGATGGACACGATACGTACACCGCCGCGCAGCCCGCGCTCGTTTTCAACAATGGCGAAATGTTCATCGCGTTCACCTCGCAGCAAGATACGACAATGGTGCATTCGACGCTCAAGACCGGCATCCGCGTTGCGCGTCCGGGCGTGAATATGTTGTACGCCAATTCCGGCGATGCCATTGCGGGCTTGAGTTATGAGAAAGCATGGTCACAGGGCAACACCAGTCCGCCATATGCGCTGCATCCGGCGGGAATGCCCGATGGCAAAATTTTGTTTTCGTACACCACCGGCGCGGATGGTTCGCTTCCGACGACGGGAACGTACAACGACCCCATCACAGGGCGTCCATTCAATTTGCAGGGTTCAAATTTGCAGTACAAGTTGTACACAATGAATTTGAACGGCGGCAACAAAACGGAACTCCCGGTGAGCATCGGTAAAGCGGACGCGATGGACGCGAAACCGATTGTTGCGCGTACGGGCTGGACAAGCAAGAGCGATGATTTTACTGCCGTTCCGCAGGATGACCCGCGTCAATGGAATGTGCCTGCCGATTTGTTTCCCGGTCAATACGGCTGGTCACAAAAAAATTCCGGCAACATTCAAACCGCGACGATTCACAATCCGAACGTGTATGCCAACGCGCCGTTGAGTCTGCCGTACATCAACAATTCACCCCCCCCCGGCTCTATCAAATTCGCGGACATTTACGTGGACGCGAATCAATTCACCGGTTCCTACTGTTACGGCAATTGGCCCCAGCCCTGCGATGCCTTCAAGCAAGATGTTCAAGTGCGCGCGGTGCGATACACCACTGTTCCCGTTTCGGCGCGCGGCGAATTTACCGCGCAGGTTCCTGCCGACGTTCCCGCGTTCATCGTCCTGCGCGATGCGGACGGACGCGTGGTGAGCGGTTGGAATCGCGGCTACATTTCCATCGCGCAAGGAAACGCGTACGCGCGTCCGGGTGAAACGGTTACGTGCATCGGCTGTCACTTTGGACACGTCAGCGGTTCGATTAAAAACAAAAATGAAGCACTCGCAGGATGGACAAACGTTGCGCCGTACGCGAACGCGACTGCCTCGAGCGAGAATCGCCCTGACGACCAATATCAACCGTTCGACCCGTCGCGGGTGAATGACCGACGCGGCTTCATTCCCATTCCCGTTGGCGGTCCGCCGAATCCGGCGGCGGATGGAACTTTGCTCCCCGCGCCCGTTGGCGGATTGGACAGCGTCCAGCGCGGCGGAAAATTTGTGCCGCAGCTGCCGCCGAGCGCGCCCGAAGCTGCAGCGGCAGACGACCCCAACATGCAAGATTCCGAAAATGGTTGGATGTCTGCCGAACATGCCACGAATGCCAGCGCGGCAGGCGAATGGATTCAATTAAAATGGGATTCGCCGGTAAAAATCAAAGCGGTGAAATTGTACGGTCCGCCTTCGACGAACGGCGATTGGGGCGGCTTTGGACAGGGACCGACCTCGACACCTTATCACATCACCGGCGGGACCCTTGGATTGTCCCTGAATGGACAACTGCAACAATCTTTGGATGTGGGGCGAGTGAATTCATACGCCGAAGGCGGAACGATTATCAATCTCGCAACACCGTTGGTGATTGACCGCCTGCGTTTGACCGTCAACAGCACCGAAGGATATTGGTATTGGCAAAATGTCGCGGCGTTGAATGAAATCGAAGTGATGGGCATGGACGACCAAGCCAGTCCCGACGACAGCGGAGCCACCGCGACACCAACACACACCGCAACCGCGACACAGACGACAACGCCAACCACCCCGAGCGCGACGCCAACGATTACCAATACACCGGACCCTTGCACTGTCGCCAAGCCCGCCGCGCCCGCGCTTACCGCACCTGAAGCGAACGCCAGACTCAACACGTTAGCGGTCTTGGTGGACTGGAACGAGGTCGAGTGCGCGGTAAAATATCGCCTCCAAGTGCGCGTTGGTTCGACGGACGGCACACTTGTCTTCAAGCGGACGGTCAAGAATGTAAGTGAACTGACGACGACACCTCTTGAAAAGAATAAACGCTACTATGTCCGCGTCGCCGCCTGTAACATCAAGGGCTGCCGCTGGGCAGGATGGCAAATGTTCCGTGTAACGAAAAAGGCGCAATAACAGACAAATGAGCGTAGTGTTCGTCACACTGCGCCCATTTTTTTTCAGAAATTTCGCGTTCCGCTTAACGCTGGTCTTAACGTAATTGTTTTAGAATTCGAGTACGGCAGGATGGGAAAATTATCCTACGCCATCGCAGCCGCCCATCCTGCCGCAATCATCGTAGGGGCAATCCTAATGGGATTGCCCATCCCCTATTCCGTCTCACCAAGCTGCTTTACAAGCTGCAACCGTACGCAGCCGCAGATAACCCTTGTTACCCTTTGGAATGCTTCCAAAAAGCAGACATGTAAAGTGATTTAAGCAAAACGGAATAGAAGATTGTGTGACGAGGGCAAACCGGACCATGCCCCGTATCGGTTTTTAGTAATACCACATGCTCACGCGCCCGTTACCCGCCCCATGGGGTCAAGTGAAACCCATATCATTGTACTCACTCCAACCTGAAGGGCTTGTTGTGTCTCCCACTCCGCCTGTCTATGCGCCCCTGCTCGAGCAGCGCCTGCGCCAACAATTGGCGCGCGAACTGCACGACGGTCCGGTGCAACTCGTGTCGAACGCCGCGATGAATCTGATGGTGGCGCAAAAACACTTTGCGCGTGACCCCGAAAACGCGCAGACCGAATTGGCGAACGCGGTGACGACTCTTCAGCGCGCGATTCAAGAAATGCGTTCCATGCTTTTTGAGCTGCGTCCGATGGTGCTGGAAACCGAAGGACTCGTCGCGGCAGTTCAACAATTGGCAGCGCATCTGCGGCAGACGACGACATTGGAAATTGATTTGGAATTTGATGCGCCGGTTTTGGATTTGACGCCCGCGTACGAAACCAACATTTACTATATCGTTCAAGAAGCGATTCAAAATATCGTGAAACACGCGGGCGCGAAGCGGGTCCAGATTCGCCTGAATTGTTTCGACGACGCGCTGCACATTTCGATTCACGACGACGGTAACGGATTTGATTTGCAGCACATTCGCAACTCGTACAAGAATCGCACAAGTCTCGGGCTTGTTAATTTGTACGAACGCGCAGAGCTGATCGGCGGACATCTCGGCATTGACGCGCTGCAAGGACGCGGCACGACGATTCGTTTGACCGTTCCATTGAATCATCAGCGGAATTAGTGCCTATCCTAATAACCCGATTTTTCCCTGAAAACAAGGCGTTTCTTGGGTTAATCGGATAGGCACTTAGCGCGGCAAAATCGAGCTTGAACAAAAAAAACCTTCGCACACCTTTGCGAAGGTTTTTTGGTTATGCCTTATTGTGTTTTCTGCGTTCCCTCAAACCGAATAAAAAACACTTGCGTTTGTTTTGTACTGTCATCCTGCACCGGAAGAATGAGCAGAATGATGTCTTTGCCGCCGGCATCTTTTTTGGCGAACGCGCAAAAGCCGCCCGCAACGCCCGCATCTCCGCCCATCTGACAGCCCGTCGTATCTGTGGAACTCCAACCCGCCGCCTGCATGTTTTCGACGGTATAAAATTCACCAACTTGCTGCGGCGTCTGATTCGTCTGAAACGCGATGAAATCAAATTTCTCGAGCTTTGTGTCGCTGCTGCTGTCAGAGTTCGCCGCTTGAACGAAACCTTGAATCATCAAATTCGCGAGCGGCGGGATACTGATGTTTGCTTTGGTGGCATTGGGCAATGGCGGCACGTCACTCCACAAATTCGACACCGTACCGCCTTGCGTGCCGGTCAGCGTTTGCGCCAGCCCGCAACCTGCGGCGAGAAACGCAACGCACACGAGCAAAACGGACAGAGCAATTTTTGTTTTCATAGTTTCTCCTTTTCCCATTCTTTGTAACGAAGGCGATGCGGAAAAATGACGCGGCAACGGTAGACCCCGCATTCGCAAAAATTCCCCAATATCAAAAAACCGAAAAATCGCATACACTGTAGCCACATTCCTTGTCACTGCTACCATGTTACGCTGGCTGCAAAATTTTCCACATTTCCTCCAAGTGTTGTACGACGCGACACACCACGCGCTCGCGCCGTTTCGCCGTTGGTTGAAACCGCGCGGCATCGTCGAAAAAACATTCATCGTCGCCGAAGAAATCACCAAAGGCGCGCTGTTCAATTGCCAAATGTGCGGGCAATGTGTCCTGCATTCGACGGGCATGACGTGTCCGATGAATTGTCCGAAAAATTTAAGGAACGGTCCGTGCGGCGGCGTGCGCGCGAATGGACACTGCGAAATTATTCCCGAAATGCGCTGCGTGTGGGTGCAGGCATGGGAACGTTCGCGCGCAATGCCCAAGTACGGCGATGACATTTTCAATGTGCTTCCGCCCGTCAATCGCCGTTTGCAAAATACGTCGGCGTGGCTCAACGAATTCAGCGGCATCGCGCAAAAAAATCCGGCGGGGTGGATTGATGCGCAACATATTTCCACGATTCAACGATGAATCCACTCACCGCGAATTCGCAATCCGAAATTTCCAATTCCCTCGTCTCCGGTTCGCGCCTCGAACGCGTGTTAAAAGCCGGACGGTTCGCGGTGACTGCGGAATTGAATCCGCCGGACAGCGCGGACCCGCAAGCGGTGTACGACCGCGCGCTGGTGTTGGCGACGGTGTGTGATGCGATTAACGCGACGGACGCGTCGGGCGCGCATTGCCACATGTCGAGCGTGAGCATGTGCGCGTTGTTGACGCGCGCGGGGTATGAACCAATTTATCAAATTTCGTGCCGCGATAGAAATCGGATTGCGATTCAGGGTGATGTGCTGGGCGCGGCGGCGATGGGTGTAAAAAATGTGTTGTGCCTCACCGGCGACGGCGTACAAGCGGGCGACCAACCCGAAGCCAAACCCGTATTCGATTTGGATTCCATCACGCTGTTGCGTACCGTTCGCATCATGCGCGACGCGGGACAATTTTTGAGTGGGCGCAAATTGGATGTGCCGCCGCGCGTGTTTGTGGGCGCGGTAGAGAATCCGTTCGTGCCGCCGTTCGATTTTCGCCCGTTGCGTTTGCTCAAGAAATGGCAGGCGGGCGCGGAATTTATTCAGACGCAGTACTGTTTTGATGTGCCGCGTCTGCGCGAGTTTATGCAGCGCGTGGTGGATTTGGGGCTGCACGAAAAATTGTACATTCTCGTCGGCGTCGGTCCGCTGCGTTCTGTACACGTCGCGGAATGGATGCGGACAAATGTGCCGGGCGTGCACATTCCCGACGCGATTGTCGAACGTTTGCGCGGCGCGCAAAATCAAACGTGCGAAGGAAAAAATTTGTGCATTGAATTGATTCAACAGGTGCGCGAAATGCCCGGCGTGCGCGGCGTGCATGTCATGGCGTATCGCCAAGAAGAATTGGTCGCGGAAATTATTGACCAAGCGGGACTGCTGCCGCGCGTGACGGAAAAAGATTTGGCGCGCCGGTAACAATTCGTCATTTCGAGCGGAGCGAGAAAGCTCTACGCGCGAACCGAGATTTCTCACTGCGTTCGAAATGACATGCAACTTATGAACCTTTCCTCCATCACAAAATTTTTACGCTCGCCGCGTTTTCCGATTTTCATGATTGTGTTCGTGGACGTGTTGGGCTTGGGCATCACGATTCCGGTACTGCCGTTGTTCGCGCAAAATCAACTCGGCGCGGCGGCGTGGCAAATCACACTGCTCACCTCGATTTTTTTCGGCGCGCAATTTTTCGCGTCGCCGTTTCTCGGACGGCTTTCGGACCATGTGGGACGCCGTCCGGTCTTGATTCTTTCGCAATTCGGTACGCTCACATCGTTGTTGATGAACGCGCTCGCGCCGACGATGACGTTCTTGTATTTGTCGCGCGTGGTTGACGGACTTACGGGCGGCAACATCACCGTCGCACAAGCGTACCTGTCGGACATTACCAAAGAGCACAACCGCACGCGCGGCTTGGGGTTGGTGAGCGCGGCGTTCGGTTTGGGATTTATTTTTGGACCCGCGTTTGGCGGGCTGCTCGCCGCGCAGTTTGGTCCGCGCGTTCCGTTTTTGGCGGCGGCGGCAATGTCGCTGACCACGATTGTGCTTTCGACATTTTTGCTGCCGGAATCGCTGCCCCCCGAACGCCGCAAACACGAACACGCCGCCGCGCAATTGACGCCGAAACGCAGTCAATGGCAACTGCTGCGAATGCCCGCCGTCGCGTTGATTCTGTTGGTGGGTTTTGGAACGCAAGTGAGTTTCTTTTCGTTCCAGACGATTTTTGTTTTGTGGTCCGAAAGCGTTTTGTTTCCAAACACGTCACAAGAATTTGTGACGCAAGCCGTTGCCATTTTTCTCACGCTTGTCGGAATTTGCAGTGTCGCGGCGCAAGTTTGGGTCGTGGGTCCGATGGTGAAACGGTTCGGCGAATTGAATCTCGTCATCGGTGGAAATCTTGCGCGCGGTATCGGATTTGGGCTGCTCGCGTCATTCCCTTTTGTATTTTCGGCATTCGCAACCATTCCGCTGCTGGCGCTTGGCGCAGGTGTCGCGCTGCCTTCCATCGTCGCGCTGCTGACGTTTGCCGCGCCGCCGAATGCGCGCGGCGCGGCGATTGGTTTGAATCAATCGGCGAACGCGTTGGGCAGTGTGTTGGGTCCGTTGATTGCAGGTTTTTTGTTTGACACGGTCAATCCGAACGCACCGATGATTGCGGCGAGCGCAATTATGTTTGTTGCGGTGCTGATTGGACTGAATCTATATCGTTTTCCATTAAAGCGACAGGTGTAGTTTGGAAAACAACGACAAACAAAAGCACACAAGAACACAAAGCAAAGTTCTCTTGTGTTGGCTTGGTGTATTCTTTTGTTTGCCGATGATTTCTTTTCTTGGGTTTTGTTTGACACGCACGCACCCCGCGCTATAATTGTGCATTGCAACTCTGGTTGCTGCACTGCCTCATGTTTTTTTTCTTCGTTGCTTTGTACCTCTGCTTGGTTTTGCTCGCATATTTCCACTCTTGTCGGCATGACCTACGGGTCCACTACGCCGATGGACTCGTAGTACAGCATTGTGATTTGTTCACGCATTCCGTGAACGATACTTTTTCTTAGGAGGAGAAAAAGATGCATAAATTTACCCGTTCGCTGTGGGTTCTCGCCGCGCTGGTCGCGCTGGTCGCCATCATCGCGTGTGCGCCCGCCGCGCAACCTACTGCCGCGCCGCCAACCGCAGCGCCACAGCCCACCGCTGCCCCCGCGCAACCAACTCTAGCGCCCGCGCAGCCGACAGCAGCTCCGCCCACCGCCGCGCCGCAGCCCACTGCCATGCCGGTAGAACCAACACAGGCGTCCACCGGCGCCCAAGGCACCATCGTCTATCTCAAGAACATTGACGATGTGGTCTCGATGGACCCCGCGCAAGCGTATGAATTCAGCGGCTGGCTCGCGATTCACAGCATGTACGACACGCTCGTCAAATTTGAAGGCAAAGATTTGACGAATCTCAAACCGAGTCTCGCCACCAAGTGGGATGTGAAAACCGCTGCCGACGGCAGTTCGGAAATTACCTTTACGCTCGCCGATGGCGTGAAATTTGCCAGCGGCAATCCGGTCACGAGCGCGGATGTGGTGTATTCGTTCCAACGCGGTATTGCGCTCGGCAAACCGCCGTCATTCCTTTGGACGGATGTCGGTGGTTTGAAAGAAGACAGCATCACCGCGCCGGACGCGAAAACCGTCGTTCTCAAAATGCCGACAGGCACAAGCCCCGGTGAATTTTTGAACGTTCTCACCGCGCCCCCGCTTTCGATTGTGGATTCCGTCGAAGTCAAAAAGCACGAGGCGCAAGTGGACGGCAAAAACGATTTCGGCAACACATGGCTTTCGACCAACTCTGCCGGAACGGGTCCGTACATGCTTGACCACTGGACCAAAGATGTCGAATTCCTTTTGAAAGCAAATCCGAATTCGGCGGTCCAGCCCAAGACGCCGCAAATTCTCGTCAAACATGTTCCCGAAGCGGCGAATCAACAATCGCAGCTCGAAAAAGGCGACGCGGATATCGCGCACGATTTGACGCCCGAGCAAATTACCGCGCTCGCGGGCAACAAAGACGTGGTCACGTCAAAAGCGGGCAATCTCCAGATTTTCTACATGGGGATGAATGTCAAGCTCAAAGAGCTTTCGGATAACAAAGTCCGCGAAGCGATTCGCTATGCGATTGATTACGAAGGCATCGCGAACGATTTGTTGTCGGGCAACGCGCAGATTCTCCAGACGGTCATTCCGAATGGTTTGCTCGGCGCGAACACCGAAGTCATCTTCAAACGCGATGTCGAAAAAGCCAAGAGCTTGCTCAAAGAAGCCGGACACGAAAACGGTTTGGAAATTGACATGCTCACCTTGACGGGCAATCAAGGACTTGTGCCGATGGGCGACCTCGGCGCGAAAATCCAAGCCGACCTTGCCGAAGTGGGCATCAAACTGAATGTCAAGCAGCAACCGGCGGCGGAATTGCTCGGCACGTACCGCGCGCAAAACGCGCCGATTGTGTTGTTGCTCTGGGGTCCCGATTACCCGGACCCGAACACGAACGCATCCCCGTTCGCCGCCTACAGCGCGGGCGTGATTGCAAAACGCAACAACTGGGAAGACCAAAAAGCAACCGACATGGCGAACGCTGCCAAGCTGGAAAAAGACCCTGCCAAACGCGTCGCGTTGTACAAAGAACTCACGGATTACATCGCGCACAACGGACCGTATGCGGTGTTGTTCCAACCGCAGCAGCTGTTTGCCACGCGCGCCAACGTTCAAGGATTCGACTGGAACCCGATGGGTTACGCCGACCTGTGGACGATTGCCAAGTAATGTACTTTCGAGACGTGACAGGTCTCCAAAGACCTGTCACGTCTGCGAACGCAACGACGCGCGTATTGATGATACAATACGCGCGTCGTTCAATTTAAATTTCAATTCAAATATGCCGTACTCTTCTGAACTTGCAAAACAAAACACCGCGTCACGCGAACGCTTGCGTACTCTCTTTGAACGATTGACAGACGCGCAGTATGCCATGCCCCTCGACAACGAATGGACGATTGGCACAACGCTCGCGCACATGGCCGTTTTTGATGCGCGCGCAATTCAAATTTTGGAACGTTGGGAACGCGAAGGCGTCGCACCGTCGCCCAACGACCCCGACATTATCAACGCGACCCTCATTCCGTTTTTGCGCGGACTCTTGCCCGCCGATATTCAAACCCTCACGCTCGAGTTTGCAGAAAAACTCGACGCGAAACTTGCCGCGCTGCCCGACCACGTTCTCGAACAATTTGAAACGACGGGCGGCAAACCGTTCAATATTTCGCGCGCAAAACATCGCAACGAACACATCGAACAAATTCTCGCCGCGCTCAACCGCAATGAATGAGTTGCAAGAAATTTGGCACACACGTCCCACCGTCGAGCTCATTCAATCGCTTTGTCACAACAATCTCGCGGGCAATTTGGGGCTGGAATTTTTAGAGGTCGGCGACGATTTTTTACGCGCGCGAATGCCGGTGGATGAGCGCACCGTCCAGGTGTTTGGCATTTTGCACGGCGGCGCGTCCGCGTCGCTCGCGGAAACGATGGGGAGTATCGCCGGTTCGTTTTGTGTGGACGTGAACAAAAAATATGTCGTCGGTTTGGAAATCAACTGCAATCATGTGCGTTCCGCGCGCGAAGGATTCGTGTACGGCACCGCGCGTCCGATTCATCTCGGCGGCTCGACGCAAATCTGGGACATTCGCATTGTGGACGAACGCGAAAAATTGGTGTGCATTTCGCGCTTGACGCTGGCGGTGTTGGAACACAAGAACGAGTAGCAAGTAGTGCAACAGGTAGTAAGGAAGCTGACCTGCTACCTACTACCTGCTACCTCAAACATGAATTTCTGGAATTATGTTCTGCGCCGATTGGTGGGCATCGTGTTCGTCCTCCTCGGCGTTTCGGTTGTGACGTTTTTGATTTCGCACATTGTCCCCGGCGACCCCGCCGCGGCGGCGTTGGGTGACCGCGCGCGCGATGAACAGCTGAAAGCATTTCGCGCGGAATACGGTTTGGACCGTCCGGTGCCGGAACAATACGTGATTTATATGCGCGGCTTGGTGACCGGCGATTTGGGAAAAAGCATTCGCACGCGGCGTCCTGTCGCGCAAGATTTACGAGAATTTTTTCCCGCGACGCTCGAACTTGCCATCGCTGCGTTGTTTATTGCAATTCTGTTGGGTGTGCCTGCGGGCATTTGGTCGGCGGTGTATCGCAATCGCTTGCCCGACAATCTCGTGCGAATTTTTTCCCTGGTCGGCGGCTCGCTGCCGATTTTTTGGTTGGGGCTTTTGATGATTGGATTGTTTTATGACCGCTTGGGCTGGCTGCCCGTCGGCGGACGCATTGACGATTTCATTCCGCCGCCGCAAACGATTACGGGTCTGTTCACCGTGGACAGTTTTCTCACGGGGAATATGCCCGCGCTGGAGAGCAGTGTGCAGCATTTGATTTTGCCGGCGTTCGTGCTGGGCTATTTTTCGACGGCGGTGATTGCGCGCATGATGCGTTCTTCGATGCTCGAAGTGTTGAATCAAGATTATTTGCGAACGGCGCGCGCCAAAGGTTTGAAGGAACGCACCGTGATTTTGCGACACGGTTTTCGCAACGCGCTGATTCCTACGCTCACCATTATCGGCATCACGTTCGGCAGTTTGCTTTCCGGCGCGGTGTTGACGGAAACAATTTTCACTTGGCCCGGCATCGGACGGTACGCGACTGCCGCCGCGCTCGGTCTCGATTTTCCGGCGGTGATGGGCGTCACGCTCATCGCCGGAATTATTTTTCCGTTGTCGAATTTGTTTGTAGATTTGAGTTACGCGTGGCTCGACCCAAGAATACGGCATGGATGACCAATGTCATTGCGAGGAACGGTTGCTGTGACGAAGCAATCTCTGCGCGAATCGCCAAGACCGCGCGTTGTGCGTACGAGGCGCGAGCGAGATTGCTTTGCTCCGCAAAGTACGCTTCTCTCGCAATGACAACTTGAACAATGGCTGAACTCGCCCAATCTTCTGCGACGCCAATTGCTCTGCGCGACATAACCACGCGCAGACGCTTCAAGACGCCAAATTTTTTACGCAGCCCGCTAACGATTGTGGGACTCGTCATCGTCGCGCTGTTTTTGTTTGCCGCGTTTGCCGCGCCGCTCATCTCGCCGTATGACCCGAACAAGCAGCAGTTGTCGCTTCGCTTGAAACCGCCGACGGCAGACCACATTCTCGGCACCGACCAACTCGGACGCGATGTGTTTTCGCGCATCATCTGGGGCGCGCGCATTTCGTTGATGGTGGGACTCGTCGTCGTCATCAGCGCGTCCATTTTTGGAACGTTCATTGGTTTGGTGGCAGGTTATTTTGGGGGATGGCTCGATGACGGCTTGATGCGCGTCACCGATATTTTTTTCGCGTTCCCCTCGCTCATTCTTGCGATGGCGATTGCGGGCGCGTTGAGTCCTTCGATTGAAAACGCGATGATTGCGATTGCGGTCGTGACGTGGCCCGTGTACGCGCGTCTCGTGCGCGGTCAAGTGTTGTCCTTACGCAAACGCGAATTTGTGGAAGCGGCGGAAAGTGTCGGCGCGAGCGGCGCGCGCATCATTCGCAAACATCTGTTGCCCAATTCAATTTCGCCGTTGTTGGTGCAAGCAAGTTTCGATATGGGCGGCGCGATTTTGATTGCGGCGGGTTTGAGCTTCATCGGGTTCGGCGCGCAGCCGCCGCTCGCCGAATGGGGCGTGATGATTAGCGACGGTAGAAAATATGTGACGACGCATTCATGGCTGCCGCTGTTTCCGGGCATTGCCATTCTGCTCACCGTCGCCGCGTTCAATTTGATTGGCGATGGACTGCGCGATGCGTTGGATCCACGATTGCGGGGGAATCTATAATGGACGGCGGTTTTGTTGTGCTTTTTGTGGGGTTAGTTTTTCTTGCCGTTGCGCTTGTCATTATCGGAATTGGCATCGTTATTGGCATTGGCATTTTGCTGCTTACAACAGTGCTGGTTCTGCTTGGCATCATTTCATCTTCAGCAGTAATTGGGCTTGTTCAAAAACGCTTCGAGCATGGTTTTTTCGCCTTTGTTGTACAGCTCGGAGGGATTTCTGGTATTCCAGTCGGTGTTGGAGTTCTGCTCATTCTCGATTGGCTTATTGATTGGTCTCTGGACTGGCGTCTTGCAAGTGTCTTTGGCGCATTCACAGGACTCATCGGCGGCGTTTTGCTCGGAGTCGTCTTTAGTTTAATCACGCTCCGGACATATCGTTGGATTTCCCAACGCATCTTGATTCCTGATAGATTGCGCGATGCGTTGGATCCACGATTGCGCGGAAATTTGTAGGCGCGCTGTTTTGCAAACAAAACGGGTGACGAGAAAATTTTTCCTCGTCACCCGTTTTGTGTTGCGCGCTTTCCGCATCAGTACGCCTTGACGGGTCCAATCATTTCAACAATCACAGGAATCCCATCAACTTTATCGGGCAGCGTTTTGCGAAATTCGTCATCGTCCGCGTTCAAGTACACTTTGATTTGTTCCGCGCCCTGCAAATTGGTTTCGATGCCGATGCCGGAGACGATGGGATATTGCATCAATTCGCGCGAAAGTTCGCGTTTGATTTGTTTGATAGATTTTGGCAGCGTGTTCGACGCCGCTCCTTTGGTCGCGCGCGACGACATGGCAGCATTGAGACGTTTATTTTTTGGCACAGAGGTTTGACGTTTTGTTCTTGGCATCCTCGTTCATCCTTTCATTGCTTCAAGGAGGAACGATTCGTCGCAACCTCGATGCAATGGAACTTATAACAATCGAATTTTCAAGCGGCGCAGCACGGTACGAATCGGATTCGCAAACGTGACATCCGAAAGCGTTGAACCCGCAAACAACAACGCGCACGCGCGGCGTTGGCTGTCCAAAATCAACGAACCCGAATCGCCGCCCGCGCTAAAGGGAGATGTCGGCGGCACGCCGCGAATGACGACGGTGTTGATAAAGAATGCGACGCCAAATTCCTCATAACCGACACGAATGTCCGCGTCCACATCGGTAACCACACCGCGTGTCAACCCGGTCGTGCGCCCGTGTTTATGCACGGTCATTTCGCGCTGCGGCGTAATCGTACCTTTGACCGCGCCGATGGAACAAATTTCTTTCAAGATGTCCGCGCTGTCAATTTCCGCAATCGCAGCGTCCACCGTGTTTTCCGCCAGCGCCTTGAAATCAATCGGAATAAAACGCGCGAGCGTCCCAAACTTTTCCGCGTTCGACGAACTGCCGTCGAGCGGACCCGGCTGAAAGATAGTATCACCATTCTGCGCGTTATTGCAATTGGCGAGGACGTGATTGTTGCTCAAGATATAACGTTTTTGATTGTCTTTTATGCCGCTGTCGCGCGCCACGCCGCCAATCGTTCCGGCGGTGATGGCGAAATGTCCCACCGAAATTCCACTCGGCGCGGGGCGCTGTCGTTTGCGTCGCTGTCCCGAACAACTCGGCTGCAACGCGCGAATGACGCCGACCTCTTCCACGTCGGTCGGAATGCCGTCAATCAATTTCGGAATCAAATCTTGTTTCGCCAATTCCGCGAGCGGATATTTTTTGCGAACATACACTTTGACCGAAAGCGTGCCCGCGAGTTGATTCTCCAATACTTTTTCGCCGATGCCCAAGCCGACGATATTCTCTATTGGTTTCGGTCCCGGCGCAACACGCGCGGCAAAGGACACCGTCGCCGTTGCCGACGCGGCTTGCGGCGAAAGCATGAAACGGCTGACAAGTTCTTGTTTGGCAGCGCGCAAATCTTTGTCGGCATGACTGGCGACGCTGCTCGAAACTGCTGCGGGCATAATTGAACCTCCAAGTGAGAAACAATTTGGAGTGAAATGGCTCCTGCGAACATTATACGGTGAAAAATAAAAAAGCGAGCGATATAAATTCGCTCGCTTTTGATTTTCTATCGCCCATCTACAGTTGCAAAAACTCTTCTGGCGTAACGACATGAAGCGCAGTTTTATTTTTGAAATGTTTGGCGTTCCATGTGACGAAATGCTCGACGTTTGGTGTCCGCTCTGCCAAATCCAGAATCAATGCATCCAAGTACGCCATCTTTTCTTTGCTAATTTTTGCAAACGCGCGTTCAAAAATTTCGTTACGATAGAATGAGTCTGCAGATTGTTCTGGTCGTGCTTGCGGAAACAAAACTGTCAAATTGTATTCGTCAACTAACCAGCTACGCCACTCTGACAAACGTTTTGCGGAAAGATTAAATGACATCTGTCCCAGAAATTCCACCAAATTATAAACTGTGGTCGCCGGATTTTTATCAAAAACGCGCGACAAGAAATTTTTGTTTGCGGTTTGCCTGTCATCGCGTTGAAAAGCAAACCCCAATACCAAAACATCCGTGTCTAGGGCGACCATGCACGTCCTCGCAGCTGGCGCATTGTCTCATCCAGAGTTGTTTGTTGTTCCAGCGCTGCCAGGTCTTGCCGGACCAACGTGGCAAGCCGCGTGGCGCGTCGCTTCGCGGATGGCGAGAGACGCCGAGGGCGCAACATATATACGCCAGCCGTTGGCTCTTTCTTTGTTCCGCGATGTCCGTTCTTGCGAGCCAAAATTCTCCCCCGATGCCGCGACTTTGTATTCGATGTCGTTGCCTTTTTTGTTACTATTGCCATCTCTCCTCCATTGCAACATTATATGTGAAAACACAAAAATAGGATGAACCAAATTTTGTGTTTTCCATCGCCAAGGCAGTTTGAGAATGTTATAATGCGGCAGTCGTCAGAGCCGTCCGACCCATGTTCCATGTTTTTTTCTTGGGACAACCGCGTTTCTCAATCGACGCGACGCCGTACCCTTTCACCGCACGTCCCAAAGTTTTGCCTCTCCTCGCGTACCTCCTCTTGCATCGCAATACACCTCTCGCGCGAGATGCTCTCGCGTTCGCGTTATGGACAGACGAATCCGAATCCAACGCGCGCGCGAATTTGCGGCGACACTTGAATTATTTGCGACAGGCATTGCCGCCGCAACAAAACGCGCCGTGGCTCTTGCAAGAAAATCAAACCGTGCAATGGAATCCCAACGCGCCGACATGGTTCGACGTGATGGAATTTGAAGCACAGACGACAGACCACAGAAAACAGACCACAGATGACGCTGTTCGCCGTCTGTCGTCAGCGGTCGCGCTTTATCAAGGCGACCTGCTCGAAAACGTGTACGAAGATTGGCTCGTCCCCGAACGCGAACGTTTGCGCGCGCTATATCAAGAAAATTTGTGGCGACTCGTTTCCCTCGCGCGGGCGCGCCGCGATTTTTCTTTTGCCCTGCAATATGCCCA
>CALMZO010000170.1 GCA_937870825.1 uncultured Chloroflexota bacterium | reverse complement strand
TCTTGTTCCATTCTACTCCAAAAGCCATTCCCAACCCCTTGACGCTTTTTTGAGAGAGTTTATACTTGCGGGCAATGGAAAATCAAAGAAATGTGGATTCGCAATATCTCGCGCGGCTCGGCGCGGTGTTGGAAAATGTGAAACGCACGACGTACCAACGAATGCGCGTGATGGAGGGGAGTCGCGTACTCGATGTCGGCTGCGGTCCCGGCACGGATACAATTCCGCTTGCAAAGCTCGTCGGTTCGTGGGGACGCGTCGCGGGAATTGACCAAGACGCGGCAATGATTGAACAGGCAAATTCGCGCGCGATTCAAAACGGCGTCGCGGGTTGGACAGAACATCGCGTTGCCGAATCCGACGCGCTGCCGTTCGACGATGCCTCGTTCGACGCCGTGCGCGCGGAACGCCTCTTTCAACATTTGCAAAATCCCGCGCCGACTTTGCGTGAAATGATTCGCGTCACGCGCGCAGGCGGTTACGTTTGCGTTCTCGATACCGATTACGCGAGCGCGTCCATCGCGATTGACGAACACGAGTTGGAACGGCGTTTCACGCGCGTTGTGTTGGAACACAGCGTCAAAAATGGTTACGCCGCGCGCGAAATGCCATTGCTCTTTCAACAACACAAGCTCGACGCAATTGATTTGGAAATCGTCCCCGTCGTGTACGCCGATTACGCACTGGCGCGCGAACTCGGACGCTGGAACGACATCGAACGCATCGCGCTGGAATTGAATTTGCTCAATGAGCAAGAATTGCAGCATTTGCGCGCGAGCTGCGAACGCGCCGACGAGCAAGGCGGCTTTGTGCTGCATGTGAATATGGTGATGGTAGTGGGCAGAAAGGAATAACCATGTGCCGAAGCATCAAACAACTGCGTCACGCTGACGCAGAACCAACCGAACAAGAAATCTATGACGCAGCGCGTCAATTTGTCCGCAAGGTGAGCGGCTATCGCGTGCCGTCAAAACGCAATCAAGACATTTTTGAACAGACGATTCAAGAAATCGCCAGCGCGACGCGCAAAATGCTCGACGAGTTTTCGCAATCCTCGCCTCTCGCGCATCACTAACGACGAATAACGAACAACGAACAACTACCGACTAAAAACTAACAACTAACGACTAATCACAAAGGAGCCACACATGCGTAAAGTCCGTTGGGGTCAAATCAGCACGGCAGATATTGGTTTAAGAAAAGTTTTGCCCGGCATGAAAAATTCCAAGCACGCGGAAATTGTTGCCATCTCGTCGCGGGATGTGGACGCCGCGCGCAAGGCAGCGAAACAATTGAACATTCCAAAAGCATACGGCTCGTACCAAGAACTGCTCGCGGACCCGGAAATTGACGCCGTGTACAATCCCCTGCCCAATCATTTGCATGTGTCGTGGTCTATCAAAGCGCTCGAAGCGGGCAAACATGTCTTGTGCGAAAAACCGATTGCGCTCACTGCCGCCGAAGGACAAATGCTCGTGGACGCGGCGAAAAAATTTCCGCACTTGAAAGTAATGGAAGCGTTCATGTATCGCCATCATCCGCAATGGCAAAAAGCAAAACAATTGGTGCTGGATGGAAAAATCGGCGAACTGCGGACGATTCAATCGTTCTTTTCGTACTTTAACGACGACCCGAACAACATTCGCAACATGGCGGATATTGGCGGCGGCGGTTTGATGGACATTGGCTGTTACAACATTTCGCTCTCGCGTTTTATTTTTGATGCGGAGCCACAGCGCGTCGTCGGCATTGTCGAGTACGACCCGAAATTAAAAACAGACCGTCTCGCGTCGGGGATGCTCGATTTCGGACGCGGCACTGCGACGTTCACCTGTTCCACGCAGTTGTCGCCGTACCAACGCGTCAACATTTTTGGCGCCAAGGGCCGCATCGAAATCGAAATTCCATTTAACGCGCCGCCGAACAAGCCATGCAAAATGTGGTATCAACACGACGGCAAAATTCAAGAAATCAATTTACCGACGACAGACCAATACACCGTACAGGGTGAATTGATGTCGCTCGCGATTTTGAACAATTCGCCTGTTCCCACACCCATCGAAGATGCCGTCCAAAATATGCGCGTGATTGAAGCGATTGTTGCGAGCGCGCGCGAGAACGCGTGGGTTACGATGTCATCACTTGGCGTGTAACAATTTCGCGCGTGGAATGACGAATGAGTGAAAAAATTTAGGGGTGTTGTCATATCGAACGGCGTGAGATATCTCACGCCGTTCGATATGACATGGGGCTAGCATGGCAGAATCACAAATCACTCTGTACGGCACGTATTGGTGTCCCGATTGCAAACGCGCGAAAAAATTTTTGGGCGAACAGCGCGTCCTGTACAACTATGTGGACATTGAAAGAGATGACGCCGCGCGCGCGTACGTGGAGCAAATCAATCACGGCAAACGCATCATTCCCACAATTGTTTTTCCCGACGATAGTATTTTGGTCGAACCGAGCAACGCGGAGCTCGCGACAAAACTTGGCGTGACGACCAAAGCGCAGCGTCCGTTTTATGACCTCATCATCGTCGGCGCGGGCATCACGGGACTGACCGCCGCGTTGTATGCCGCGCGGGAAGGCATCGAAACCCTCATCATCGAAAAAAGCGGCATCGGCGGACAGGCAGGCATCACCGAAAAAGTCGAAAATTATCCGGGCTTTCCCGAAGGCATCAGCGGCGCGAATTTGGTGGAACGCATTCGCGCGCAAGTCGCGCGGTACGATGTCGAAATTCTGCAAGCGCAAGAGGTGCGCGAGATTGGGTTAAATGCGCCGTATCGTCACGTTCACACGGGCGATGGCGCGATGTATTCCGCCAGCGCGTTGTTGGTGGCGACAGGCGCGGACTATCGCCGTTTGAACGTGCGCGGCGAAGACGAATACATCGGCGCGGGAATTCACTTTTGCGCGACGTGCGACGGACCATTTTACAAAGGCGCGGAAAATCTCGTGGTCGTCGGCGGCGGCAACAGCGCGGTGGAGGAAGGATTGTTTCTCACGAACTTCGCCGACAAGGTGACGCTGCTCGTGCGCGGGGACAAACTTTCCGCAAGCAAGACCGCCGCGGACAAAGCGTTGACGACGCCGCAACTGGACATTCGTTTCAATACAAGCGTTCAAGAATTTATCGGCAACGGAAAACTAAAAACCATCGTCGTGAAAAATTCACAAACCAATGTTGTAGAGGAACTGCATCCGGCGGGCGCATTCATTTTCATCGGACAGAGACCGAACACGGAAATTTTCAAGGGCTTTCTCGAACTCGACGAATACGGCTATATCAAAACCGGACACGATTTGGAGCATGTAAAAGATTTGGTGTTTTATTCGGACGAATGGCTCAAGCGGCATCCCTTCGACATGGAAACGTGCCGCCCCGGAATTTTTGCGGCGGGCGACGTACGCGCCGGGGCGACAAATCAAATCGCGGCGGCGACCGGCGAAGGCGCAAGCGCGGCGATTTCGATTCGTAGATACATGAAGGAAATGTAAAAATGGAACGTCCGAATTCGTGATGAATTCGGACGTTCCATTTCAGGTCTGAGGCGGTTCAATCTCGTACTGTGAAGTTATCGTCGCGCATTTGCCCAGCATCGCGGCCACGCCGCAGTATTTGGTTTCGGAAAGTTCTATAGCGCGCTGCAACGACCGCGCATTCACGTTTCCGCGCACGCGATACAAAACTTGAATCTCGGTGTACACGCGCGGATGTTCGTGTGCGCGCTTGGCATGAATGACCACCTCAAATCCCTCAACCGCTTCGCGTTTCTTTTCGAGAATCGAAAGCACATCCATCGCCGCGCAACCCGCGAGCGCGGTGAGCAAGAGTTCCATCGGGCGCGCGCCCCGGTCATCGCCGTTGGGCGGCGCGCTGTCAAGAAGGAGGGAATGCCCGCTGTTGGTCGTCGCATCAAAGGTCATCCGTTCGCGCCATACCACGCGCGTGGTCGGTGGTTCAAGTCTCATACACGCCTCACAAAAAAAATTTGCGGTCTCACACCGCAAGGCGCAAGACCGCAAGCATTGTATTCAAATTCGCCGAAAACTCATATCTCGTTCAGGCGCATAGAAGCCGCGACCACGCGTATATGAAACGCGCTGCAATGTTGTGCATTGCAGCGTCAAGACAGCAACGGCGCGACGTGTTCCGGTTCCTCGAACGCGGCATTGGTGTTTGACGCGTACGAGTTTTCAATTTCATAACGCGATGTGATGTGCGCGCGTTCGCGCAGCATCGCGTTGACGCCGCAGTATTTCGTTTCCGAAAGTTCGATGGCGCGTTCCACCGCCGCCGGATTCACGTTCCCGCGAATGCGATAGACGACTTGGATAGTGTTGTAAATCATCGGATGTTCTTGCGCGCGCGCGCCTTCGACGTACACTTCGAGTCCTTGAATCGGTTCGCGTTTCTTTTGCAAAATCGAGAGCACGTCCATCGCCGTACAGCCCGCGAGGGCAGTGAGCAGCAATTCAATCGGTTTCGGTCCGTTGTCGTTTCCCGATGGCGGCACGGCATCAATCACCAAATGATGTCCCGTCGTCGTCGTCGCATCAAAGGTCTTGTTCTCGCGCCATATCATCCGTGTAAATTGTTTTTCCATTTGTGTTCCTCTCCTACCTCGTTCTATGGACAAGAAAAAAGACAGAGAGCTATACAAGGCGCATCTCTCTGTCCTCACCACACGAAAACCCAGCCAGAATTGAAAAGCCCGTTGCATCATTCTGCCGACTGTTTCGCTTTTTCATCGGCGTATTCGTGAATGATGCGGCGAATGTCGTTGCCGGACGGCGCAGGAATTTCAAAGGCATCGTCCGGAAAATCCGTAAATTTCATATAGCCGTCATAAATTACTTGGTCGCGAATATCGTCGGTGATGGTCAGTTCACGCGTATACGGTCCCGACGTAATCACTGCTGTCACTTGGTCGCTGCCGTCTTCAATCACGTCGAGCATACAGCTGCGGTCCGGATACGCGCCCTTGAGCAAAAATTCGCCGAAACATTTTTCGCACGCGAACGGCGGATGCCCGCACAAATTGCGATTGATAATGACGCGCATACGTTTCTCCTTTCGGACGAAACACTCGAACTGCTACCACAGTACGCGTGTTCGCGCGCGCAAACAAGTGGCAAATGTCCCATACGCGTTGGGACAAGAAAATCTACCGCGTCCGCAGCAACCGCAGTCCATTCAAAACAACAACGAGCGTACTGCCTTCATGCCCAACCACGCCGAGAGGCAGCGGCAGCGTAATCGCAAACACGGAAAGAATCAGCACGACAATCACCGTCAGAGAAAACGCAATGTTTTGCCAAACGATGCGGCGCGCGCGTTTTGCCAAATCGAGCAAATACGGCAAGCGCATCAAATCGTCGCGCATCAACACCACATCCGCAGTTTCCAACGCGACATCACTGCCAACCGCGCCCATCGCCACGCCGAGATGACTCACCGCGAGCGCGGGCGCGTCATTCACACCATCGCCAATCATCGCAATCGTTTCTTGCGCGGCGATGCGTTCCACTAACGTCACCTTGTCTTGTGGTAACAAGTCCGCATAGTATTCCGTGATGTTCAATTCACTGGCAACGGCTGCGGCGACGCGACGCGTGTCGCCCGTGAGCATGACAATGCGTTTGACGCCGCGCGCGCGCAGCGCGTCCAACGCTTGTTTTGCATTCGAACGAAGCGTGTCCGCAATCGCAATAAACCCAAGCGGATGATTGTTGCGACTGACGCCGACAACCGTTTTGCCCTGCGCTTCCAAATCGCGCGCCGCCCGACGCAACGGTTCGGGCCACACCTGATTCGCCGCCTCGAACATGCGCTTGTTGCCGATTTGAATGTGCGCGCCGTTCACCATTCCCGTCACGCCGAATCCGGGCTGCGCGGTCACGTCGCTCACGTCAATCCATTCGACCCCGCGCCTTTGCGCTTCTGCCAAAATCGCTTCGCCGAGCGGATGCTCGGAATGACGTTCCACACTCGCCGCGACAAGCAGCAATTCCTCTACCGTGCAGCGTTCCGGCGTGGATGGTCCTTGCGGGTCAAGATGTTGAAAGAAATCCGCGTCGAACCATTTTTCGCCCAACACATCCGACGCGACAATTACATCGGTCACGCGCGGTTTGCCTAACGTGAGCGTGCCGGTTTTATCAAACGCGATTGCGCGAATCGTCGCGGCTTGTTCGAGATAGGAACCGCCTTTGAACAAAATACCGTTGCGCGCCGCGTTCGCAATCGCGGACAAAATGGACGCGGGCGTGGAAATCACCAACGCGCACGGCGACGCGACGACGAGCAGCGTCATCGCGCGATAAAACGATTCGCTCCACGCATGTCGCAAAACAAAAAACGAAACGACCAGTGTGACGACCGAAAGCACGATAACACCGAGCGCATACTTGGGTTCAAACTCGTCCAAAAAGCGTTGCGTCGCCGCTTTGCGCCCCTGCGCTTGCTCGACGAGTTCGATGATGCGCGCGAGCGTCGTGTCTTGCGCGAGCCGCGTGACTTGAATTTGCAGCGCGCCGTGTCCATTCACTGTGCCTGCAAACACATCGTCGCCGATTGTTTTTTCAACCGGCATGGATTCGCCCGTAATCGCGGCTTGGTCCACCGCGCTCGAGCCCGCCGCGACGCGTCCATCCATCGCAATGCGTTCGCCCGGTTTCACGAGAATGCGGTCGCCGATTTGTAATGCTTCAATCGGCACAATTTTTTCCGTTCCGTCCGCCGCAAGCAAGAGGGCTTCGTTCGGGCGCAATTTTATCAACGCGCGAATCGCGTTGCGCGAACGGTCCATTGCGTATGCTTGCAACGTATTCGACAACGAAAACAAAAACAACAGCATCGCGCCTTCCGCCCAATAGTCAATGCTCGCCGCGCCAATCGCCGCGACAATCATCAACACGTTGACATCGAGCCGCCATTCGCGCAGCGCGCGCACCGCGGTGATTGTTCCAACATAACCGCCGGTGAGATACGAGCCGAAAAACAGCGCGGTGTGAAACCAGCTTGCCGTACCCAGCGCAGCGGCAATCCAACCCGCGATGAGAAACAGCGCGCACAGGACAGTGAGCAGCGCTTCGACGCGATTGAATTGATAGGGAGATGGTTCGTTCGTCGTTTCGCTTTTTTGTTTGGTTGCGTTTTCTTGAGGTGTTGGACGGGATTGCAGTTTGGTATCAATCATAGTTCGTGAATAAAAAAGCGGAGCAAGGTGTTTCCTCGCCCCGCCGCCCTTTATGCCATTTCGGTTTCACGATTTTCATGTTCGCGCAGCTCGAGCGCGCTCAAGACCGCTATTGCCGAAACGAGGATTGCAGAGAGAACACACCACGGACAAATTTCATACAAGACGTACAATTCAATGTACGTGAGATATGCGGAAAACGCAACACCGACGGCGGCAAGGATAAAAATTCCGCGCCCCGTCCACAAGGGTTGAATGTTTTGTTGTGCGCTCACGCTCAATGCAAACATCGCCGCGTACGCGCCCATGCCAAACAGCGCGACGGGTATTCCCAAAAATTCGGAATAGCGACTCGTATTGACTGCTTCGCAATCGCCGACGCCAAGACATACTGCGCTCCACCAACCCCAATGCACGGTGAGCAAATACGCCGAGACAGCAATACCCGCGAGCGAAAGAATTGAAATGATGAATGGACGAGAAAGCATGGCCTTTCCGTAGTAGGTAGCAAGTAGTAGGTAGTGTTGAAACGTGCTACCTGCTACTTTTCACCTGCTACTTGCTCACATAGGAATCAATCGTCGCCGCGAACGTTTCGATGGGCAGCAGTCCCTCGATGAACTGTCCGTTGATATAAAACGACGGCGTGGCGCGAATGTTGCGCGCCTGCGCTTCGGCTTTTTCTTGTTGAATCAAATTCGCGTATTTGCCGCTGTCGAAACAGGCGTTGAACGCGGTGGTGTCAAGTTTCACGCCCGACGCGAATTTTTTCAAATTGGCTTGAGAGAATGCGCCGACATTTTCACCCGTTTGATTATCAAACATATAACTCGCGTATTCCCAAAATTTGCCCTGGTCATTCGCGCATTCCGCCGCCTGTGCCGCCCATTCCGATTCTTGCCCGATGAACGCGAAATTGTGATACACCACTTTTGCCTTGCCCGTGTCAATATAGCGCGCGGCGAGTGAACGAATCGTCATGTCTGCGCGTCGGCAAACGGGACATTGAAAATCGGAATACAAATCAATCGTCACCGGCGCGTCGGCTTTGCCCAACACGCGTCCCGCGTTGAGCGCGGAGGGCGCGGCTCGCGGCGTTGAAGTTGAATTCAAGTTGATAAACACGAGCGCCAACACGACAACCGCTGCCGCGACGAAACCGCCGACAATCCACATCGAACTGTTATTTTTTTTCTGTGCGCGTGAGTTGCGCGCCATTGTTTTTGCCATAATTTTCCTCAATTCATTGGTACACGATGTTACGTGCGCGAGATGAGCCGCGCGTGAAAGCACGCTCACTGTACTGCAACTTGCGCGCGCCCTACAAGGGCAAACGTCATGCGCTTGCACTGACAATTGCCCCACCCCAAACCGATTAGAGATTGAAAAAAATTTGACAGCGATGAATGGGTGTGCTATATTTTTTGCCGCTCAAGTAAGAGCATAGATTCGTGGAGGCGTGGTGTAGTCGGTTAACACACAGCCCTGTCAAGGCTGAGACCGCGGGTTCGAGACCCGTCGCTTCCGTTACATAAGATTATCGCTGTGATTCCGAAAGGAAGACGGCGATTTTTTTGTCCGAAATAATGAGCCGCGATAAAAAAATGCGAAATGATGAAAAAGATGCCGCGACTGCCTTTTCTCAGTTTTTGGCTCAACGCGGAATTGAACACGAATGGAAACAGGGCGACAACCCGCCGGATGCCGTATTTATAGTTGGGCAAGAGCGATGGGCAGTCGAGGAAACGGGGCTACATCGCTATTTCTCCCTCGAAGGACAGGCACAAAGCGATAAGGCAATTGATAATCCAACACATGCTCTGACGCGCGTATTGAATGAGAGATGCAAAATTAACGCGAACACAATTTACGTTCTCAGTCTTAACGGGGTCTATCCTTTTTGGAAGGACAGCAAGGAACTGATTGCAAAAATTCAAGAATATATTGATAGTGGTAACTATGAAGAAACGAGTTTGGACCCACCACTTGAGCTGAATCCGTTTCCTTATTGGGAACCTCCAAGTGCTGTGAGTATTCGCGCGTTCGATTCTAAAGATGATATACCGCGAATTGTCGTGCTAGAACGGATTCCTAAATGATTCAAGGGATGAGATAGCCACAATGAGCAAACCAAGCGCGGGCATCCTCTGGCGT
>CALMZO010000169.1 GCA_937870825.1 uncultured Chloroflexota bacterium | reverse complement strand
CGCGAGAGCGCAGAACTCTTGAACTTTGGAATTGATAACGGCAAAGTCCACGTGCTCCTTTTGCCGGTGCAGCAAGGTCAATCTGAATTTGTCGCGCAGCAGAACAATTCCACGCTTGGAGTTTCGTGGAATGATGTGCTGGCGTTCATGATTCGCGAGCGGCAGGAACTCGCTGTGTCGTTCAATTCATCAACCGCAAACAATCCAATTCCCTCACCGACCATCGTTGCGACTCCAACGCCCGCGCCTACAAACCCTGCAAACGGATTTGCGATGCCAACTCCGCAACCAACTGCAACTGCAATCGCCGCATTGCCGATTCCAACCGCGCTTTCTGGAATCATCAATAACAACGGCGCGGGTCAACCAAATCAACTCGCAACGGGACTTGACCTTATGGCAATCGCGATTCCGCTCGCGTGCGGTCTCGGTTTCCTCATCTTGTTCATCATTGTAGTGCGCGTAATTCGCCGAAGGAGAATGTCGCATGTCACACCGTAACACAGCGGTTGATGAGCAAGCACGCACGAATGTTTCAACGCGCGCTGCACCGCCTCCACCGCCCGTCGCATCGCGGAATGGAAAACGCGCGGACCAATCGCAAAGTGAATCAACCGCGCATAGCGCGCCACAACACAGTTTGCGTGTGCTAATCGCCACCCAAGAATTCAACGAGTTTCGCATTCTCGACCGCATTTACACCGAACATCCCGAACTCGGCATCAAGACCATTGGATGGTGTGACAACGGTATCAATCTCTATCAAGCCGCGATTGATGGCGATGCAGATGTGGTTATCGTTGACCCCGAGACGCGCAGTTTTCAACATGAAGACGTGCAGCGACTTTGGATTTATCCCAACAAACCCATCGTCACCATCGCCGCGATTCCTCCGCAAAGCGGACTCGCAAACACGCTAAAACAATTGGGCGCGGTGGATTTGGTCACGCGTCCGCTCACAGAACGTTCGGCGCATGAGCTCGTCGCCAAGTGTCACGTCGGCGTGCAAGAAGCATTGCGTTATCGCGCGAGCGTCGGCTACATTCCGCAAATGGATAGCAAGACCGCGCAAGTGATTGCCGCGCGCGGTTGGCAGCAAGGGGTCATTGTGGTGTGGGGACCGAAAGGCGGCGTCGGCAAAACGCTCGTTGCGTGCAACCTCGCCGTCGCGCTCGGTGTGATTGGAAATCGGCGGACTGTTCTCGTGGACGCGAACATGGCAGGTGGGAATGACCACCATCATTTTTATCAAAGCATTCCGCAAACCCAACTCGGCAAAAACATCAGCGCGCTGGCAGACCGCGCATTGCTCCATTCGCGTTACGGTCCGATTCAACCGTCTGCAACGGGAATGTTGGGACAGCGCCCGATTCTTCCTTCCGACGAAGTGGACGCACACCTCTTTCGCTACGGCGAATCGCAACTCAAACTCCTCATTGGGATTCCGCGTCAGCACATGGGCGGTTACGAATGTTTCAGCGACGAGAACGGGCGCGCGTTTTTTCGCGAACTCGTCGCGTCGCTGCGCCAGTTTGAAGATTTCATCGTCGTGGACATCGGACAAGATGCGAATGTGCCGCTGCATCTCGCGGCATTGGAATTTGCCGATTACGTCTATGTCGTCGTCACGCCCGACCGTTCCAGCATTCTCGCCACACGTGAAGCGTTGGACACGCTGTTCAAACACGTCAAACTCGCGCGTTCGAAATTCCGCCTCGTCATCAATCGTTATCACGATTCGTCCGGCATCAGTCGCGCCGAGATTGTCAAAGCGCTCGACATGCCCGAAATCGCGACGATTCCCGATGGCGGTCCTGCCGTTAGCAATATCGTCAACAGCGGCAAGCCATTGATGCTCGATCATCGCGGACAAGTGGCGGACGGCATCATCAGCATTGCTTCGACGATTTATCCGCCAACGCGCGACATTTGGACGAGTCGCGGCAAACTCGGCAAGAAACCTCAAGCGAAAAATCGCGGCGCGCTCGGAAGTATCAAGGCAGGGCTGCGTTGGCTCGTGTTGGGCGAAGGAAACAAACCATGACACCTCCGACGATTAGTCCAACACCACCCACACGTTCCTACAACGCGAGCGCGCTGGCACGCGCCGTCGAAGCGAATTTGCAAAACGCGGAACCGGGCGCGCGTCCATACGACATGGTACTGAAACTCGCGCGGTTGAGACTTGACGAAGAATACACGCATTTGAAGGGCGTCAAGTGGTCACTCAAAAAAGACGAAGTGCGCCGCGTGGTGATGTGGGCGCTCGACGACTTCAATCGCAAAGCGCGCATGCAAGCCGCGCACACGCTCGAAGGCGATTTGCCCGCGCTCGTGAAACAGCTCGTCAACGACATTGCGGGCATGGGTTTTCTCACCGATTACCTCGAAGACGCGAGCGTTGAAGAAATTATTTTGAACGGCGTCGAACAAATGTGGGTCTTGCGCGCGAACGGCGTCAAAGAAAAAGTGAACCTCACGGAACTCGAACTCGACCATGACCGCATCCTCGACCAAATCAATCGCCTCGTCGCGCCGACGGGACGCCAAGTGAACATGATGAATCCCATCTTGAACGCGAAACTTCCCGACGGCGCGCGCATCAATGTCGTCATCAGTCCGATTGCCGAACCGAGTCCTTCGATCACCATTCGACGCCATCGCTTGGTGGCGCGGCGCATGGCGGACTTGCTCGATTTGAATTCGATTACGCCCGAAGCCGCCGATTTTGTGCAAGCTGCGATTCACGCGCGCATGAGCATTCTCGTCTGCGGCGGTACCGGCACAGGCAAAACAAATTTCATCAACGTCTTGGCAACGTTTTTTGAATCGGACGAACGCATCGTCGTCATCGAGGACACGCGCGAACTCGATTTGAAAATAGAGGATGTGCAGTACCTCACGGTGCGTGAAGACACCTCCGAGGCTGCGCATCCAGTCACGCAGCGGCACTTGGTTGCGAACGCGCTGCGGATGCGTCCCGACCGCATTCTTTTGGGCGAAGTGCGCGGGGGCGAAGCCTTCGACATGTTGATGGCGAACAATACCGGACATGAAGGCACAATTACGACCGTGCATGCCAATTCGGCGACGGACGCCATTGCGCGGCTTTTGCAGCTTTGCGCGCTGGCGGACGAGGCACAAAACTTTAACCCGAGTTATCTCGCGGAATGGATTGCCCGCGGGTTTCACCTTGTCATCTTTCTGGGACAAACGCGGAATCCGCCGCGCCGATTCGTCCGCGAAATTGCGGGGTTGGAGGGACGCGCCGAAGGCATCAACGTGACGCGCGATCTCATTTTCACAACCGAACAGGATGAATTGGTGCGCTCACTCCGCCCGCTCCCCGAACGCTTGATGCAGCGCTTTATCCATTACGGCATTGACACCAAATCGTTTTTGCCGCGTCAAAGCAAACGGATTGCAGGTGCTTTTGCCGGGAGGGATGCATGATGCTCTATGCGCCGAACGTGCTGGTTGCCTTTATCGGTGCAGTGGGGATTTTGATTCTCACGCTCGTCCTGCAGATCAAGCCGCAGCACCAACTCATTCAGGGCGCGCGCCCGCGTGCTTCGTTTCTCAAGCGTCTTCAGCGCAAGCTCGATGAAGCGGACCTTGACCTTTCCGCCGGCGAATTCCTGCGCGTTTCACTGATGCTTGGTCTCGCCCTCGGTTTCATTTTGTATTTGAGCATTGGCGCGTGGACCGGCTTTGTCGTGGGCTTGGGCATCGGCATCGCGGGCTACTGGTCGTATCTCGAA
>CALMZO010000168.1 GCA_937870825.1 uncultured Chloroflexota bacterium | reverse complement strand
GGCTGCGGTGCGCTGCGCGTTCGCTCAATTTGCGAACGCGTGAGTTTGACCATGTTGTCTACAAAACTGGCGTAGGCAGGGTCGCTGGATGAAAGAGGGGGTAGGGTTTGTGTTGTGTGCGTGTCCATGTGCATTCAATCCGATGTGTGATAGAATTGCGGACGTGACGAGAATTTCTCGTCACCGTGTCCGCCCGCTGTGTTGTGCAACCAACACGCGGGTTTCTTTTTTTGCTCCGCCCTGCTGCCAAGAGTTTTGTATGGTGGTACTCGGCTCGGTGAATCTTGGTTTTCCCCACGCCCGGCCGCGTGTGAAAAACGATTCGTCGCGGACAGCGCAGAGCATTTTCAAAAATGAGTGTCAGGCGGTTACGGGCTTGCGGCGTTGGGTAGGTGACGGGTGATGGGTGACGGGGGTCATGTCTTCGGATTCGTTCACCCACTCGGCAAGTTTTTCGGTAATAATCTCGTTGAGTGATTTATCTGTGCGAATACTCTTGATGCGTGCGGCGCGGTGTAGGTCTGGGTTGACGCGGACAATAATTGTTTTTGTGTCAGTCATTTGCTACTCCATTTTCTCATCAATTGGTTTGATGATGCACTCATTTTATCATTTAATCAAGAAATGTCAACATGATTAACCTTAAAAATTGTATGCAATCTTGAAATCATGCAATCATTGTGTTAAAATTCGTATCATGGCGGACGAAATGGGAACAATCGGGTTCAACGCGGGGAAGGCGCGAAAACGCGCAGCAAGGATGTTGGCTGCAAAGTTGGATTTTGCTGACCTCACGGATCTGATGAAATGGTTGATTGACCAACAGGTGGAAAAGTATTTTCCCGATGAAGCCAAGTCCATTCGGCTTGAGGAGAATGCACCATCCCCAAAAGTGCGCGGCGAACGCAAGCACCGCGAGCCATTATCCCGCTAGCGTTTCGCCGTGACACCATCGTCGCCGGTTCCGACGATTTGGTGTTGGATGCGAACGGACAAATTGTTTGGAATGGACACATTGGGCGTGTGGTTGGAGTGTTGTGCGGTGATGTAGGAACATGGGCGAGAACATGAAGTATCCGCAACGCTTGATGATTTCTCTACCAGATGACCAATTGGTCGCGTTGGAACACATCGCAGTGGAACTGACGCGCGCTGGCTATCGCACGGACGCGCGTCGTGTCGCCGAAGATTTATTCATGCAACTATTCGAGCACCCAGATTTGCTTGTGCAACTTGTGCGAATGATTGCCGAGCGCGAGGAAGTTGTTCTCAAAAACGCCGCTTGATGTAACCAGTTGCCAACGAGATTGCGGGTCTAGGTATGGAGCGCGATGAAATGGTTCTTGGCTGGGTTTGGTCTGATTTCCTTGCTGGGGTGTACTCCCACGCGCCTCACTAGTCCGACCGTTGATTCGGCGGCAGTCTCCACCGATACGACAGCAAGGTTATATGCCACGCTCACGGCGAGCGTTCCATCACCCACGCCAACCATTCAGGTTTCAACAGTTGCGCGAGTAGCATCTGCTTCGCCAACACGTGTTCTGCCGACACGCACCGCCTCCCCCCGCGCGCCTACCGCCACTCGAAACGCGTCGCCGACGCCATCGGAAATTACAGCGATTGCCACCGTCAATCTCATTGTGCGTGAGGGACCCGGCACGCAGTACAAGCAAAGCGGCAGCTTGAAGAAGGGTGAGCGCGTTGTCATCAAAGCCATTTCACAGGACGGTTATTGGTTGCAACACACGAAGGGCTGGTCCGGGCGCGCCTATCTGGAGGTTAGCGGCGACCTGAGTCAATTAAAGCCCGTTCAAGTGGCTGCTCCGCCAACGACACGCGCGACACTGCGACCGACAACACGGGCGCCAACGCAAACCCGGATTGTACAAGTTCCCCCCACTCAACCATTCTTGGGAATTCGTATCGGTGCGGTCTGTCGAGATGGGACGACAAGTACGGCAACGGGCAGCGGAGCGTGTTCAAGGCATGGCGGCGTGAGCCGCTGGCTTTATCGGTAAGATGTTGGAGAATGTGGGCTAACAATTCGCATGATGCTTGGACCGCACAGTCTCAATCTAGATTGGAGCGAGGATGAAGAGGGGTTATTCATGTTGGGTGTGGCGACGATAATTGCATCGGCGGTGCGTGGATAGACGCGCGCTGGCTATAAATCATTTCAGTTTTCAATGCCGCGTTCAGAAACGACGCGGTCTTTTTTCACGCTTCAAAAGAACAGACGTGCTATGGTCACAGAACGGGAGCAGAAATGGATTGGTTGCGTCGGGGTATGGATTCAAGGGATATTATTTTGATAAACGTACTCAAACATGGCGCACACGCATCAAGAAAAATGGCAAAACTTTGGTAACAGGTTCCTTCCCGACCGAACAAGAGGCATCACGGCACTACAACACGCTCTCCAAAGAATTGTTCGGGGAATTTGCGCGGCTGAATGAGGTTTCCTGAATGGAATTGACTCCACTGAGTTTGTACGAACGAATTCAACAAAAATCTCTGCGTGTCCGGTCAATCGGCTTGGAGCCAACGGCGCTCGCGTATGGGCGCAAATCGTTCGTCAAGCAGGGTCAGAATTTTATCTCGACGGTCTATCACGAGGAGATTTGCCAACAGTTCTGTAACTCGCTGCGCGTCAAGATGGAATGGTATGCCGACGACAAACAGGGCTGGCGCAGCGGGCGCGCGGAAACGAATCGCCCCGAATGGCAACTCTTGAAGCAGCAAATCGGGCGTCCTGAAGTCATCATGGTGATTTGCGAAAACACGCGCGCCGTGTTTCGCAATGCCAAACTCATTCTCACCTATATTGACGAGTGGACCGAGCGCGGCAACGACATCGAATTCGTGGACATTTCGATGCCTACGCTCGATGTGCGTACCCCCGATGGGCGCGCCATGCTGACAGTCAAAGCCGCGTTCGACGAATCGGAATCGCGGCGCGCGAGCAGCCGTCTCTCCCTGCACATCAAAGCGATTTCCAAAGGCGGCGGACGGTGGGGCAAAGCGAGTCAAGGGTTAGACCCCATCGGCAAAGGACCCGAACGCAAATTCGTCGCGTCGGCGCGTGGGTATTGGCTCGTGCGCATCGGCGAGCAAATGCACCATATCATCGGCAACCAAAAAGCGCCGCCGTTTGCGATGCACGGTCAAGAAACCGAATGGCGCGGAGAGTTGGAGTTGGTTGAGCAATGGCTCAATTTGTATGTGACGGGAAGGTATGTTGGAGTGTACGCCGGGGCGCGGCGATTGAATGCGGCGGGCTGGCGCTGGCGCACGCAGCAGGGAACCCTGCGGCGCATTCAAACGCGCGATTTGTGGCGGAC
>CALMZO010000167.1 GCA_937870825.1 uncultured Chloroflexota bacterium | reverse complement strand
TTATCAGTAATCAGTGGTCAGTAATCAGTTGTCAGTAGCGCGCCGATTATCGCATAGGATTCGGGGGCGGGGAAAATAGAGATTTGGATTGCAAGTCGTGTGACTAATGTTTATAATGCGAACAAATAGTGCTTATCAGAATGGACTGAACATGGCCGCACGCGACATTTATCACGATACTGTAAAACGTGCATTGGAAAACGATGGCTGGAAAATCACCCATGACCCATTGAAGTTAAAGTTGGGTAGAAAAGAAATGTATGTGGATTTGGGCGCAGAGCAGTTGTTGGCAGCAGAAAAAAGTGGACGCAAAATTGCCGTCGAGGTGAAAAGTTTTGTTGGCGCATCGCAATTGCATGAGTTGGAAGAGGCGTTAGGGCAATTTGTGCTTTACCATGACGTCCTGAACGAAGTCGAACCAAAACGTGAACTGTACATTGCGATTTCGCACAAAGTTTATGCGGATCTGTTCGAGGAGCCACTCGGGCAATTGCTGTTGAAAAATAATCGCGCCCAACTGATTGTGTTTGACCCGCGCAAGGAGACGATCGTGAAATGGATACCTTAGATGCTTTCCGCGAAGTGATTGAACAAGTTTTAACCGAATACGCGCGTGTTCCTTACGCGCACGGCGACATCGAAACGGAAACCGTGTTTGACCGTGTGAATGACCATTATCTTCTCGTTAGTGTGGGATGGCAAGAAGACCGTCGCATTCATGGCGATGTTGTCCACGTTGACATTATTGATGGCAAAGTGTGGATTCAATACGACGGTACGGAAGATGGGATTGCAAATGAACTCGTGCGCGCGGGAATTCCGAAAAATAAAATTGTGCTGGGATTTCAAGAACCGCAAGTGCGGCAATATACAGAGTTCGCGGTGGCGTGAAGAGTCTGTCGCCGAGGTATTCAATGATTAGTGACACACTTGTTCCTGCTCGGGATTGGGCGATTGCAACTCCGCTTCACCCAAGCACAAAACTTTTCGAACTTGCGCGCCGTTATTTGGAAATTGTTGACAGCGGCGATGAAACGCGTCAAGGCGGGGAACGCACGCAAGCGCATGAAGCATTGATGGACGCAATGGAAGCGGAGCGAATTCCTTTTAACGCGCGCTGGGAAGCGCGGTGGATTGCGCGTTGGCTGGTATCGGGGCTGTCCGTGAGTGACGGCAAGCATACAACAGTTATGTTTGCAAAAATCCCTGCGCGATATGATGCCAACGAATATGACCCTGTGCGTGATGGTGTGTTGGAACTAACAACTTTTCCTTTTCGTGATGAAGACGACGAACGCAAGCACAACGAACGTTTTGTGCCTGTACTTGTAACTGTTGAACCCCTGCACGACTATCAAGGCGCGACGTATGAGCGAAACAATTAACCAATAGCTGAAGGTATGATGATTATGGCATATAACGCGCGTGTTTTTCAAATTCTAATTGCATCACCAGGCGATGTCGCGCAAGAGCGAGATATTGTCAGTGAAGTAATACACGAATGGAATTATCTCAATGCTCGGGAGAAAGGCATTATCTTGTTACCATTACGGTGGGAGACGCACTCTTCCCCCGAAATGGGAGACCGTCCTCAGGGAATAATAAACAGGCAAGTCGTAGATCAATGTGACATGGTTGTGGGAGTCTTTTGGACTAAGCTTGGCACTCCTACTGGATTAGCCGCAAGCGGAACAATTGAAGAGATTGACCAAGCCGCGGAAAAGGGCAAGATTATCATGTTGTATTTCTCCAGAGCCGTAGTAAATCCAGATAAACTCGATCTGGAAGAATATAAACGAGTCAAGGAATTCAAACTCCGGAAATATCCTGAAGGGTTAGTCGAGTCATACGACACGTTACCAGAATTTCGCGACAAATTTACGAAACAACTAGCGATGAAGGTCCGAGACCTTGTTAACCGTGATGCATCAGACCTGCCGACCAAAAACGTCGAAACGAATTTAGCACTTTATCTGGCTCTAAATACTGGAGCATCTCCTCAAATACTACAAGACAATGCAACCGTTCAAATCAATAAAATCATTTGTACTAATGAGCAAGATATTCCAGATTTTAAGGCAGAAATCCTCACACGTAACAATGAAGTCTCTCTAATATTTGGAGAAAACAAGAATTATTATCGGGAATTAATTCGCTATTATGTAAAGCAAAAAGAGTACTTACCGTTTCGGTTGGCCCTACATAATCCGAGTAAGGTGGGATTGCATGATCTATATCTTGAACTTTTCATCCAAAACTCGGGCGACCAACTCGAAATAATTGAAAATAGAGACTTCTTACGCAAGCCTGATAAATTCGCCAATTCAACCGTCATTTTTAGAGATATGAGCCGACTGACTAATCAACTTCGAATTTCAAGGCAAGAATCGAAATGGGAAATGACTATAGAGGTCCCTGTTATTCAAGGAGGGAGAACTATTCTTTCTGAAAATGAATTCTTCCTAGGAGCAAAACAGACGGTGGAAGCAATCCTCCAAGCAACAGTCTACTCAAGTAATAGTAGTCCTTTCGTCCTAGCCACGAGAGTTTGGTTAACTGTTCAGGAACGACAAATGACATATCAAGATATTCTTGCAGATCTAGGTGAGTCACTGCCCTCTTCATAGCAGAATTAGGTTCAGCAAAGCTTATATTGAAATTATTTTGTTGGAGGATGCATAATGCTCCTGCAAACTTCTCACCCTCAACTCCTTCATCTGCAACGCGCGAATCGCGCCGACTGCCGCTGCCGCCGCGCTTAACGTCGTCACCAACGGCACGCGATACCGCACCGCCGCGCGGCGAATTTCTTCACCGTCGCTGTGCGCTTGGCGTCCGAGCGGTGTGTTGACGATTAGCGAAATTTCGCCGCGCGCAATCGCTTCCAGCAA
>CALMZO010000166.1 GCA_937870825.1 uncultured Chloroflexota bacterium | reverse complement strand
GAACTAATCGCCGAAGTGCGTTCATAGCAAAATGGCAGCGTATTATCTTGACACCAGTGCGCTGGTGAAACGCTACATCAATGAACCGGGCGGCGCGTGGGTCAGACAACTCTGTGATGAACGCGATTCACATAATGAATTATTGCATATGCTCTTCGTCGGGCGTATTGCCATTGTCGAAGTTGCTGCTGCAATCGCGGTTCTTGTACGACGCAATATCATTTTGTCAGGTGTTGGAAAATACGCGTATGAAAGATTCACTCAAGATTGGGCAACTGCATATCAAATCAGCGAAATCCACCCAAACCTCTTGACAAGGGCGGCGACTCTCGCACAGCGCCATCCCCTCAAAGCATACGATGCCGTGCATCTCGCGCTGGCATTGGAAACACGGCAACTGCTCATCGAAAACGAGCTCGACTTGATTTTTGTCAGCGGCGATACGCGTTTACTCCAAGCCGCACAAGCAGAAGGACTTGCCGTCGAAAATCCATTTTCACATTCAGAGCTCGATAATTCTCCTCAAGAAAATTCACAATGACACAACCGACCTATCTCGTCACCGGCGCGCTGGGATGTCTCGGCGCGTGGACAATGAAAAATTTATTGGAATCGAACGCGCAGGTTGTCGCGTTCGATTTGGGAACGGACACGTACCGCTGGCGCGCGTTGATGAATGATGAAACCATTGCGCGCGCGAAATTGGTGAACGGTGACATCAGCGATTACAACGCGGTGGAACGCGTGATACTCGAGAATGGCATCACGCACGTTCTCCATCTCGCCGCGCTGCAAATACCGTTTTGCCGCGCGAATCCTGTCGTCGGCGCGCAAGTGAATGTGGTGGGAACGGTGAACGTTTTGCAAGTCGCGGCAAAACATCGCGAACAAATCAAACGCGTCGTGTATGCGAGTTCAACCGCCGTGTACGGTCCCCCGCATTTGTACAACGTTTCGCCCGTGCCTGCCGACGCGGTGCTTGCGCCCGCGACGCTGTACGGTTCGTACAAACAAGACAATGAAAATTGCGCGCGCGTGTTCTTTAACGAGAACGGCGTCGAAAGCATCGGCATTCGTCCGTTTGTGATTTATGGCGTGGGACGTGACCGCGGCGCGACGTCATCACCAACCAAAGCGATGCTCGCGGCGGTGTTGGGGCGCGAGTGGAAAATTCCGCACGGCGGACGTTTTCATTTTCAACTCGCGGATGACGCGGCGAAAACATTTATCCAATGCGCGACGGGAGAATTTCACGGCGTCGCGGTGTATAATTTGAACGGCATCGTCGCGTCGGTTCCTGAAATCATTGACGCGATTGAACGCGTGGCGCCGAGTGCGCGCGGAAAAATTTCGTATGACCCGAAACCGTTGGCGTTTCCCGAAGAACTGGATTCGAGTACGCTAAAAGCTGCGTTCGGCGATTTGCCCGAAACGCCGTTGGGGGTTGGCGTTGCTTCGACGATTGAACACTTTCGCGGACTCGTGGAACAAAAACGGATTGATATAGAAAACGCCCTCGCTTGAGCGCGTTTTCAAAAATGAGATGACACAAAAAAAAGCGGCGTCCATTTCGGACGCCGCTTTTTTTTATTATTGGTTCAATCCCATGACCAACACTTTATCAGCCGTCAGTGCGTACACTTTGCCGTTTTGAATTTGCAGTCGTGTGACGAGTTGTCCGTCTTCGAGGTCCATCACATTGCCCCATGTTTTTCCGCCGTCATTGCTGAACAAAATACCGAGCGGGAAAAATTCTCTGCCTGCATCGCCAATGCGAATGCCGTGTGCCATGACGACGCGCATCGGATTCGTCGGGTCAACGGCAATTGCCGTGACGGTGCTCTGCCCAATCGCCTGATTGCTGAAATTGCGCGTGAGCGATTGCCACGTCTTGCCGCCGTCCGTCGAAAGATACATGCCTTGCGCGTGCAAGCCCGCGTACAAAATGTTTGGATTCGTCGGATTCACCGCGAGCGCCGATGCCACACTCGGCAACGCTTGCCTGTAGGTTTCCCAGTGCGCGCCGTTGTCGCGGCTGATGAGCAAATCGCGTTGATTGGCAAGATACAACGTGTTGTTCGGTGCAACGGTGAGTACGTTCACTTGGTTCACGTCGCGTCCTGCGCGCTGCACGAGGGCGCTCTGAATTTTCGTGAACGATTCATTCGCCATGTTGCGGACTTGGACACTCGTGTCGAGGACCGACGCGCGTTCCAAATTGTTTAATGCGCGCGCGTCTTGAATTTCGCCGAGCGCCCACGCCGCGTTTGCGCGCACGGCGGGCGCGGTGTCATTGTTCAACGTCGCAAGCAGTGAATTCGTCGCAAGCGGCGAGGCGATATAACCCAGCACGTCTGCCGCATTGCGCCGCGTGTTCATATTGTCGGAACGCAGCGCGGTCAACAAGGCAGGGACTGCTTCTTCGCCCGCGCGTTCCAATTGCGTTTGCGCGTTTTGGCGTTCGGAAGTGAGACCTTCCTGTCCCAAATCGTTGACCCAGCCGCGAATTTCCAATTCACGCGGCGAGGCAGGGGTGGCGATGACATTGTTCAACAGCGTTGCCGAAACGCCAATTAACAAAATAACAGCAATCAGCGCGCCGAATATTCGTAATGCTCGCATTTTGTTTTCATCCGTTGTGAAATTCATTTGCTTCATTTTGAGCATGGGACATTTCCTCCGGTTAATTATTGCTCTCATTCAAGACGTTCGGTCGGCGAAAGAGGTTCCGCGTTATTTCCGCGCAAATGTACACCAGAAATCTCGTTTCGTCTGTCGGATAAAGCGGATATTTTTGTAAGATGTTTTCCTACAAAAAAACCGTTCTCTCTACTTGGCTTGAGAGAACGGTTTTTACATGTTTGCGTTTTCCGGGTGAACATACAGGTCCATGTTTTTTAATGTGCGATACGCTTGAAAGCGGCGAAAGAGCGGAAACCAATCGAGCAAGAACGCGCTGATGGGCGTCCACAACGCCACCCATGCCAACACGTCGAGTCCATAACTGAACGTGCTGCGTAAAAAGGAATCGCCAATCCAATCCGTCTCGTTGAGGATGCTCTGTCCCCACACAATCCCCGCAAGGACAATCAGCGCGAGAACCAAAAACAAAATGTTGTTGATAACAAATTCTACGCGTTCGCGTTTATTTTCCACGAGCAAGTCATCGCAAAAGCTCTGCATCGCGCGGCGCAATTTTGTTTCCGTATCCGGTTGAATTTTTGCGGCAGGCAAAAAAATTCGCGCGCGGACTTGGGGCGGACGAAACCAAAAGCCGATGACGCGCGAAACCAAATGGTCCAAGCCCGCTTCGCCCAACGCGTATTCGTCGAACGGGTCGTACGTGTCCGCATTGAACACAAACAACTCTTTCGGCTCTTGCAGATGCAAATCAAATTCCAGCGTCATGGCTTTGCCTTTTTCTCGCTCTCTTCGTACGGTTTCACAATTTGTTCGGGGTCGGCAACTTGTTCAGGTTCGGTTGTGACATCGAACATGTCCAAGTTGTAGTCACCCCATTTGGAATCGAACGTGAGCGCGAAACTCACCATGCTCGCGAGTTCGGCTTGGTCGCGCGCGCGGCGCAGCGTTTCTTCACGCTCTTGCGCCGATGCGATTGGCGCATCATTTTCCTCGACGCGCAAAATTTTCACTTGGACAATATCGCCGCGTTTGTACGCGAGCGTTTCGTTCGCGGTGTGTCCGAGAATCGTTTGCGCGAGCGGCGTGCCGATGCCCAGCAACCCTTTGTCAAAATCCGCCGCGTCGTCGGGAACGAGAACGAAATTCAATTTCTCGCGCGTTTTGTCTTTGGCGACGAGTTCGACCTCGACGCGCGTGTTTTCGGCGATGATAATTTCATCCTTCATTCCTTCACTCCGTTCAGGACTGGCTCCTCTCCCTCATCCTTTGTACATTTGCGTTTGCCCTTGCGCGCTGCGCGCCATTCTCAAGCCGCGCGCTTCCGCCTCACGCATGATTTTTTCCTCATCCAGCGTTGTCAATTCGCCTTGACGCAGCAATACCTTGCCGTTCACAATAACATAATTCACGTCGCTTGCGCGCGCGGAATGAACAATGTTCGCGGCGAGATTGTGACGCGGGACAAGATGCGGCTTGTCCATGTCGAGCAAAATCAAATCCGCGTCCGCGTCGACTTGGAGCACGCCGCTATTGTTGAAACCCATCGCGCGCGCGCCGTGTTGTGTCGCGAGTCGTAATGCTTCCATCGAAGGCAGTACCGTCGCGTCACCCGAATCGTGTTTCTGCAACAGTGCGGCAAGACGCATCACTTCCAACATATCCAAATTGTTATTCGACGCCGCGCCGTCGGTGCCGAGCGCGACATGCACACCTGCGTTCAATAAATCTACAATGCGCGTCGTTTGCATCGCCAGCTTGAGATGCGTTTTTGGACAAGCGGCGACGGAAACCTTTTTCGCGCGCAAAATTTCAATATCATCCTCATTCACATAAATCGCGTGCGCGGCGATGGAAGGATTGTCAAAAATTCCCAGCTCATTCAAATACGCGACGGGTGATTTCCCAAACTGTTTGTACGAATTGTCCACTTGCGCCTGCGATTCGCTGACGTGAATGTGGCAGCCGACGTTCAATTTGCGCGCAACATTTGCGGCGTCGCGCAGCGAACGTTCCGTGCTGATGTACGGTGAATGCGGACCGAGCATCGTTTTGATGCGCCCGCCCGCGCTGTTTTGAAATTCCGCGACAAAATCGCTCGTCAGTTCCAGCGTTGTCGGACCCATTTCCTTTGCAAAATCGGAACCGAACACACACCACGCGAGCAATGCTTTCATACCGGATTCTTGCACGACGCGCGCAACATTGTGCATGTAAAAATAATGGTCCGCGAACGCAACCGTTCCCGAACGGAGCATTTCGCACGCGGCGAGCGCGACGCCCCAGTACACATCCTCTTCTTGCAGCGCGGATTCCGTGCGCCAGATGCCTTCGTTGAACCAACGGTCAAGCGGCAAATCTTCTGCCGAACCGCGCAGCAACGTCATTGCGGCGTGCGTATGCGCGTTAAAAAATCCGGGCAGCGCGACATGATGTTGCGCGTCAATGATTTCGTCCGCGACAAACTCGCGCGGCGGTTCGCCGATTGCAATAATTTTTTCATCTTGAATTGCAATGGAGGAAGATTCGAGAATTGTATTCTCTGCGTTCAAGGTGAGAACCGCCGCGTGCTTGAGCAAGAGGGTTGACATGGAGTGATTGTGTCCTTTGCCATAATTTCAAAAAGGGATTGGATTCACAGCGGCGCGTTCCTTTGACGCCTCGCTTGTCAATTCGCGGTGCCATGGAATATCTTGCAAAAACTGGCGGCGCGTTTCGGCGGCGGAAATGGTCGCGGCTTGTTTCATCAACAGCGCATAGCCCGCGTCCAGAATTTCGGCGGCGCGCGGGTCGTCGTCCGCGCGCAGTACACGATAGCAAGTCAAATACACGCGCAGCGGTTCCTCCGCGCCATACAAGGGCTCCGCGCGCAAACGCGCATACAGCCACTCGCCGTGTGCGAGCGCACTACCCGCCTGATTCAACAGGCGCCGACGTCAGAATAGACTCGTTACTCGGGGAAAACTTTTTCATCAAGAGCAACTCCTTCCGCGTGAGCTGCATCCTTCCAGCATGAACGTAATTCGCGTTGGTCAAAATCGGATACGAATTGGTGAGGGCAAACGGAAATGGGGACATTTGACTTAAGCGTGGTGTGACAGCTGTCCGAGTGTCACCAATCCGCCACCGCGCCGTCGGGATGAAAATAGCGCTGCTCGGCTTCGGGCTTGAAAGGATATTTGGCGGCGGCGCGTTCGTTGATTTCGACGCCGAGTCCCGGACGCTTCGGCGGATACACATACCCATCGCGCACTTGCAGCGGCGCGTCAACAACCTCATCGCGCCACGGCACATCGTTCGTAATCATTTCTTGAATCAACCAGTTCGGCGTCGCCAACGCGAAATGCACCGCGACGGCGAGCGCGAGCGGACCGTTCGGATTGTGCGGCGCAACGGCAATCGAGTACGTTTCCGCGTTCGCCGCAATTTTGCGCGCTTCCCACAAACCGCCGCAGTGCGACAAATCGGGTTGAATGATGTGGCACGCGCGTTTTTCAAACACTTCGCGGAATTGATACCGCGTCACGAGGCGTTCGCCGGTTGCGATGGGAATGCGCGATTTGCGCGTCACTTCCACCGTCGCGTCAATGTCTTCGGTAGGACACGGCTCTTCAAAAAACAACAGTCCGTATGGCTCGAGCGCGTGACAGTATTGAATCGCCATCGCGGGCCAACAACGCGCGTGCAAGTCCACCATCAAGTCCATTTCGTCACCCACCGCGTCGCGAACAGTCTCGACAAGTTTCGCCGCGTATTTCACCGAACGCGTTCCTTCGACGGGTTCGGTGCGCGGCACCGCCATAAATTTCAACGCGGTGTAACCCATGTCCTTGACGAGCCGCGCGCGTTCGGCAAATTCTTGCGGCTCGGCGCTTTCGTACATGCTCGTCATTTTTCCGCCGCCGAGATGATTGTACACGCGCACCTTGTCGCGCACGCGCCCGCCCAACAATTCGTACACCGGAACATTCAACCATTTGCCTTTGATGTCCCACAGCGCGTGTTCGATGCCGCTCATCGCGCTCATCCCTTCGATGCCGACTTTCCAAAAGTATTGGCGGTACATCATTTGGTAAAGATGTTCGATTCGCAACGGGTCCTCGCCGATGATGAAACGGCTCACATCTTGCACCGCGCCGACGACGCTTGCGGTTTTCCATTCGAGCGTCGCTTCGCCCCAGCCGCGCAGACCCGGTTCATCGGTTTCGACTTGTACGAAAATCCAGTTCCGCATGTTCGCGTTCACGACAATCGTAGAAACGTTTGTAATTTTCATTTGCAACTTTACCTCAAAAATTTTTTGTGCTTTGAAAAATTCATACGTCGTTGGTTTCGCCATCAGCCGACGCGGAGGGGCGCAACAGCAAAACAGGAATCGTCACATGCCGCACGATTTGTTCGGCGACGCTGCCAAACAACAAGCGACTGATGCCCGAACGCCCGTGCGTTGTCATGGCAATCAAATCAATATCGTTTGCGCGCGCGCGTTCAATGATTGCTTCGGCGGCATTGCCCAAATCCGCTTCGACAGTGACGGAATACCCGGCGGCGCGCAGCGATTGCGCGAGCGCTTCGAGTTGGTCCGCCAACGCGCTCACGCGCGAATCTTCCTCTTGCGATTCATAAACCGGATGATGCGCGAGTTCGGCATCTTGCCCCGTCTCGTACATTGGCACATCCACGCCGATGGCGGCAGGACGCGGCGGCAAGCCGGTGAAACCTTCGGTCGGCGCGCCGACGCGATAGAGAACGAGCGCGGACGCATTCGGCGCAAAAAATTTTTTTACCGCATCGAGAATCTGCGCGCTAAA
>CALMZO010000165.1 GCA_937870825.1 uncultured Chloroflexota bacterium | reverse complement strand
ATTCAACAGTTAAATACATTGAACATTTCGTCGGACCTATGTTGAGGAGATTGAAAATTACGCGTGATCGCGTACGAATGGCAACTATGAACCAACTGGATCCTTTAGACTCACCGGAATTTGAGTACTTGAGAAAGTTCTACGACTCATAGGAAATTAGTCACAACTCCCGTAATCGCCCGGGCCAAAATCGCCTGCATCACCTGTTCCGCTTGGGCAAATATCGCTTCGATGCGTTCGACAATTCGTTGTCCTTCTGCGACAATTGCCTTTTCAGCGCTGTGCTGGACGAAAAAGCCATCCGCGCTCCATTACAGAAGTTCAGAGCTGTCGCGCCACCCTGCGATAATCGTGATGCAATCCCTTTAGAACCGGAACTGAGATCATCTTTCCCTCTCGGTTAACCCTCCCGGTAGATCCCATCTGCCCGGAGGTCTGCTGACAACTCCCTTGATTGGGTCTTACAGGTTGAAGAAGCCTGTCCTTGCCAAAACCGTATCCACCTGCAATTTGACAGTCGGACCCCGACTACGATCTGCCGCTGACGCGAGCCCAGTTCATCGCAGAGAATGCCTTGCTCCACCAACAACTGACCATTCTCTAGCGCTATGCTGGCGGTTTGAATCATTCGCCCTTGTTTTCTAAGTAGAATCGCAAGTTCCCCTCGCGCGTAGAACGTTTCCCGATTCCTGGCAAAAGCGATCCGCTTCGGGAACCAGGCGCTGCTTCGCATGCGATTCTGGACACTGTGAGAGCTCGCCATGTTTCTGGTTCTTTCGTGCGGGTTATCTTTTTTCCTGTCTTGTGTTGTCCACTCCGAAGGCCTCTTCCGCCGCGGGTTGTCTCCAGCATGGACGTCGGTCTGGTTCGGTGTGTTCCAAGAGCCCTCTCATTCCAGATCTGAACTCGTTTCGTCGTTGAGCTCGCCTCGCGCCGTGTGGTCCATTTCAGCGTCACACGCCATCCGAGCGATGATTGGCTAGCGCAGCAACTGCGCGAGGCGACAGCGTTCGGACAGGCACCTCGCTTCTTGATTCGCGATTTGGATCGAAAATATGGTGATGCCTTCATGCGGGTGACCTAAATGAGTTCGATTGAGATCTTGAAATGCCTTATCGCGCCCCGGAAGCCAATGCGATTTGCGAAAGGTTCTTGGGCAGGGTGCGCAGGAAATGTTTATATTACCTTCTCGTCATATGAGAAAGTCATTTGTATCGAGTCATAAAGGAATATGTAAGGTTGCGCAACGAAGCGCGCCCTCATCAGGGGAGTGAACATACAATTCCAGAAGAGATTCAGTCAGAGGGAAAAGAAAAGCACGCGGGAAAGATCATTAGTTACCGAGCCCTCGGCGGGCTGCATCACGATTATCGCTGTGCTGGCTTCCTTGCCGATCACCATCGCAAGTAATACGGATGAAGTTTTGGTAAGTCCACTTAGGACTAAGAGTTCAATCCAATAGCGATACAAAATTTGCCAAACAACTTAGTCTGGACTATCATAGTGCAGACTAAGTTGTTTTGGGGGGCGGTATGCGCTTTGTCGGACGAGAACCCGAACTTCAGACTCTTGAGCAGTTTTATGACCGAAAACAAGCCGGATTTCTGGTGTTGTACGGTCGCCGCCGCATCGGCAAGACTAGCCTTCTTTCGCAGTGGCTGAGGGAAGGGAGGAAACCGCGCGTACTGTTTTGGACCGCCACCACCGAGGGTTCGGCGTATTTGCTCCGGGAGTTTTCCCAATCTTTAGCGCGCTTTGATCCCAAATTCGGAGCGGCATTGGGCGAGGAGTTTACCTTTCGCGATTGGACTGCGGCATTCACCTATTATGCAGAAATCGCTGAGAACTCGGAGGTGCCCGTCGTTCTCATCATTGATGAGTTCACACATCTAGTCGCCAGCCATTCCTCCATCGTGAGTGCCATTCAAATCGAATGGGATCATCGCCTCTCCCAAATTCCGAATGTCCGCCTGCTCTTGACCGGTTCCCTCATTGGCATGATTGAGCAGGATGTGCTCTCGATTCGTGCACCGCTGTATGGGCGTGCTTCGTACATTCTCAAACTGCGTCCCTTGCACTTTGGGCACTTGGCAGCACTCTTCCCGGATTGGTCGGCGGCGGAACGGGTGGCAGCCTATGCGATCTGTGGTGGCATTCCGGCATATCTGGATGTATTCGTGCAGGCTGGAACCTTCGAAGCGGGATTGCGGGCAGGACTCGCGCCGGGCAGTCTAATGCTGACTGACCCCGCGTTGCTCCTCCACGATCAATTAAAAGACCCTTACATCTATGAATCGGTCCTCGCCTCGCTGGGGAATGGGTTTCATGTGTGGAACGACATTGCGAAAATGGCAGGCATCAGTGAAGGTAGCCTGGGCTTTTATCTTAAAGGACTGGAAGGGCTGGACCTGGTGGAAAAGCGCGACCCCATCCTGAGTTCGCCCACGGGACGGAAGAGCCGCTACTTTGTGAAGGATCCATTTCTGCGTTTCTACTATCGGTTTATTCAGCGCTTTCGCACCAATATTGAGCGCAATGATCTTATGCCGGTGATCAAAGCCATCAACACTGAGTTACGCGCCTTTATTGGAACTTATATCTTTGAGGAACTGTGCCGCGAATGGATTTTTGTACCAGGCGTGCAGGAGAGTTTGGGATTCACCGCCGAGAAGATTGGCGCCTATTGGTCGCAAAATCGAGGACAGGGTGTACAATTAGATGTAGTCGCAGCGAATTCCCATGAGAAGAAACTCTTTATCGGGGAAGCTAAGTGGGGCACAGATACCATCTCGCGGAATATTCTCACCGACCTGATCAAGCGCAGTCAGCGAATGCCGCAAGTCGAAGCGGGATGGGAGGTGCAGTATGGACTCTTTGCACGGGAGGATTTTACAGAGGCGACCAAACACGCTGCGCGAGAACTTGGTGTACGCCTGATTCCTCTCAAGCAATTGGAAGCCGATTTGATTCGCGCTGCCAAATATCGCCCTATGGACGCGGAGTTCAAAATAGAATTTTAGTGTGATTTATCATTCGCCAAGAGGTGCAAATAGCATTAAGCCATCACCATACAATAATTTCCATCACGGTTTTGTAGCTCAAGAGAGAAGGTCATTGAAAGGAAGAAGGTCGTGCTCAAGTGAGAATGTCGTTATTTCGACAGTTATTACCCAAGTGTGAACTTGAAGAGAACACGAAAGAGAGAATGTCGCCTCTTGTGGAAAACGTTACGCTTTGGATGGGCTTCTAAATTCGGACCGTGAAAGGTCTGTCGGACAAAGAGAGACGGTCATCGTTTAGGGAGAAGGTCGGAATTTTGCACCAGCGGTACACGTCGCTCTCGGGCACGATGAGACTGCACAAGAGAGAAGGTCGCGATCGTGGAGAAAATTCTCAAGTGACGCTGGTTAGGTGACAATCAAATCCGCCAAGTCGCAAAAAGCATTGACTTACCGAGCGATTCTGATATAATGAGCAAGTAGGACAAACGTTCGTCGGCATTTCAATCTGCGCTGACGATTCAAGTTCAAGACAACATTCTCTCTTCGATTTTTCCTTCGGAAAAGAGCAAAGAGAGACGTTCGTGATTCTGCGAACGTGACATTCTCCATGCGGGAGTAGTACAGTGGTAGTACGTTTCCTTGCCAAGGAGAAGGTCGCGGGTCCGAATCCCGTCTCCCGCTCTTCGTAACCCCCACAGCGAGGGTTCGCCCCACAAACCGGTCTAGAGCAGACCGGTTTTTAGTTTTTTGTCCCACTGAGACCCGAAAATCGCGCGGTTTGTGAACTTTGCAAACCATGACCTTCTCATGTTTGAGCCGAAAACGACCTTCTCACAGTGGCTGACTCCCTGCGTTTTTGCGACCTTCTTACATTCGTCACTGCCCAAATTTTTCAACTTTCCTTTCCCTCTCGCGTTATTGGCTGCGAAACAATAGACAGAGTGAAATGGAGGCATAGAATGGCGGCTACCCTTCCGCAACCGAGGACTCGGATTTCGCCAAGCGCGATTCGAGCGCGTGAACGAATGGAATTACCCATTGCTCAAGTCGTTGAGCATTATTTAACCAGCAAGAAACTGCGCGGGCTTTCGCCTAAAACACTTCGCGGCTTACGCAGCAACCTCGGCTTGTTTCTCCGTTTTTTGGAAAAAGACCTACAGCACTCGATGAAGTTGGGCGACCTCGACATTGAACACGCCCGTGCCTTCATCGCATCCATGCAAGGTCCTGTGACGATGCGCGCGAATCATCCATTCAATCAACCGGTGCACAACGCGTATTATTCACCCGAAACAATTTATTCGCGCGTGCGCGACCTGCGCTCACTTTCGAACTGGATGTATCAGGAGGGTTACACCAAGCGTCCGATTTTTGAACGGCTCGAACTGCCCAAGTTGCCACAAAAGAAAATTGATGTGCTGTCGCCCGAAGAGATCAAACAGATTCTCGATTCCATCAATCCGAACACGCTCAACGGCGCTCGCATGATGGCGATGATTTTGGTGATGCTCGACACGGGCATTCGCGCCGGTGAACTTGTCGGCATGAAAATGGCGGACATGGATTGGGAGCGCGGCGTGTTCAAGGTTTTTGGTAAAGGCGCAAAAGAACGTTTCGTTCCGATTGGCACCACCGCCAAGCAAGCGCTGCTGCGTTATGTGCAAACGTTTCGTCCCGAGCCAGCACGTCCCGACATTGACAACATTCTGTTGTCGGTGGACGGTTATCCGCTCAGCGTGAATGCGATTGTGCACATGATGTATCGCCTCCGCAAAGCGAGCGGTGTGCAGCGGTTGCACGCGTATCTGTTGCTTCACACGTGCGGCGTGCAATATCTCGTCGCGGGCGGCGATACAAAATCGCTGCAAATGTTTCTCGGACACTCGACGCCTGCGATGACACATCATTACGAACAGTTCAAAGACGAGCACGTGCTCGCGCAGCATCGCAAGTTCAGTCCCGTGGATTCGTTGGGGCTGACGTATCGGAGATTTGGGAGGAAGAAAAATAACGAGAATGGAAATGGCGGAGATAAGAAATCGAAATAAGAACAGAATAATCTATCGCTAAAGTATTATACTTTAGTGATAGATTCTGGGTTCGCCCGAGATAGGCGCGATGGAAAGCCGCCGACCTTGACGCTCCGAGCAGTTTGAAGCCTGGACCGACCGTGGGCGAACTAATCTTGCAAGTGGAAACCGCATTATTGGAATTTAAAATTACTGCCCGATTTGAGACCCATAGAACTAACGTTACATCGAATCGTATTCTTCTTTACGGTTAAGGGGAATACGATTCTTGATTCTGTCCAATCAAATCGTAAACGGTGATTAGCGAACGGATCGAGGCAGAGGAATCGCATCGTGGTCGGGAACGACGATGATGTTTTCCAGTTTGCCATGCGTGAACCGCGCGCGAAATGTCACGAGGTCTTGAGGCACGTCTTGTACGCGAAACGTGTAAAAGTAAAGGTCGCCGTGAAAATCCTCGACCCTTTCCTCCCACTCGCGCAGCGTCTTGAAATATCCTCCAAGCACAGAATTTGAATCCTCGACCCACTCGCGCTCTTCCATCGTGAACCACAATTCTCCATCACGCGTAATCGTGTAATGTTCCAAAAGTCGTTCGAGACTTTTGGTTTGGAACTCGCGCTCCTGCATGTTGGCGTATTCTTCCGGCAGAGGATACTTGCAGGTCAGTTCATCATACATTCCCATTTTTCGGAAAATTCCTTTTTCGCAGTTCGGAAACCTACGAATCGGATGAGGGATGCTTGTTATGCGATGAGGTTGTGCTGTGCGAAAAGAATCAATGTGCTGCTTGCGCCAAATAAGAATTCAGCAATCCCTTGAACACCTTTCCATGATTCGGCACCTTCAAATGTAACAGCTCATGCACAATCACCTCACGCCGAAACGCGGCGGGTTCGTGCAATAGCGCAGAGTCAAACGTCAAACGTCCGCGAATGGAACAACTCGCCCACTTGCGTTTCATTGGACGCAAGCGAATTTCTTTGGGCGCGACGCCGATACGCTTTGCCCATGTGTGTACTTCGGAATGAAAGATGCTCGCGGGAACGAGCTCTTCCATTCTTGGCGCGAGGTCGTGTTTTATTTTCTTGCTCCGCGCGGCTTGTTGAATCAACGTTCGCTTTTGCATCTTCGTTAGCGTCGTTCCCTTCGGACAACAGACATGATATGCTCCACCACTTCGGGCTTGTTGTTCATCGTTTCAGGTAAATGGCGATACAGCGCAATTCGCACTGCGCGCGCATCACGTTCGCTGGTGAGCCAATGTGGATTCTGTTCCAACACGTTCGTCATTTCGCGCGCGACGCGCTCGGCTTCGTTCAACGCAACATCTTCTTGTTTCAATAACCACAGAATCGCGAACGGCACGCCAGAGATGTTACGCTCCGCTTGTTCGCGTTCGGCTTGCGTAATGTCCTCCACCAATCCTTGCAGTTGCTTCAACGCCTCTTCGGTATCCACTTGGCGCTGCTTGAATGCTTCCGCAATCGCTTCGGCGCGTTCGCCAATGGAAACGAGATACGGCGCGTTCGTTTGCTCGTCGGAAACTTTTTGCGCGATGGATTTGATGAGGTTGAAAACTTTGATGGTGTCGGGTTGCTGACTCGCCGCGATTTGCTCGAGCGTTTGCGGATTGATTTCGTACACCGAGACTGCTTCCCGAATCACGCCGACGCGCGTTTGTTCTTGCACCAATTGCGCGGTTTTGCGCGCGAGTTCGCGGTCGCTCGGTCCTTTGCCTTCATACGCTGCGCGCAGCAAATCGTATAAATCCGCGAGGCGATGATAATCGTCAACGAAATCGCGGAGAAACGGGTCGGGCGAAAGAATTTCGTACAGATCTTCAATCTCTTGAAAGAATTGGTAATACACGTGCCGCGCTTCTTCGTCGCGCAACGCGAGCAGTGCGGCTTCAGCGGCTTTGTCGGCGGACTTGCCCTTCACAAGCGGCAAGTATTCCGCGCGTCCTTTTGCCATTTGTTCGCGGAACCGTTTTTCGAGAACGTCCAGCCCTTCAATCACGCTCGTCACATCGCG
>CALMZO010000164.1 GCA_937870825.1 uncultured Chloroflexota bacterium | reverse complement strand
AGTGAATGTGACTATCGCGGGCACGCCTGAACAAATCGCGCGCGGAGAACATCTCGCCACGGTGTTGTGCACAGGGTGTCATTCGCAAAATGGACAATTGCCTTTAACGGGCGGGAATAATTTGAGCGATGATTCCGGTTTGCCGCTTGGCGATTTGTTCGCGCCGAATATTACGCCCGCGGGAAAAATCAAAGCATTCTCCGACAACGACCTCTATCGCATTTTGCGAACGGGCGTCGAACCGAACGGGCGTGCGTCGTTCATGGCGGGCGTAACCGCGCGCTATATGAGCGACGAGGACGCGCAAGCCGTCATCGCATATTTACGCCAATCGCCGTCGGTTGAAAAACAAACGCCTCCGATTTCGTATTCGCCATTGCTCACGTTTTTGGGAGGCGTCGGTTTGTTGGGTATCAACGTTCCCAACCCATTGCTGCCCGTCAACGCGCCGCCGAAAGCGGTGACGAAAGAATATGGCGAATACGTTGTGCGCTTTTTGGATTGTCGCGGTTGTCATGGTCCAACGCTGTCAGGCGATGCGAAACCACCTGCGCCACCCGGCGCGTCAAACCTCACGGTCATTGTGCCGAATTGGAGCAAGCAAGATTTCTTTCAAGCGATGCGTACCGGCGTAGATTCGACGGGACACCAAATCAGTCCACCGATGCCGTGGAAACAAGTCGGCTTGTTGGATGATGTGGAATTGGAAGCGTTGTATGAATATCTGCACGCGCTGACGCCGATTGTGGCGAAAAAATAAAAGGAGAATTTGAGATGAACGCACAACTGATACGCAATCCGAGTCGGCTCGCGTACGCGAATGGAATTCTCGGCGCGCTCGCCGTAATTCTCATCTTTATCTTTTTCGCAGTGGGCGAACCATTCGGGACGCTCAACGACATTACGGGTTTGATGTGGGGCTTGACGCTTGCGCCGCTCATGTATGTATTTTATCAACGCGCTGTGCCGCGTACGACGAGTGTGACCATTGCATTAGGCGTGGGGCTCATCGGCTTCGTCGCATTTGTAGTGCTACAGCTGCTTCTCATTCTGCGCGTGCTCACGTTTGAGCAGCAGTATGGACCCCTCACGCTGACGTACGGTTTGATTGGTGTGTGGATGATTCTGGTGAGCCGCGCCGCGCGGCGCGCGGGAGAACTCGCGCGCGGCTTGGCGTGGTTCGGAATTGCGATTGGTGCCCTGTGGGCGCTGACGAGCGTGTTGACATGGTTGGGCGGACCGATACCGAGCGATATGAGTGCGCTTGCAGATCCCTCCAAGATCAATCCGTTTTTGCTGGTCAGTTTCATCTCGTTCTTTTTCGCATATATCGCGCAGCCCATTTGGGCGCTGTGGCTCGGACGCGTATTAAAGCATCCGACTGTGCGAGCTGCGAATGTCAATGCGGTCACAGGAGGATAAAAAATGAAAGATTCTGCGGCAACCAAAACGAAAGAGACATTTTTCGAGCGGCACGCGTGGAAAGTGTTCTTGGGCTTGAGTATCATCATCACTCTCTTTGGCTTGGGTGACATGCTCACAGGCGGCTCGACGTTCGAAAGCGGCGAAGGTCCTACGCTGCAAGGAATCTCTGGGATGACATGGGCGCAATTGGAAAGCGCCAGCCCCAACGCAGCGACCATGATTGATTATCTTGTTCGCGCGGGAGGCGCGCATCTTTTCGTGCTTGGACTTTTGAGCATGGTAGTTGCCGCAACTGCATTCCGACGCGGTGAGCGTTGGGCGTGGTACGCCATGTGGCTCTGGCCCCTTTGGTTGGCATTGATCATTTTGGTCTTGCTCAACGCGTACAAACCAACAGGCCCCGGAATCCCACCGCCACTGGTCTCTGGTTCCATTTTTTTCATTCTCTCGGTACTGATGTTACTGCTTTCGTATCGTAAATTTTTTCCAAAGCAGCAGCCGCGAGCCCGTGGCGCGAGCGAGCCAGCATCATAATTGCGGGAAGGAGATGGAAATGAAAAATCAACTCACCCGCAACGCCGGTTGGGCGGCATATTTGAGTGGAATCACGGCGCTGCTCTCATTTGCTGCATACATCGCGTTTCTCGTGTTCGACCTACCGCGAACGATGCAAAGCGGGAATATCAGTCAGCAAACACTCACTGGCGACCTCATTGGACTCTTTCAGGCATTGAGCGCATTGTTCATGATTCCAATCGCGCTTGCGTTGCATCAACGCGTTCACCAGCGCGCCGCGAATGCCAGCCGCGTTGCAACACTCATTGGCATTGTTGGCATGAGCGTATTGATCGCATTTAGTGTTCTCATTCTTTTGCGAATGCTGACAGAACCGCAGTCGGGCATGCAGACCGCGTTGGCATTTGGCGCAATAGGCGTATGGCTCGTAATTGCGAATTATTTTGCGCGCGGGAATGTGCTCCCTGCGCGTCTTGCGTGGCTGGGCATCTTCATCGGCGCGGCGTATGTGTTGTTCGCGATTGTGTTTTGGATTTCTGGCGCGGCGAATGTGGAATCCTCAGAAGCATTGCAAAGCAATATCTCTTTCCTCGTGGGATATGCAGCTTTGAGTCTGTCGAGTTTCATCCTGTATCCGGTTTGGGCGATTTGGCTGGGACGCGTGCTACGAGCGAGGTCAAGAGTCAACACCGTGGCAGGCGCGGCGCTGTGAATTGCAAACCAGCGCAGAGAACCTTGGAGTGATTCGCAAATGAATAGGCAAGTGACCCCCACCCCAGAGGCGCGTTTGAGCGCGCTCGATTATTTTTTCCGCGCGCTCTTCGTATTTTCCCTTTTGTTGTACGGCGTTGCCATCTACGATAATCTCGCGCACGACTTTACCTCAATTTCTACCTACAGCTATTTGCTACATCTAGTTGCTGTCGGTTTACTCTGTCCGAGTCTTTTGGTAGTGAGCGGGCTGATCATCTGGCGCGTCCCTGGCAATAATGTGGGGCGTTTCATGCTTTTGTTGGGTCTCGGCGCGCTTGGTTGGCAGTTCAGTTACGATGTCGGTTCCCCCGAGATGGAATTTGTCCTCAAATTTTTGTTTTTTATCTACTGGTTCGGCTTGGCGTTCCCTTCACTCATCTATCTGATGCTGAGTTTTCCCAGCGGGCACATTTACCCGCCCGGTTGGGCACCCTGGGTTTGGGGGTTTGCCATCATCAAATTTGTTGGCACCGTGCTGGAACTGGTGACCGTCGCGCCGGGCGACCCGATTGCTGCAATTGTGTTTGGAGAGAGAGCCAATCTGTTTTTCATGCCAACGTTGCGCCCCTTCGCCTTTGTCATTATTGCAACGATTGGATCGAATGGACTCTGGTATTTGCTTGGCGTCCTCGCCGGATTTGTTTCCCTTGTACTGCGGTACCGCAATTCAAGTCACCGCGAACGGCAGCAGATCAAATGGGTAGTCTGGTCGTTCGCCCTCTTGACGTTGTCTGCGCTTTTTGTTGCGCTAATCACAGTGGTTGGGTTTATCACGAATCCGTCGGCGGGAGATGCCACCGGCGCGCTGTTCTTTGTGGCGATCCTGATCGTGATTTTTTCCATCGGCATCTCGATCCTGCGCTATCATCTGTTTGATATTGACCTCATCATCCGCCGCACGGTCACTTACACAATTTTGGGGCTTTTGCTGGCAATGGTGTATTTTGCGAGCGTGATCGTGTTGCAGCAACTCTTTGCGACAGTAACAAGACAGCGGAATGAATTCATTACTGTGCTTTCGACCCTCGTCATCGCTGCGTTATTCATACCGCTGCGAAATCGCATTCAGCGCGCAATTGACAAACGCTTTTATCGGAAAAAATACGACGCGCAAGAGGTGCTGACCAAATTCGCCGAAACCGTGCGCGACGAGACGGACTTGGAAACTTTGTCCCAAGAGTTGATTCATGTAGTGAACGAAACGCTCCAGCCGCGCTCGGTGACGCTTTGGTTGAAAAAACCAGATGACCGCCATTAAGGTCGGACAAAGTGGATCGCGATTGATTGCACCGCGTAATACAAGTCGGGTTTATAATTCGTGCGATGAGATTTTCTCGCACTGCGCCTCGAATCACGTTCCTTATCGCGTTGATGCTATTGAGCGTTATGACACTTTTTGTTGCTCAGCGCGTCAACGCACCATCTGACGGCGTGCGCGTTGAATTTGGTGACCTCAATTCGATTTATCAACCCGATGGGCTTGTCGTGGTACCGTATGAAACCAATTCGCCCTTTCGCCGCAATGATATCGTAGTCGCCGTCGCGGGACATTCGATGCTGGAATGGGCTAACCGCATAGGAGATGCAAGTGAGGCGCGCCCTCTGTGGCAAGACGGAGGCACCATTGAATACGTTGTCCGACGTGGTGAGGCGCAAATAACATTGCCAATTACTCTTGGTGATTTTCCTGTAAGCGCATGGTTTGCAGAATATTGGGGCAATATCTTGCCCGCGTTGCTGATGTTTGGAATTGGCGCGTATGTGTTTGCGCGGCGTCCGTATGAGCGCGCCGCGCAGCTTTTATTTTTGACCACAACGTGTCTATTGACGCTCGTCGTCATCCAGTGGCTGTCCCTTTCCATACAAGAATTTATCGAAGGGCTGGCGTATGTCATTCCGCGCAGTATTATTATCGTGATTTATCATTGCATGTGGAGTACGCTGCTCTGGTTCATCTTAATTTTTCCAAAACCTCAACCATGGCTCATCCGTGCGCGCTGGATTGTTCCTTTGCTGTATCTCCTGCCTTTGCCCATTTTTCTTTTTTATCTGGGGATTACATTCTATCTCGAGCCGAATCGCATTCTTTGGCATGGAGACTGGGTCACAGTGAGTGACCGCATCGCGTTGGGGTATGGAGTTGCATGCGTCATCGCACTTTGGTTGAGTTATCGCAACGCGCGCCGCGATCCCATTGCGCGCTTGCAAGCGCGTTGGGCGGTATCGGGATTTGTTCTGTCGCTCCTCTTGATTGTCACTTTGAATATGTTGCCGAAAAATATTTTGGGCGCGCCAATTTTGGATCGGCGCGAGCTAGGATTCTTGTTGCTTCCCATTCCGATTGGGCTTGGGGTTGCCATCTTGCGTTATCGGCTCTTTGAAATTGACCGGCTCATCAATCGCGCGTTGGTGTACGGCGCGCTAACCGTTTTCGTGGTGAGCGTCTATATTTTTGTCGTCGGCTATTTGGGTTCTCTGATTCACACCGCCGAAAATAACCATACGCGCGCGGATTTATTCTTTTCGCTTTTGGCAACGGGCGCAATTGCGTTGTTGTTTCAACCATTGCGCGAACGTATCCAACGCGTTGTGAATCGTTTGATGTACGGCGAACGCGATGAGCCGTACCGCGTTCTCGCGCACTTGGGACAGCGCCTCGAAGCAACCCTCGCGTCGAACGATGTACTGCCGACGATTGTTGAAACGATTGCGACGACCTTAAAGTTGCCGTACGTGGCGATTGCTCTCAAGGATGTGAGCAGAGAGATGAACGATGAAGCAGGTGTGACCGCCTCCTTCGGGAATTTGTCGAGTATGTCTCGTCCTGCCCTACTCGAGCGTTTCCCACTCATCTATCAGCACGAAACCATTGGGGAACTGATTGTTGCGCTCCGCGATGGCGAAGACACACTCGCAAGCGCCGACCAAAACTTGTTGGAAACAATTGCGGAACAAGCAGCCGTTGCCGCACATGCCGCGCGCGTCACAGTAGAATTACAAACTTCGCGCGAACGGCTTGTCACGGCGCGCGAAGAAGAACGGCGGCGGATTCGCCGCGATCTGCACGATGGTTTGGGTCCTGCGCTTGCAAGTATCACGCTCAAACTAGATGCCACACGCAATCTGCTTCCGCCCAACGCAGAGGCAAGCGCGCAATTGTTGAAAGAATTGAAAGGACAAACGCAAGGCGCCATCGCGGACATTCGCCGTTTGGTATACGATTTGCGTCCGCCTGCATTGGATGAATTGGGACTCGCGGGCGCGTTACGCGAATATGCAACACGCGTGCGTTCGGACGAATTAGAAATATCCGTGCAAGTGTCTGAACCCTTGCCGCCTTTGACTGCCGCGCTTGAAGTTGCCACTTACCGAATCATCACCGAAGCACTTACAAATGTGCACCGTCACGCGAACGCGCGCCATTGTTTTGTGGCAGTTGGCGTGAACGGCGATTTGGAATTGGAGATTCAAGACGATGGCGCGGGCTTGCCCAAAACCTATCACGCGGGTGTAGGATTGACTTCGATGCGCGAACGCGCGGCGGAATTGGGTGGAACGTGCGTGATCGAAAACGCGGCGGGGGGGGGAACGCGGGTACGTGCAATACTACCGATGGCGCGAGATTTATGATTGCTGATTTAGGATTTATGATTTCCAGACATTCACTCACCATCCTAACTCTGAAATCGAAAATCAAAAATGGACTTTATCCGCCTTCTCATCGCCGATGACCACACGCTATTCCGCGACGGCGTGCGTTCGCTTTTACAATCCATTCCCGAATTTCAAGTGGTAGGCGAAGCGGCGACGGGCGAGCAAGTGATTCAAGAAGCGAAAACGCTGCAACCCGATGTAATCTTGATGGACATTCAGATGCCAGAGGTCAATGGCATTGAAGCCACGCGTCGCATTGTCCAAACGAGTCCGCACATCGGCGTTATCATCGTCACGATGTTCCAAGATGATGATTCGGTGTTTGCAGCCATGCGCGCAGGCGCGCGCGGGTATATTTTGAAAGGGGCAGACCAAGACGAAATGATTCGCGCCATTCGCGCCGCAGCGAATGGCGAAGCATTGTTCGGTCCCGAAATTGCCAAACGCTTGATGAGTTTTTTCTCTGGCGCGAAACCTCCGCAAATTTTCCCCGAACTCACTGACCGCGAACGCGAAATCCTCCAACTCATTGCGCAAGGTTACAACAACGCGGAAATTGCCGACAAACTTGCGCTCGCCCCGAAAACCGTCCGCAATCACATCTCGAACATTTTTTCCAAACTCCAAGTCGCCGACCGCGCGCAAGCGATTATCAAAGCGCGCGACGCGGGCTTGGGGCGACAATAACTTGGTCTCGTTGTTGTCGTGCATCCGTAGCACCCCCAATCTTTAAAGAGCCTAATAAAACGCCGCTTCCCAGATAATTCAGATAGGGAGGGATTTGTACCATGTACAATGCGGATGTTGCGCTCCTTTGACACCTCTCATGCTTTTCTTATAATGTGTAAGAAATCACGTTGTTCCTTTTCATTTAGACATGCGCTTTTTTTTATCGAATCAACTCTTACACGGCTTAAGGGAAAGGCGTGTTGTCTGGCTTGGCGCGTTCGCAGCTGCGCTCCTGCTCTTAATTGCGCGCGTGGCGAACGTTGCTGCCCATCCCCTCGGCAATTTCACCATCAACCACTACGCGCGTCTTGAAATCGCACCGACACAAATTCAACTTTATATTGTGTATGACTATGCCGAAATCCCGACGTTTCAAGCCAAGCAAACGCTCGATGTGAACGGCGACGGCAATTTGACCGAGGAGGAACGCGCGCAGTACCTCAACGCGCTGTTGAAAGAAACAACCTCGAACCTCGCCCTTACCATCGGAGGTAAACGCGCCGAGTTATCGCTTGTTCCAAACTCCGCGCAGCTGGAATTTTTGCCGGGGCAAGGCGGATTGGAAATCATGCAGGTCCGCGCGCGCTACACGACCGCGCTTGACTTGAACAGCGCTCCTGTTGTGATTCAGTACCGGGACGATAATTATCGCGAGCGGCTGGGCTGGCGTGAGATTGTCGCAAAACCCACTGACGGTGTGACGATTACCCAGTCAAACGTTCGCGCAACCGAAACCAGTGACGAGTTACGCAAATATCCTGATAACTTGTTGGCAAACCCGCTGAATGACCGGGAGGCGGCGTTAAGCGTAACACACAACACAACTTCGACAGTTGGAACAAGCAATGAATCTCCCTCCAATTCCAATTCAATTCTCATTGTCGCGCTTGCGCTGGGTGTAATTGCCCTCGTCTCGGTATTGTCGGCTTTTTTTATTACGCGCACCAAACCTCCCGCCGCTCGCTAGATGCAATGCTGCTGCCCGTCTTACTAGTAGTAAGAAATAAAGAGGAGTAAAGACAAAGGCAGCACGTCCCGCAATGCAAAAATCCCAACGCTCATTATTCAGTTGGATGTACCTCGCGCTCGGTGGCATCGTCGCGCTTGGCATTTTGTATGTTCTCATTTTCGGACAAATCTCGCTGAACCCTTCCGCGCCAAATCGCACTCCCTTGAGCGAAGCGGGCATTACCTTTATTCAACGCACTCTGCAATCCTCAGCCACAAATCCTCTGCTCGCCTTCATTGCGCTTGGCGCAGCGTTTCTCATCGGCGCGCTGCACGCGTTGACTCCCGGACACAACAAGACTCTGACTGGAACATATCTTGTCGGCTCACACGCGCGTTTGCGCGATGCCGTTTTGTTGGGCGCAACAACAGCGCTTTCGCACACCGCCAGCGCGTTAGTGATTGGGATTCTCGCCGTTTCGACCATTGGACAACTCGTCAGTACACAATATCTGCAGTGGGTGGGAATTCCTTCGGGGTTGTTGACCATGGCGTTGGGTTTCTATCTCCTTTGGAAAAATGCCCGCG
>CALMZO010000163.1 GCA_937870825.1 uncultured Chloroflexota bacterium | reverse complement strand
AGAAATTTCTTCGGGGGTTCCGATTTGCAGCGCGAGCCATGTGGTGCGCGCGATGTCTTCGACCATCACCGCCGCTTTCACCGCTGCTTCCGCGTTTTTGCCAAGCGTAAAGACGCCGTGATTTTTCAACAACACGGCAGGCGATGAACCAATCGCGTCAATCACGACGCGTCCGATTTCTTCGCCGCCAATCAGCGCAAAGCCGCCGCACGGAATCGGTCCGCCAAATTCGTCCGCGTGCGCGGTGAGATACACGGGAATCGGTTTGCCCAACGCGGCGAACGCTGTCGCGTACGGCGAGTGCGTGTGAACGACGCCGAACACGTCGGGGCGCTTTTGGTAAATGTACAAATGACTTGCGGTGTCTGACGACGGTTTGAGATTCCCTTCGAGGATGTACCCTTCGAGGTTCAAAATTACAAAATCTTCAGGACGCAGATGTTCATAACGCACGCCCGAAGGTTTGATGACGACGTTGCCCGATTCGGGGTCGCGCGCCGAAATGTTGCCGCCCGTCCACATCACCAAATTATTTTTCGGCAGTTCGAGATGCAGTTGATACAGCTGTTCGCGTAAAGGTTCGAGCATGAAAATTTATCCGAGTCGCTTTGTTCATCAAGGACTGTGCAGTTTTCTCATTTGTTTCAACCGTTTCATCACATCATTCCCGCCGCGTCCGAAATAGTCGTGTAACGTCACGTATTCGGCGTAGAGCTCATTGTAAATTTTTTGCGCGAACGGATTCGGTTTGTACGTTTCTTTTTTTAACCGCGCCATGTTTTGCGCGGCATCGAAAATCGTGTCGTAACCGCCGTTCGCTTTGCCCGCCGCGACCGCGCCGAACATTGCCGCGCCGAGCGCGGGCGTTTGCGACGACGCGGCGAGCTTGAACTCGCGTCCCGTCACGTCCGCGTAAATTTGCATCAGCAATTTATTTTTCGCGGGCAAGCCGCCGCACGCGACCAGTTCGTTCACCGGAACATCGTTCTTTTCAAATTGTTCGATGATGGTGCGCGTGCCGAACGCGGTGGCTTCAATCAGCGCGCGATAGATTTCCGGCGCGCGTGTGGCGAGCGTCGCGCCGACCAACATGCCCGTCAAATCCACATCCACCAACACTGAGCGATTGCCGTTCCACCAATCGAGCGCGAGCAAACCCGATTCGCCCGGTTTCAATTTCGCGGCTTCTTGTTCCATCACGTGATGCAAATCTTTTTTCTGCTTCTTGGCGAAGGTGTGATATTCGGGCGGCACGGCATTGTCAACGAACCACGCGAAAATATCGCCGACGCCCGATTGTCCCGCTTCGTACCCAAACAATCCGGGAATTACGCCGTCTTCCACCACCCCGCACATGCCTTCCACCGTGCGCTCTTTGTCGCCGAGCAAAATGTGACAGGTGCTTGTGCCCATAATCAGCACCATGCGTCCCGTCTCTGTCACCGTTGCAGCGGGGACGGAAACGTGCGCGTCCACGTTCGCGACGGCGACGGCAGTGCCGGGTTTGAGTCCCGTCCATTTCGCGGCTTGCGGCGTGAGCGTTCCCGCGCGTTCGCCGATGGAAGAAATGGCGCGCGTCATTTTTTCGTCAATCACATTTTGCAAGCGCGCGTCGAGCGCGCCAAAATAATTTTCCGATGGAAATCCTTCGCGCTTGGACCAAATCGCTTTGTAGCCCGCCGTACACGAGTTGCGCGTTTCGACGCCGGTCAGCTGCCAAATCACCCAATCGGATGCTTCGAGCAAACGGTCTGCCGCGTTGTAAATTTCGGGCGCTTGATCCAAAATTTGCAGGGTCTTACTAAAAAACCACTCGCTCGAAATTTTTCCGCCGTAGCGATTCAACCAACTTGCGTTCATTGCGCGCGCCGTCGCGTTGATTTTGTCCGCTTCGGGCTGTGCGGCGTGATGCTTCCACAATTTCACCCACGCGTGCGGATTCGTACGAAATTCGGAAAGGTTGCACAACGGCGTGCCGTCCGCGCGCGTCGGGAGCATCGTACACGCGGTGAAATCAATGCCGATGCCGATAACGTCGTTCGGGTCAACGCCGCTTTGTTTCAACACTGCAGGAATCGTGTGTTTGAACGTACGAATATAATCGTCCGGGTCTTGCAATGCCCAATCGGGTTCGAGGCGGATTTTTGTCCCCGGCAATGTTTTGTCAATTACGCCGTTCTTGTACGGATAAATCGCCGTCGCGAGTTCTTTGCCATTTGCAACCTCTACCAGAACTGCGCGTCCTGACTCGGTGCCAAAATCAACGCCGATAGAGTATTTGTGTTTTGCCATAATTATTCACCTGCTGTTTCGTTAGCAAACCAATAGCGATGCATAGTCTCTTGTCTGACGGGTCTGAAGGGGAAATTGTCCTTCAAAATCCGTTCCATGTCTGGGTCATGTACCCAGTTTTGCTCTATATAGCAGTAGTTGATGTCGTAATACTCTCCATCATTTACAAAGGAAACACCAATGCACTTTTCTAGTTTTTGCTCATACTTATGAGCATGAGTGAAATTTTGCAGGGCGTTTAACGCATAAGCCCTTCTCTCTTGCTGCACTGGGACAAACACAAAACCGCATCCTGTTCGTGGAAATGTTACTCGATAAGGTTTAACATACTCGTTTCTTTGACAATTTTGGATAGAGAGGTTGAACCGCAATTTCACCTCTTTTAACTCCTCTCTACCAAGTTTCGCTAATTCTCGGAGTATTTTGTAGTAGTCAACAGAGTTATTGGCATTCAGTATGCGATCTTTGAAATTCCGTATGATATATGACAAGTCAAATTCGTCAGGCGTATGCTTTAGTTCAGCCAAGTACTTTGCAAAGTCAATACTTGGTTCGGCTTCAAGAACACCATAAAGAAATTGACCAAGTAAAGCCTGCTCCGGCAAGATATTTATTTGTCCAAATTTTCCCCCTAGTTTTTGGCGAAACGTCAAATAATCACCAATTTCGGCTGGCGTTATGAGGGTTTGGCAAATGCCCAAGTAGTCTTCAATTGACATCAAATGTATAAAGCCAGCTGAAGAACTAATGTGAAATTTTTTGCGCTTATATTTTTCAGGTAAACAATGATCGTGAGCATATAGAACCATGTGAAAACTCTTATTGGTTTTCGCAGCAATAACGTCGAAAGAATGTCCCCGAGCGTTGATGATGTTGATTTTGTCATGTGCGTCTAGAAAGTGGATGGTATCTCGAATCTGTTGAGTCGCTTTCCGTAAGACTTTTTTCTCAAACCAATTTGCCTCAGATGCTTCCGTGTGATCATCTGAATATTCTCGCCTTTTAATTTGAAAGGTTATGAATAAATCGTCTAGCCAAATCACATGATCAGCAAACTCAAGTTCCACTCCTTGAGCCGGTGAAAATTGATTTCTTGAAAAAGAAAACTCTTTGAAGAAGATATTTTCGTTCAGTCGAGATATATAATCTTCCAATGTCATGATTGTATTCACCTGAACTGGTCCCTTTACACTAACCCGCACAGCGTCGGACTAGGAACACGCCACTTCATTCCAGCGCAATTCTTTTTTGAAATCGTTGACGTTCGTGTGTTTATCGATCGTCACACATTCCACGTTTGCCATGTCTGCGAACATTTGCAACTGACCGGGCGTCACTGATTGCGAAAAGGCCGTGTGGTGCGCGCCGCCCGCGTAAATCCACGCGGCTGCAGCAGTTTTCAAATTCGGCTGCGGAATCCACACGGCGCGCGCGACGGGCAGTTTCGGCAGCGGTTCTTGCGGCGGAACAACGTCCACCGTGTTGAGAATCATGCGAAAGCGATTGCCCAAATCAATCACCGAGGCGTTGAGGGCGGGACCGCTGCGCGTATTGAATACCAAACGCACGGGGTCGGCTTTGCCGCCGATGCCGAGCGGATGAATTTCGAGCGAAGGTTTGCCGTCCGCGATGGTGGGACAAATTTCCAGCATGTGCGCGCCGAGTACTTGCATGTTGCCCTCGTTCAAATGGTACGTGTAATCTTCCATGAACGACGTGCCGCCGTCGAGACCCGCGCCCATCACTTTTAGCGCGCGCACGAGCGCGGCAGTTTTCCAATCGCCTTCGGCGGCGAACCCGTAACCCTCTTCCATCAAACGCTGGACCCCGACACCCGGCAGTTGTTTCAAGCCGTGCACATCTTGAAACGTATCGGTGAAGGCGTTGAACCGGTTCTGTTCGAGAAAACGGCGCAACCCGACTTGAATGCGCGCCGCGTCGCGTAACGCTTCGTGCTGCGCACCGCCGCGCTGCAATGGTTCCGCGACGCGATAATTTATTTCGTACTCGTGTATCACATCGTTGACCTCGCTCTCGCTCACCGCATCAATGACGCGCACCACATCGCCGACGCCGAACCCGTTCACGGAATAACCAAACACCATTTGCGCTTGCACTTTGTCGCCTTCGGTGACCGCGACATGGCGCATGTTGTCGCCGATGCGCGCGACGTTTAATTGTTGCGAATCGTTCCACGCGCACGCGACGCGCGTCCACGCACCGATTTCGTTTTGGACGTCCGCCGATGCCCAGTGTCCGACGACGACATGACGATTCAATCTCATGCGGCTGACCATGTAGCCAAATTCGCGGTCGCCGTGCGCGGCTTGATTGAGATTCATAAAGTCCATGTCAATCGTCGCCCAGGGGATGTCGCGATGGAACTGCGTATGCAAATGCAAAAATGGTTTTTTCAACGCGGCGAGTCCCGCGCCCCACATTTTCGCGGGCGAGAACGTGTGCATCCAAAAAATCAGCCCGACACAATTCTTGGAATTGTTCGCGTCCAAACAGACGTTGTAGATTTCGTCGGGCGTGGTGGCGACGGCTTTGTATTCGATGGGAACGGGAATGTGTTTGGACCGCGCGAGCGCGTCCACCACGTGTTGCGTGTGGGCGCGCACTTGTTCAATCGCTGCGGGTCCGTACAAATGTTGACTGCCGGTGACAAACCAAATTCGGTACGGTGATAAATCAATCATGTGACTGCCTCGCGACACCAAACAATTTCGCGCAGGCACGCCCGCGTTTGCTCAAGACGCGGGCGCGCTGCGCCGCCACGCGGTCACGCTATCGGCACATCGAGAGTGGAGCGTGACCACGTGGCGCTGGGAGGAGAGAGGAGAAGAGGCGAAACAAAAAATCATGGACTCGCGCGCGGAATGAGCGTCGGCGTCAGCGCTGACGTCATCATTGACGTGGATTGTAGCACAGCGAACATGGCTTTGAAAGAGGTTGCGGCGCGAAAAAATGCCCGCGTTGGAATACCGCAGCCAAGTGGGTACGATTGTCCCTTTAGAAAAATGACGCGTGCCTGATGAATTATCGGCGCGGATGCGAGATAGTAAGAGTGCGTTGCTTTGCTTGGTTGCGTCAGAGGAGTGACTGCCATGTACAACAAAATTCTCGTTCCGCTCGACGGCTCGGAACTCGCAGAACAAGTCCTGACGCAAGTGATGGAGCTCGCCAACAGCACGGGCGCGGAAATTGTGTTGCTGCGTGTACCCGATGTGCCTGTGTATGATTATTTGATGACAGTCCCCGAATTGGGGTCAAAGATGCGCGAGCAGGCAGAGGATGACGCACGCAACTATCTCGCGCGTTTGGGTGAGGAATTCCGCGCGATGGGATTAAAAGTGCAAACGCATTTGGCATCTCGCGGCGCGGTGTACACAACGATTTTGGAGGTCGCGCAGGAATTGCGTGTGGACATGATTGCGATGTCCACGCACGGACGCAGCGGCTTGGCGCGACTGGTCATGGGAAGCGTTGCCGATGATGTTGTTCGCCACGCGCGCATGCCCGTTTTGGTGATGCGCCCACAACCGGTGAACGCGGCGCGGCGCGCGGACTATGACGCGCCGTATGCGACGCTCCCCGTACATTGAGAATGGAGAGGCAAGCCCTATGTTTTCTAAAATACTCGTTCCGCTCGACGGCTCTACATTTTCGGAAACTGTATTGCCGCACGCCAACGCGTTGGCGCAAGCGACGGGCGCGCAGGTGATTTTGCTGCGCGTCATTCCCACGCCGATTCACAATTTGGTCTTTGCCAATTCGTCGATGCCGCTTGAACCGAATCCTGAATACGACGCGCGCACAATCGCTGAGGGATACCTGCAGCGAACACGGGCAGAGTATTTCACAGGCGCTGACAATGTGCAAGCCGAAGTGAGCGGCGGCGCGACCGCGGATGTCATTCTTGAGTTTGCGGCGGGACAAGATGTGGATTTGATTGCGATGACGACGCACGGTCGCAGCGGCATCTCGCGCGTGATGCTGGGCAGTGTGGCAGAAGAAATTATGCAGCGTTCCCATCTGCCGGTGTTGTTGGTGCGACCCGCCTAGAGCAAATTCCTGAATGATTCAAGGTTTGGATTCTGCGCTTCAGCGGGGTGATTGGCAGAAACCGCATAAATGCTCGAGTCCAGTACCCACAAATGAATGTGAAAATCGTTCTAATGCATCATTACCCAACTTGTTTTGCGTACCGATGCGCTGTAAGACGCTTTCTAAACGATTTCGTTCTGCGCGATTCAAGAGCTTGTGAATGCTGCACCGGATAGAGTTGCCGTGCGCCTCGAACAAGAGCGGGTGAGCAGAGTTCTCGTCCCTCTCTTGTTCGAGTTGCGCGGGGCGCGGTGAAAAGGCGCCCGAACGCTCAAAACACAAGGCGCGTCGTACTGCGAAAATGCCGCAGTACGACGCGCCTCTTTAATTTTTAGAGAAAAATTCTCAATCGTCCGCGCGATGCGGGACAGCTTGATATGCCGCGACGATTTCTTGCCACGCGCGCAATGTTTCGGGCAGGATGGGTGCGCCGTTCCACCAAGGCAATTCCGAACACACTTCGACGCCGCCCGGCGTAAATTCATAACACGGCGAACCGGAATTGTTCGGCGTACCGTTGCACACGATACAACGCGCGGCTTTTTCCACCAACGCTTGCATTTCCACGACTGTGGGTTCTGAACGAGTTTGCATGATTCCTCCCCAAAGCTCGACAGCGCCATTTTCACCGATGCGCGCGCGAAAGGACAGGTACGCCTGTCCTTTTTTTTGCGGGATGAATTGCACTCGTAAATCCCCTTTGAAATGCGAGAATGGAGCTGCGGCTTTCGATTGTGAAAGAATGAATTTATGACCGCACGGTAACGCGGCAGGAACCGGCGCGCGCGATATCGAGGTTGAGGAATTGCTTTATGGACAATCTACAGCTGTATCGTTCCAAAGTAGTGTCGGCTGAAACCGCGATTCAAGTCATCTGTTCCAACTCGCGCATTTATCTCGGCGGCGGCGCGGGCGTCCCGCAAGTCTTGCAGCGCGAACTCGTCGCGCACGCGAACGAATTTCGCAACGTCGAGGTTCTCAGCGTTCTCACGTTTGCGGGCGGCGAGTATCTCGCGCCGGAATACGCGCGCAGTTTTCATCACCGCGCGCTGTTCATCGGCGAAAACGCGCGCGCCGCAGTCCAAAGCGGACGCGCCGATTATGTTCCCGTGTTCTTGTCCGAAATTCCGCGCCTGCTGTGTGACGGGACCCTGCCGCTCGATGTCGCGCTCGTTCAGGTCTCGCCGCCCGACGAACACGGCTTTTGTTCGTTCGGCGTCGAAGTCGGCGTCACCAAGCCCGCGGCGGAATGCGCGAAATTTGTCATTGCCGAAGTGAACGCGCAAATGCCGCGTGTGTGGGGCGATTCGTTCATTCACCTCAACAAACTCAACGCGATTGTCGAGACCGATTACGCGCTGCCCAACGCGCCGCAGGGCGATTTGAACGGCGTCTCGAATCGCATCGGCGCGCTCGTCGCCGAATTGATTCCCGACGGCGCGACATTGCAGCTCGGCATCGGTTCCATTCCCGACGCGGTGCTGCACAATCTCGAACACAAACGCGACCTGGGCATTCATTCGGAATTGTTTTCGGACGGCGTGATTGATTTGATTGAACGCGGCGTGATTACGAATGACCGCAAAACATTTCATCCGGGCAAAATTGTTTCGGGCTTTTTATTCGGTTCCGCGCGGCTGTACAAATTTGTGCATGACAACGCGATGGTGGAATTGCATCCGAGCGATTACGTGAATGACCCGTTCAACATCGCCAAAAATTATCGCATGACCGCCATCAATTCCGCGCTCGAAGTGGACTTGACCGGGCAAGTGTGCGCGGACTCGATTGGCACGCGTCCGTACAGCGGCATCGGCGGACAGGTGGATTTCGTGCGCGGCGCGGCGCGTTCGCCCGGCGGCAAAGCCATCATCGCGCTGCCTTCGACGGCAAAAGGCGAAAAACAATCGCGCATCGTGGCGCAACTGAAAGCGGGCGCGGGCGTCGTCACGTCGCGCGGCGATGTGCAATACGTCGTCACCGAATACGGCATCGCCTCGCTGCGCGGCAAGAGTCTTTCGGAACGCGCCCGCGCGCTCATTGACATCGCGCATCCCAAATTCCGCGACGATTTGGAATGTTACGCGCGCGCACAATCGTGGTGGTAAAACAAATGTCCGTCTTGCAATTTCAAACCACTCAAGGCAATCACATTACGCTGAACGCGCGCGCCGAGTCCACCGTCATCATGCGAGACAACGCGCTCTCGTACACGTTCGATTACAGCGGGCGCCTGGTTGGCGCATTCCGCGACGGCAAAAATTACCGCCGCAGTTTTGCGAACCAAATTTTAGAAAAAGCCAGCGGCGCGCGCCCGGGGTTGTCGGGACGTTTGCGCCGTACGTTGACGGCGGCACAAGTGCGCGCGCTCGAAGTGGACGCGTACGATTTCGCGCACGCGATTACGAGCGAACTGCGCCGCCTCGAACCTGCCGCGCAAAACAAAGCGTACGACGCCGCCCAAAGCGCGCTCGCGCACATCAACCGATATTGCTACACCTCGCTCGAACGGGAACGCGAACTCTATGAACACATTTATCATCCCGTCACGATTCTTCCGCCCGACCAATATCTCGCGCTCTATTTGCAAATGACCGAGGGCTGCGCCTTTAACGCATGTACGTTCTGTGGTTTTTACCGTGACCGTCGTTTTCACATCAAGCCGCCCGAAGTGTTTCACGAACACATTCGCCGCGTGCGCGCGTTCATCGGCGAAGGACTGCGTTTGCGGCGTGCCATTTTTCTCGGCGACGCAAACGCGTTGGTGATTCACCAAAAAATGCTGCTCCCGCGTTTCGACATCGTTAATCAGGAATTCGACATTGTGCCGCGCGGTTTGGCGCGCGACGCGCGCCGGGCGTGGCGCAACGCGCATCCGCTTCATTTCGACGGCATCTATTCCTTTATTGACGCGTTCTCGTCGAAACAAAAACGCGCGCGCGATTTTGCCGCGCTCGCGGAACGCGGACTGCGGCGCGTGTACGTTGGGCTTGAAACGGGCGACGCCGAACTCTTGACATTTCTCGGCAAGCCCAATACGCCGAATGACGTCGCGCGTTTGGTGAATGAATGTAAGGAAGGCGGCGTCGCCGTGGGCATCATCGTTCTCGTCGGCGCAGGCGGCACAAAATTTGAACACGCGCACATTCAACACACCACAGATTTGATACACGCGCTGCCGCTCGACGAACACGATTTGATTTATTTGTCCGAACTCACCGATTTCCCAAATTCAACATATTCACAACACGCGGCGGAAGCGGGCATTCCGCCGATGAACGGCAGTGAAATTGAAAAACAAATGCGCGTCTTGCGCGATGCGTTCCAATTTCGTGACCGCGCGCACACCCCGCGCGTCTCGTGGTACGACATTCGCGAATTTGTGTATTGAAAAAGGATGTCGCATCGCGCTTTGGGCGCGTTTTGCAAGAGCAATCCAATGTTCCAGTCCACCAAAATTGCCCTCCCCTCCGACGACAAGCGTTGGAAAATCGTTGATGCCACAATGCGGCGGCACGGCTATGTGCCGAGCTCGCTGATTGAAGCACTGCACAGCGCGCAAGAAGCATTCGGCTTTTTGGATGAAACCGCGCTGCGGTTTGTTTCGGCATCGCTGCATGTGCCGCCGAGCAAAGTGTACGGCGTCGCCACGTTCTATCATTTTTTCACGCTGAAACCGCCGGGCAAACATACGTGCGTCGTTTGTACCGGCACCGCGTGTTACATCAAAGGCGCGCCCGCGCTGCTGCAAGCGCTCGAAAAAAATCTGGGCATCAAGCAAGGCGAGACCACGGCGGACGGCGAAATTTCCATTCTCACGGCGCGCTGTCTTGGCTCGTGCGGTCTGGCGCCCGCAGTGGTTTTTGACGGACAGGTGGCGGGCAAAGTGGAACCTGCCGCCATGCTGGAACGCATTCAAGACGTGACAGGTTTTCGCGAGGTTGACATTGTCAAACCTGTCACGTTCGGATGAAAAAAAACCATGACACGCGAAGAATTGCAAGCTCTGGCGGCCAAACAGGAACAAGCGGCGTATCAGGTCAAACATCATGTAAACGTGTGTGTCGCGGCAGGTTGCCTGTCGTCGCAAGCGGATGCGGTGCTGACCGCACTGCAAACGCTGGTGCGCGAACGCGGTTTGGAACGCGAGTGTCAGGTCAAAGGGGTGGGCTGTCTGGGTTTGTGCAAAGCAGGTCCGCTGATTGCCGTCGAACCGCAGGGAATTTTTTATGAACATGTAACCCCCGCTGACGCGCCCGCGCTCGTTGAGGCGCTCGACGCGCCGCCGGTGGAACGGCTGGTCAGTTCGGCGGAAATTCCATTTTTCACGCGGCAAACAAAAATCGCGCTTGAAAATTCGGGACGCATTGACCCCGAACGCATCGAGGAATACATTGCGCGCGGCGGGTACGCGGCGCTGGCAGAGGTGTTGAACGAAAGGACGCCCGCACAAGTGGTGGAAGAAATTACGCGCAGTGGGTTGCGCGGGCGCGGCGGCGCGGGCTATCCCACCGGTTTGAAATGGAGCACCGTCGTCAAAGCGCAGGGCGACCAAACAAGAGAACGTTTGCAAAAATATGTCATCTGCAACGCGGACGAAGGCGACCCGGGCGCGTTCATGGACCGCAGTATGTTGGAAAGCGACCCGCATCGCATTTTGGAAGGGATGGCGATTGCCGCATACGCAGTGGGCGCTGACCAAGGATACATTTACGTGCGCGCAGAGTATCCGCTCGCGATCAAACGTTTGAAAACCGCGATTCGGCAAGCGGAACGCACGGGCGTGCTCGGCAACAACATTTTTTCCAGCCCGTTCAGTTTTCGTGTCGAATTACGCATTGGCGCGGGTGCATTCGTGTGCGGCGAAGAGACTGCCTTGATTGCTTCGATTGAAGGCGGGCGCGGTTTGCCGCGTTTGCGTCCGCCATATCCTGCCGAGTACGGTTTGTGGGGCAAGCCGACGCTCATCAACAATGTCGAAACGTACGCGAGTGTTCCCGCCATCCTTCGCAACGGGAGTGCCTGGTTCGCCAACATCGGCACGGAAAAAAGCAAAGGCACCAAGGTGTTTGCGCTCGCGGGCGCAATTCAAAATACGGGTCTCGTCGAAGTGCCGATGGGCATTGCGCTGCGCGAAATTATTTTTGAAATCGGCGGCGGGATTCCAAACGGAAAAAAATTCAAAGCCGTGCAAACGGGCGGTCCATCGGGCGGCTGCATTCCCGCGCAACACTTGGACAGTCCGGTGGACTATGAAACGCTCGGACAACTCGGCTCGATAATGGGTTCGGGCGGGATGATTGTGATGGACGAAACGTCGTGCATGGTGGACGTGGCGCGATATTTTATGGAATTTTGCATGACGGAATCGTGCGGCAAATGTGTGCCTTGTCGCGTGGGCACGGTGCACATGTACAACCTGCTCACGAAAATTACGCAAGGGCGCGCGACGATGGACGATTTGGTAATGCTCGAAGAATTGTGCGACTTGGTGCGGCACACCAGCTTGTGCGGACTGGGACAGTCCGCGCCGAATCCGGTCAACAGTACGCTGCGCTATTTCCGCGACGAATATCTCGCGCACATTCACGCGCATACGTGTCCGGCGGGGGTGTGTCAAATGGAAACCTTCAAGGAGACGGCATGAATCCGCAAGCTCAAGTCACGACGCTAAAAATTGACGAGCGCGAAATGGGCGCGCACGCCGACCAAACGATTCTCGACGTGGCGCGTGAAAACGGGATTGCGATTCCAACCTTGTGCCATCTTGAAGGTTTGTCCGAGGTCGGCGCGTGTCGTTTGTGTCTCGTCGAAATCAAAGGTTCAAATAAATTGCAGCCCGCGTGCGTGACGCGGGTGCGTGAGGGCATGGAAGTGGTGACGCAATCGGAACGCCTGCAGCGCTATCGGCGGCAAATTTTGGAACTGTTTTTTTCCGAACGCAATCATATCTGTTCCGTCTGTGTGGTGAACGGCAACTGCGAGTTGCAAACGTTGGCGACGACGCTGGGCATGGACCATGTACATTTTTCGTACCTGTATCCCAATGTGCCGGTGGATGCGTCGCACGAATGGTTTGGTCTGGACCACAATCGCTGTATTTTGTGTACGCGCTGTGTGCGTGTGTGTGCGGAAATCGAAGGCGCGCATACGTGGGACATTCGCGGTCACGGCATCGAGAGCCGCGCCTTTACCGATTTCAACCAGGCGTGGGGCGAATCGGAAACGTGTACGAGCTGCGGCAAATGTGTGAATGTGTGTCCAACCGGCGCGTTGTTTCGCAAAGGCAAAGCGGTGGGCGAAATGGCAAAGCAGATTGGTTTTTTGCCGTACCTGCGGACGATGCGCGAGGAGCTGAAGTGAACGACCTTCAACCAAAACCCAAACTCGCCACCGTTTGGCTCGACGGCTGTTCGGGCTGTCACATGTCGTTTTTGGATATGGATGAGCAATTGATAGACCTTGCGATGCGCGCCGACCTCGTGTACAGCCCGTTGGTGGACAATAAAATTTTTCCCGGACATGTTGACATTACGCTCGTCGAGGGCGCGGTGAGCAGCGCGGAAGATTTGGAAAAAATTCAACACATTCGCGCGCATACAAAATATCTCGTCTCGTTCGGCGATTGCGCGGTGACAGGCAACATTCCTGCGCTGCGAAATCTGTTCGGCACGCCCGCGATTTTGCAACGCGCGTACATCGAAAATGTTACGTTGTATCCGCAGGTGCCCAAACGCGTCGTGCCGCCGTTATTGGAACGCGTGCTGCCCGTGCATCAAGTGGTCAAGGTGGATGTGTTTGTGCCGGGCTGCCCGCCGTCGGCGGAGACGATTTTTTATGTGGTGAGTGAGTTGCTGCACGGACGGATGCCGGATTTGACGGGGCGGACGCGGTTTGGGAAATAGGTCGGTTCGTCGGTACGTCAGCTGTGAATCGGCGAACATCAAACTGAATTCTGATTCCCGACCACGAATGACGGAATACTGCACGCGGAGTTGGAAATGTCGAAAACAATTTTGATTGACCCGGTAACGCGGATTGAGGGCCACGCCAAGATTACGATTGAACTCGACGAGCGCGGCGAGGTGCAGGACGCGCATTTTCATGTGACCCAAGTGCGCGGGTTTGAAAAATTGGTTGAAGGGCGTCCCTTTCACGAGATGCCGTCGTTGATGGCGCGCATTTGCGGTATTTGTCCCGTCAGTCATTTGCTGGCGTCGGCGAGTGCGTGCGATGCGTTGATGGCGGTGCGCATTCCCGAAACGGCGGCGAACCTGAGACGGGTGATGAATCTCGCGCAAATTTTGCAGTCGCACGCGCTTTCCTTTTTTTATCTTTCGTCGCCCGATGTGTTGTTGGGCATGGATGCAGACCCCGCGCAGCGCAACCTCATCGGCGTTTTGGAGGCGCATCCCGAATTGGCGCGCAACGGAATTCGACTGCGCCAATTTGGACAGCAGATTATTGCATTGCTTGGCGGCAAACGGATTCATCCGGGATGGATTGTGCCGGGCGGGGTCACGGAACCGCTCGCCCCGCAAAAACGCGATGAAATTCTTGCGGCGATTCCCGGCGCGCTCACGCTCGCGGAACAAACACTGCAATGGTTCAAACCGGTGATGGAGAACTTTCGCCAAGAAATCAGTTCGTTCGCCAATTTTGCTTCGCTCTTTATGGGCATGGTCAATGAGCAGGGTCTGTTTGCCTCGTACAGCGGCAAACTGCGAATTGTGGACCACGCGGGCAAAATTGTGGCGGACCAACTCGCGCCGTCCGACTATGCAAGTTTTATCGGCGAAGCGGTGGAAGCGGACAGCTATTTGAAATCGGCGTATTACAAACCGTATGGCTATCCCGACGGCATGTATCGTGTGGGACCCCTCGCGCGCTTGAACGTGATGGATGGTTTCCGTACGGAACGCGCAAACGGAGAATGGGTCGAATTTCGTGAAATGCAGCGCGGCGCGATTCTCGGCTCGTTTTATTATCACTATGCGCGTTTGATTGAAATGCTCTATGCCGTCGAACGCATAGAACAATTGTTGACCGAACCGAACATTTTGGACAAGCAGGTGCGCGCCCATGCCGAACCCAATCAGTTCGAAGGAATTGGCTGCGCCGAAGCGCCGCGCGGCACATTGTTTCACCATTACAAGATTGACGAACACGGCTTGATGAGATGGGTGAATTTGATTATTGCGACGGGGCAAAATAATTTGGCGATGAATCGCGGCGTACTGCAGGTGGCGCGGAAATATGTGCGCGGCGAAAAAATTCAGGAAGGCGCGTTAAATCGCGTCGAAGCGGTGATTCGCACGTTTGACCCGTGCCTGAGTTGTTCCACACACGCGATGGGACAAATGCCGCTCGATATTCGACTTGTGCGCGCCGATGGCCAAGTCGTGGACCGCGTCGTGCGGAATTAAAATGCCGCGTGTGTTAATCATTGGGTATGGCAATTCTCTGCGGGGCGATGACGGCGCGGGCTGGCAGATTGCGCGCGCGTTGCTCGAGACGAACGCGGACGCGGAAATCGAAATCGTCGCGTGTCATCAACTCACGCCCGAATTGGCGGAACCGTTGAGTCGCGCGCAGCGCGCAATTTTTGTGGATGCGGTTGCCGATGCCGCACGCGCGGGGGTAGCAGTCGAAAAAATTTTTGCGGCGGACCCGGCCGCGCCCACGTGTTCGCATCATGTCACGCCTGCCGTACTGCTGGACAATGCGCGCGTGTGGTACGGGGCAATGCCGCGCGACGCGTTTTTGATTTCGCTGTGTGCGCGCGCTTTGGGTTTTGGCGAAAGGGTTTCAAACGAAATGGCGCGCGACATACCGCGCGCGTTGGCGGAAATCGCCAAATTGTGTGCGCGTCGTGACGAACGTGATTCGGTCCTCACGGACGAATGAAATTCGTTCCTCTTTTTACAATACACTCATGCACGAATACGGTATCGCCCAAGAAATCGTTTCCACCGCCCTCGAATGTGCGCGCGCGGAAAAAGCCGAACGCATCACGCGCGTGCACATTGAAATGAGCGCGTTGGCGGACGAGAGCGAGGATTCTTTGCAAATGTATCTGGAAACCTTGGCGCGCGGGACGCTTGCCGAGAGCGCGGTGTTTGACATTGCGCGTGTGTCCGTTTCCGCGCAGTGCTTGGATTGTCAGACCACCTTCACCCTTGCCGAGTTGGGACGGCTCTGCTCGCGGTGCGGCAGTGCGGGCGTTGTGATGCAGGGACGCGCGGAATTCAAAATGACGGGCATCGAAGTCGAGTGAGGCGTTGTCTGTTTGGGTAACGCCTGCTGCGTCGGGAGCAGACGCGCCGCTGTTGACAGCGCAAGGGCAAGCGTTTCACGCAGACCATCGTTTTTTTAGATAAGGAGCACGACGGCGTACCTTTTTTTGACCGGATTGAAACGCGAAAGAAATGTTCGCGCGTTACGATTGAGGTGATTTTCATTTGCAAAGGAGCAAAAGAGATGCGCGGCGCTATTTTTATTGACGAGGACCGCTGCAAAGGTTGCGAATTATGCGCCTTTGTATGTCCATGACATTTAATTGGGATGGCGGACACATTCACGCCGCGCGGTTATCGTCCCGCGCTTCTCGTTGACCCTCGCGGCGACTGTACCGGTTGTCTGTTGTGCGCGGTGATTTGCCCCGACGCGGCAATCACCGTTTGGCGCGCTCGCGCCGAGCATCGTCAGAGCCGTACAGTCGCCGCTCACCCCCAAACCGCCGAGATTGACAGCGAATCGCACAACCTCATCACAGGACTCTATGCAAACGCCGCGTCAGTACTTTGCTGTTTTTGAAACCCGAAGAATTGGAAGCGATTCTTGGGCAAGATGGGCGGACTCGTGCCGATGCCCGATGAAATTCTCGCTCAAATTACAAAGTGTTTGCCCGCGTTGAGCAAAGAAGAAGCATTGTTCGCCGCGTAGTTGTGAGGTTGCCTATGCTGACGGATTCGATGGACCGTGTGTATCAACGTCCTCACATGTTGACGGATGTGGTGACGCATTTACGAAATCGCGATTCGCGCCCAAGCCATCGCCGACAAATTGGGCGCGCCGCAAATTGCGAATGTGGTGATTCTTGGCGTGTTGGAAGGCGGCGCGGAATTTGAAGGCAATACTTTCGCCAAAATCAAAAACGCGACAGAAACAAACCCGTTTTCTCCAAGCGAAGCGAAGAAAACGGGTTTGTTTCTGGCTGTTGGCGAACCTATTGAAAAGGAGCAAGGGATTTTTCTCGAGAGTACTCGAGCGATGTGACGTATTTTTCTCAAAACGTGTACACGAATTTGTGCGAGTGACGTAGATGATGCTGGCAGCCGATTCGCAAAATGAATCGCGCCGTCGTACACCCACAAAGGAGTCCCTATGTTCAAGTATCGTAATTTTCAAATTTGGCAGGTGATTCTCGTCGTCGCGCTGCTGGCGCTGCTGCTGCTCGGCACTGCCGCGCCCGCGTTTGCGAGTGATATTCGCAGCGGCGAGACCGTCACTATCGCGCAGGGCGAAGTGATTGACGACGACCTGCTTTTGTTCGCCACCACCATTGTCGTGAATGGCACCGTGAATGGCGACTTGATTGCGTTTGGCAATAGCGTCACGGTGAATGGGACGGTGAATGGCAGTGCGCTGCTGGGCGCGCAAACCGTCAACGTGGGCGGTCAGATTAAAGGCACCGTCTATGCAGGAAGCGCGGCATTGAACCTTGCGCCGACGGCGCGGATTGAGCGTAACGTGATGTTCGGCGGTTACAGTCTCCAAGCCGCGCCGGGCAGTACGATTGCGCGCGATTTGTGGTTTGGCGGTGCGCAAGCGATTCTCGGCGGCAAACTCGGACGCGATGTGAACTTTGCGGGGGAAGCGCTCGAACTGAATGGCGAAATCGGACGCAATGTTTCCGCACACGTCGCCGAACCGAATCAAACGAGCAGCGGAGCATTCTACGGACCCGACATCTCTCCGGCGATTGCGTCAGGGCTGCGGGTTGCGCGCAATGCAAAAATCAGCGGTTCGTTGACCTATTTCAGCCCCGTTGACCAGGCGAACGAAATTTTGGCGACACCGGCGAACGGCGTAGTCTATCAATATCAGAAGCCCGGCGAAGGCGTTGACCAACCCCAGCCGGTAAATTTCATGAACGAATGGTTGTTTAATCGCGTGCGCGATTTCATCACCGTTTTGATTATTGGACTGCTGGCGTTGTGGCTCATTCGCCCGTGGATGTTGTCCGCCGTTTCGCACGCGCAGAGTAAACCGCTCGCTTCAGCGGGTTGGGGTTTGCTCGTACTGATTGCGGGCTATGTTGTCGCGCTCGTGTTGTTTGTGGCAATTGTGTTGATTGGGATTTTGTTTGGCGTGACAACGCTCGGCGGATTGTCGTTGGCAACGTTCGGCGTTGGCGCGGCGGGTGCGGCATTCTTTGGCGGCGTCTTTACTGCCATCGTCGTCTGGGGCACCAAAGTCGTCGTGGCGCTTCTCATCGGCAAACTGATCCTCGGACGATTCGCGCAGCAGTACGCCGAGAATGCGTTCCTCGCGTTTTTGCTCGGTTTGGTGTTGTTTGAAATCGTCGCGGCGATTCCGTTCTTGGGTTTCGTCGTAACGATTGTGACGATACTGCTCGGACTCGGCGCGCTGTGGTACGTGTGGTACGACCAGGGTAGGGCGCAGCCGCTTGCGCTGTCGAATCCCGCGCCGATGCCTGCCTAGGGCGCTTTGGAAAAGAAAAAAAAGAGAGGGGCAAAGGATTGCCCCTCTCTTTTTTTATGTGCCGCGACGATTTTTTATCGAACTGTGTCGGCGGCATAACAAAACACCCTCAAACCCTCTGCCTCCCACATGGGCAATCGAGTTTGAAGGTGTTTTTGCCCAAGCCCGGCGGACAATTTCGTGAATCACGTTCACAAGTGACGAACGCCTGCACGCCGCAGGTTGCACTCCTCAATTAAAGGAGCGTTCATTCTGTCCATGGGCTTGTGCGACGAACCAAGAAGAGGTTTGTTGCTTCCTCAATTCTAACAATAGCGCGGTTCCGTTTCATTTCGGTCAAATTCATGTCCAAGTCTGATAGAAAAATTTTCGCATCTGATGAGCGAAATGGTACGAAAATGCAATTGAATTTTGACCAAATCGTAACCTTAAGCGCATATCAATAGATATGAACATGACGATATGCAGAGATACGCATAACGTTAGGAGCAGGCGATGAACGTACAACTCTTACAAGAAATTGATGTGCTGCACGCCAACATCTGCGACGCACTCGCCGATTCAAAACGAATCGCGATGTTGTACGCACTGCGCGACGGGACGACAACGGTGAATCAACTTGCCGAGACGCTCGAACTGCCGCAAGCAACCGTTTCACGTCATCTAAAAATTTTACGCGAGCGTCGCCTCGTGAACGCGCGGCGGGATGGCATGAATGTGTATTACTCGTTGACGAATGACAAAGTTCTAAACGCGCTCGACATCTTGCGTCAGGTGTTGAATGAAAATCTGACGTACGATGCGAAACTCGCCCAAGTATTGGGCGAATAATTCCAAATGCCATTTCGAGCGGAGCGAGAAATCTGTAATGGCAAAAGTGAGATTTCTCACTGCGTTCGAAATGACAAAAGAGTGAAAATGAAAAAATTATTGATTCTCGGCGCAGGGACAGCCGGCACGATGGTGGCAAATCGTCTCGCGCATCTGCTCGAACAAGGCGAATGGCAAATCACCATCGTTGACCAACACGAAACGCACTATTACCAACCGGGCTTTTTGTTTATCCCGTTCGGCATGTACGGCAAGAACGATGTCGTGAAACCGAAACGCGAGTTCATTCCCCCCGGCGTCGAATTTATCACGTCGCCCATTGAAGGGGTTGAACCCGACCTCAATCGCGTGAAATTGGTCAAAGAGGGGCGCGTGCTCTATTACGATTTTTTGGTGATTGCGACGGGCACGCGTACGCGTCCCGAACAAACGCCGGGCTTGCGCGAACACGAATGGGGGAAAACGATTTTTGATTTTTACACCATCGAAGGCGCGCTCGCATTGGCAAAACATTTACGCACCTGGCGCGGCGGACGCCTCGTGCTGAACGTCGTCGAAAATCCCATCAAGTGTCCCGTCGCGCCGTTGGAATTTATCATGCTCGCGGACTGGTTTTTTAACGAGCAAGGCATTCGTGACCGCGTGGAATTGATTTATGCAACGCCATTGCCGGGCGCGTTCACCAAACCGATTGCGTCAAAACATCTCGGCGATATTTTGGAACGCAAAGGCGTCAAGGTTGTTCCCGAGTTTATGATTGAGCATGTTGACCCCGACGCGAAAAAAATTGTCGCGTTCGACGAAAGCGAATTGGATTACGACTTGCTCGTGAGCGTTCCCCTCAACATGGGCGATGATGTGATTGCGCGTTCCGGCATGGGCGACGAATTAAATTACGTCGCGGTGGACAAGCACACGTTCGTCTCGCCGAAATATCCGAACGTGTTTGCGCTCGGCGACGCGGCAGCGCTGCCGACATCCAAAGCGGGTTCCGTCGCGCATTTCGCGGTGGAATGTTTTGCCGAAAACTTTATGCGGTACGTGGACGGACTCGAACTGCTGCCGACATTCGACGGACACGCGAATTGTTTCATCGAGTCGGGGTTCGGCAAAGGTCTCTTGATTGATTTCAATTACGACACGCAACCTCTGCCCGGCATGTATCCGCTGCCCGGTATCGGACCTTTTAGCTTGCTGCAAGAGTCCGAAGCGAATCACTGGGGCAAGATGATGTTCCGTTGGATGTATTGGAATCTCTTGCTCAAAGGGCAAGAGCTGCCGCTGCCCGCGCGGATGAGCATGGCGGGAAAATGGCGGAATTGACAGATGACGCGGGACGGACGACGAATGCACAATGCACAATGACGAATAACGAACAACGAACAACGAACAACGAGAAGTGAGAAACGAGAATGATAGCAACACTACCCACTCAATTGGAAACACGGGGAAATGGGAAAGGCGAACCATCCCTCGCGGAATTGAATGAAAAAATGGATGCGCTGACGCGGCATGTGGAATATCTGACCGCGCAGGCGGAACGCGCCGAACGCGCGCGCCAAGACCGCGCGGAATTGTTTCACGATATTGGACCCGTCGCGCAAGACGCATTTCGTCTCGCGACGGAACAATTGGCAGAGGTGCAAGAGTACGTTGACCTCGACGATTTGATGCGTCTGTTCAAACGCTTGCTGCAAAACACGGTGCTGCTCGAACGGATGCTGGACCAGATGGCAAGTATTTCCGAACTCGCGGACACGATGATGCCGTTGAGTAGCCAGGCGTTCGGCAAAGCCGTAGATGTTTTGCAAATGCTCGAACACAAAGGATATTTCACCTTTGCGCAAGGCGGAATGCAAATCGCGGACAACATCGTTACCTCGTTCACCGCCGACGATGTAAAAAAATTGGGCGACAACATTGTTTTGATTTTGAACGTCGTCAAAGACATGACGCAGCCCGAAATCATGCACTTTGTTCAAAACACCTTGCTGATTGCGGAAAAACAAGTCGAGCAGCCGGTTGACACTTCAATGCTCGGACTGTTGAAACAAATGCGCGACCCGAACGTGCGACGCGGCCTCGCCCTGACGATGCGCGTCTTGAGTGTCGTCGGCGCGCAAGCGAAAGCATGACGAACGCCGAAGGACAAACGACCAACAACTATGGAGGAATCAAAAATGGCTACGCGTGAAATTGCAGGACATCAAGTGAATGTGAACGATGAAGGGTTCATGACGAATCCGAACGAATGGAGCAAAGAGATTGCCGTCGAAATTGCGCACGAAGAAGGCATCGCGGATTTGACGCTGGCGCATTGGAAGGTGATTGACTTTTGCCGCCAGGACGGAGTGGCAAGCGGCAAAGCCCCAACACTGCGGCGCATCACCACGCAAGCGGGTGTTTCGACCAAAGACATGTTCGCGCTATTCCCGAAAGGACCCGCGAAAAAAGTCGCGAAAATTTCGGGACTCGGAAAACCGGAAGGGTGTGTTTGAGAATCAATCCAAAAATTTTTTGTTGCGCCGCAGCAAAAAAAGTTTTGGATTGAAATTTAAAAAGGAAACTCAAATGGTTACTACAACTGCTACTGCCCCACAATACGTGGTTGCGCCGCATGAAACCCAAGACGCGCCCACGCGCCAGGTCGCGTTTATTTGCAGCAAAGGCACGCTCGACATGGCGTATCCCGCGCTCGTGATGGGCTGGGCGGCGCTCGGCAACGGAATTGATGTGACAATTTTTTTCACGTTCTGGGGTCTCGATATCATTAACAAAGAGCGCGTTGACCACCTCGAACTCGCGCCCGTCGCGAATACCGCGATGAAAATGAGCATGATGGGTGGGGCGGTGAGTGCTCCGCCCCTCGGCAATCTCGGCATCCCACAAATTTTTGGCGTATTGCCCGGCATGACCGCGTTCGCGACGAAATTGATGAAGGACAAAATGAAGGGGCTCGAAATTCCAACCGTACGCGAGTATTTGCAAATGCTCGTGGACGCGGGCGCGAAACTGTACGCGTGCAAAATGTCGGTGGACATGATGGGCCTTAAAAAGGACGATTTCATCGAAGGCGTTGAAGCCATTGTGACCGCCGCCGATTTTATGGACAGGACCGAAGGCGCGCAGATTGTTTTCATCTGATAGACACCTCAGACCCCAAGTCGCACGCGCTGTCATTTCGATGAGCGGGTTTTGCGCAAGTCTCGCTGTTGTCCCTTGCAGCAGAACCGCCAAGCTACAAATCCGCGCCGTCACCCGGCGCACGGTTCGAAATCGAGTCACGAATGAGAACAGGCATGTCGTGGCTTTTCTCAACGATATCTCAACCCTCTCATCGAATGCAAAAGAGCGCCCAACCGGATTAAAGGTTGGGCGCTCTTTTGCCTGCCGCGCACTTGGCGTTACGTTCCCGCGTCGTCCGTCGGTTCCCAAGAACCTTACGTCTCGCTCACAATCAACGCTGTGACCATGCCAAACATTCCATGCGGCGATTCCGCGTGCGTGAGAATGTGACAGTGGAATGCCCAGACCCCCGGTTCGTTGGCTTCGATGATGACATCAAATCGCTGTCCGGGCGCAATGTTGAGAACGTCGGCTTTGTACGGGGCGGGCAGCGGGAAACCGTCTTGCGCGAATACGGTCATGTAATAGCCGTGCGAGTGCATTGGGTGAATCTGCAGCCCTTCGTTCATAAAGCGCACGCGCACTTTTTCGCCCAACTTGGCAACAATCGCGCCCGTGGCAGGAAAACTTTTACCGTTAATCGTCAAGCCGACATTGTAATCATTCAAGACCATCGTGTAATCGCTGTCATACGCGGGGTCGCTGCTCTTGTCTTTTGGTTCGATGATGAACGCGCCGAGCAAACCGCGCGTCACCTGGTCTGCCGCGTTGTGATGCGAATGATACATGTGGCTGCCGGGATTTTTCGCGGGAAATTCGTACGTGAATGTTTCGCCGGGCTTGATGGGCGGCTGCGTCACGTACGGCACGCCGTCCATTTTGTTCGGCAAATGAACGCCATGCCAGTGAATGGCGGAACTTTCGGGCAGTTCATTTTTCACTACAAAGCGCAGTTTGTCGCCTTCGGTGACGCGAATTTCGGGACCGGGAATGATGCCGTTGTAGGAATAGGTGTCCACCGTTTTGCCCGGAGCAATTTCCCACTTTACGGGCTTCATTGTGATATGGAAGACTTTGGTATCGCCTTCCATCGTGAAAGGCATTTGCGGCGACCAAAAAATTTCATTGTTCTTTTCCAAATTGCCGACAAAATCCTTGACGCCTTGTTCGTGCAGAGAATCCATTTCCGCGACGACTTGTGCTTGATTGGGCGTGGGTGTCGCGTTGGGTTCGGATGGAATGGCGGTTGGTTGCTGCACACCCGGAACCGGCGGTGTCGCACATGCGGCGATGCCCAGTCCCAGACCGGTGGCGCCCGCGATGGATAAAAATTTTCGACGACTCAAACTGGATACAGACATGATGATTCCTCTCTGAAAAAATGTTTGCGGCAATGATTTAAATGCGGCGCAGGCGCGCTTCCGGTGGTGAACGCAGGCTCGGACACGTTGCGGCATCGTGCAAGACCTGCACCAGCTTGTACGACTCGATGCCTTTGTTGAGAATGAAACGCACTCCCATTTTTTCGAGTTCGATTTTTTGAGCGGTGTCGGTGAAAGCGGTGAGGACGACGATGACTGCCTCGGGCATTTCCGCGCGCATACGACGAATCGCGTCAAGCCCTAAACCATCGCGCATGATGGGGTCGATGAGGATGATGCGAGGGTGAGTTTCGTTTGCCGTCCGCACGGCGGAAGAGCTGTCGTTGGCAACGCCGACAATCCTAAAGTCAGCTTCGCGGGTCAGACGTTCCAAGACTTGTGTGCGAACTTGCAAGTGTTCATCGGCAATCAAAATGGGAATGCGTTCCATTGCTGCCGAGTATAGAAAAAAGGGGCGAAGGAGCTAAGGGACAGATGTCCCAAATTGGGGGGGACGCGTCACAGAGAAAACGTGTGGGTTGGCTTGATGGGAATTCGCAATTCGACGCGCGTGCCGTTCGGTTCGGCGCGTTCGACGTTCAATTCGCCGCGCGCGGCGCGCGCGCGTTCACGCATATTGGGCAAGCCGTTGCCGCTGCCGTGTTCGCGCTTGACATCGCCAATGCCGATGCCATTGTCCTGAATCGTCAACAGAATCGCATCCGCGTCGCGCACCAAATCGAGTTCGACCCGACTGGCGCGCGCGTGTTTGCGAACATTGGTGAGTGCCTCTTGGGCGAGGTGCAAAATTTCGACGGTTTGTTCAGGCGTCAATAACTCCGGTTCGACGGCATCCGCCGTCAAACTCACATTCAAAAAGGTGTTGGCGCGCAAATCGCGCGTCAATTCTTCCAAGCCGCGCTTGAGGTCACGCCCTTGAAAACGCTGCGGACGCAAATCCAAAATATAGTTGCGAATGTCGCGTATCACGTCGTTCAAGCCGAGAATCGCGCGATGCACGCGCGGAGTGGCTTCTTGCGGTTCGGTGTCAATGCGCGACTGTGCGTCTTCCAATTGCAGACCAATCGCATAAATGGACTGGATGATGCCGTCGTGCAAGTCCATGCCAAAACGTTCGCGTTCTTGCAAGACGACGAGCTGCTGGCGCTGGCGATAGAGCTGCGCGTTTTCAATCGCAATCGCCGCTTGTGTGGCAAACATTTCCAAAATTTCTTGGTCCTGCTGGGTAAAGACCGTGTAGGAACCGTCGAGCGCGATTTTATCCGTCGCATACAAATCGCCGATGACGCGTCCTTTGAACCGAATCGGCACGCCGAGCAGTGATTTCATCGGCGGATGATTTGGCGGAAAGCCCACCGAACGCGGGTCGGTCTGAATGTCGGGAATGAGAATCGCTTTGCCTTCGTGAATCAGCGCGCCGAGCAAGCCATGCCCGCGCGGCGGGACCCCCAGCAAAGCGCGTTGTTCGGGAGTGATGCCCGACGTAATGAATTGTTCGATGTAGCGTCCATTCTCTTCCAGCACGCCGAGTGCGCCGTACCGGGCGCTCACGAGGTCGCGCGACAAGTCCACCACTTTTTGCAGTACCGTCGTCAGTTCCAATTCGGTGGTGAGCGCAATCGCCGCGTCATGCAGCGCGGTGAGTTGTTGCGAACGGCGTTGTACTTCGCGTTCCCGTTCTTGCACAATTTGAAAAATCCAAAACGAAAAGAGGGTCGCGGCAAGCGCCATTGCCGCCAATTCAAAAATGGCAGCTTGGAAATTCCATGTGGCGGGGAAAAAAAGAAATTGCGCGGCGAGGACCATTGCCCAAAACACAATGGGCAAAATTGCCGCCAGCCAGCGCAGCGCGCGTGTGGAAAAATTGAAACGAAATGTCATGATATAATTTCGGAGCAAGAGCCGGGCGAAATTATATCATGCAACGCATCCCGAAAAATGGCGCATCCGGCTGCGTTGAGGGGAAGGTATGAGCAAGACATTGAAAATTCTTTTGGTAGATGACCACGAAGTCGTGCGCTTGGGACTCAAAGCACTCCTCTCGCGCAACAAGCAATTTCAAGTGGTCGCCGAAGCGAGCAACGCGAGCGAAGCGCTGGACCGCGCGGCGCGTTATCAGCCCGATGTGGTGGTGATGGACATTCGCTTGCCGGGCAAGAACGGCATCGAAGCGACGCGCGAAATTGTGGCGCAGCATCCTGACATCAAAGTCATCATGCTCACGTCGTACGCCGAAGACGAATTGTTGTTTGACGCGATTGCGGCGGGCGCGTCGGGATATGTGTTAAAGCAAATCGGCAGCAATGAGCTGGTGACAGCATTGGAAAAAATCGGACGCGGGGAATCGTTGGTCGACCCGGCGCTGATGCAAAAAGTTTTCGCGCGCGTGCGCGAAGCATCGCGCAAAGCCGAAGATGAAGCGTTCGCGGATTTGTCGGAACAAGAGTTGAAGATTCTCGCGCTCGTCGCCAAAGGCAAAACGAACAAAGAAATCGCGGACGCGGTGTTTCTTTCCGAAAAAACGGTACGCAATTACGTGAGCTCGATTCTGAGCAAATTGAATTTGGCGACGCGTTCCGAAGCCGCCGCGTACGCGGTGACACATCGCATCCAGGACCACATGGCGACCGATTAACAAAAAATCGCAACTCGAACGAGTTGCGATTTTTTGTTGGTAATAAAGACCTTCGAATGTTTCATGCGTTGTAACGAATGCCAACCTCAAAGGTCTTTACTCATGCAGCGGACGAATCAACAGCACCGGCACATGGGAAGGGCGCACCACTTCATCCGCCACACTGCCCAACACCAAACGCGCCAGTCCCCCGCGCCCGTGTGTGGACATCGCAATCAAGTCCACATCTGTCGCGGCGGTAGTGTCGAGAATCGCCTCGGCAATCGGACCGCCCATGACTTGATACGTCACCGGGAGATTTTCGGGAAACAGGTCAAAGGCAACACGCTGCAAATAGCCGTCGGCTTGCGCAAACAAATCGGGATGTGTGTCACTGGGTGAAAGCGGCGGCACAAAATCAGTGTTGGCAAATTCCAACACCGGCGTTGTCACAACACGCAGCAACACAATTTCCGCGCCGGTCATCCCGGCAAGATTGGCTACATGCGGCAGCACGGCTTCCGACGCGCGCGAGCCATCGAGGGGCACAAGAATTTTTTTATACATCCAACACCTCCATTGGTCTCAATCCACCCCCTATTCTCGCATCGTTGCACGGTTCAGACATTTGACGTTTGTCACGAGTTGTTTGGGACATCTGGCGGACGCAAACTCGCAAAACTCTTACGATTCTACAAAAAACCTCTGCGCGTCCCTGACGCGTTCCGGCAAATTTTTCCACGTGTCCCAACTCGTCGCGCGTTTCCACAAACGTTGCGGGCGAAAATAAAAACGGCGGTACGCTTCGTGCCATTTGCGCTCGACCATTTGCGTATCCATGCCGGGAAAATCAAAATGCGCGTGGTCCGATTGAATCGCGAGCTCGCTCCAATTTTGCGCGTACAACTTGCCTTCGCGCTTGACCGTGTCCCACAATTGAGTGCCGGGGTACGGCGAGGCAATCATAAAGTGCGCGAGGTCGGGGTCGAGTTCGAGCGCGAGCCGCGTTGTTTTTTCCATGGTCGCTTCGGTCTCGCCGGGCATGCCGTAGATGAAAAAGCCCATCGTTTGCAAACTGGCGTGTTTTGCGTTTTTGAACGCGGCGCGCACTTGCGCGAACGTTTGCGATTTTTTCACCACGCGTTTCAAAATGTCTTCATCGCCGCTTTCCACGCCAAAGCCCACGCGTTTGCAGCCCGCGCGTTTCATCAATTGAAACAATTCCGCGTCGGTGTGATTTACCTTCATGCCGTGTATGGTTATCCACGGCACGCGATTCAATTTCATTTCAATCAAGCCGCGACACAATTCTTTGGCGCGTTCGAGGTCCAAATTCCAAATATCATCCGTCACGCCAATTTCCGTCGCGCCCAAATCCTCGACCAGCATTTTCCATTCGCGCAACACATTGTCCACCGAACGCGCGCGCCACGTATCGCCCGTAATCGGTTTGGAACAATACGTGCATTTGTACGGACAACCGCGCGAGGTGACAATCGTGTACGAACGCGCGTGTTTGTCGAGGCCGTCGGTGAGTGGCTGCAAATTGGTATAGCGCGAAATTTTGAAAAGATGGTGCGCGGGGAACGGCAGCGCGTCGAGATTGGGAGTTAACGGACGGTCCAGATTATGAAAAATTTTTCCGTCCGCGTTTTTCCACGACAAGCCGCGGATCTCACTCCAACGTTGTTCGTCATTCGGGATTGGCTCTTGGTCATTCGTCGTTCGTCGTTCGTCCACCGCTTTCACAAATTCCACCAACGTCTCTTCCCCTTCCCCGCGCACAACGAAATCTACTTCGGCGCGCTGCATGGATTCATCGGGCATCAGCGTCAAGTGCGGACCGCCGAGAATCGTAATCGCGCCATGTTCTTTCGCCACGCGCGCGTACTTCCACGCGTCGTGAATCAACGGCGTCGGCGCGGAAATGCCTACCACGTCAAAATGTTGACGCGTCAAGCGCGCGGCGAGCGATTCCTCTTCGACCGCGCCGTCGAAAATATCAACCACGTACCCTGCGTTCAGTAACGCGCCCGCGAGATAGCCGAGCCCGTTATGAATATGCGTGCGCGAATTCCACACGCGCGCTTCCGGTGATACCAACAAAATTTTCATTGCTCTGCTTTCATCCTCAGCCCTCAACTCTCATCTCTGTTACTATCCTGCGATGGTGACGCCAATGATTTTCCCAATCACGAACGTCACCAACGCGGCGCCGAGCCCAATCAGCACCATGCGCGCGCCGGAATACCAGATACTGCGTCCCGTCATTAACGTTATTGCCGCGCCGATGATGAACAGACCGATGGTGCTGACGACGGCGCTGACAATGATCGCGGGGATACCGGTGAGAAGCAGAAAAGGCACGAGCGGCACAATCGCGCCAGCGGCAAACAAAACAAAGGATGTCACCGCTGCCTCTAATGCCGAGCCGCCGAGTTCTTGCGGGTTGATGCCGAGCTCTTCGCGCGCCAGCGTATCGAGCGCGCTGTCCTTGTCTGTCACCAATTTCGCCGCAAAGGTTTCGGCTTGCGCTTGTGGCAATCCTTTCGCCTGATAAATCAACGCGAGTTCTTGCTGCTCTTCTTGCGGCGCATGTTCCAATTCTGCCGCCTCGATTTTGATTTGGCGTTCGTACAATTCACGCGAGGACTGGACGGAAACCCATTCCCCCATTGCCATCGAACACGCGCCGGCGAGCAGACCTGCCATGCCCGCAATCACGATTTCGTGTCCCTGCGTCACCGCGCCCGCGACGCCCATGATGAGCGATAGATTGGAGACAAGTCCATCGTTCGCACCCAACACTGCCGCGCGCAGCGCGTTGCCGCCCGCCGCGCGATGTCGTCCTTCCAGCTGCGCGAGCGCGCTGCCTTCCATCCCGCCGCGCGTTTGTCCCACAATCGTTTGCAGCATGACAGCGTGTGAATTCTCTTGCGCGGACATGGCGGTATTTTTCGATTCGGGCTGCGCGGCGTACCCTTTGCTGTCACCGCGTTCCAAATCGGTCAAGGTCGGCAAAACAAAGCCCGAACCAAAACGGCGTGCAAGCAATGCCAATGTCCGCGCGCGCCACGTCGGCGACGGGGCAAAGGTTTCACCTGCCTCACGCAGCACGTTTTGCCAAAACGCCGCGTGCTGTGTTTCCGTTGCCGCGAGTTTGCGGTACACCTGCTGTAGCTGCGGCGATTTTTCGGTGTCGGCAACCGCGTTGTACAAAAACGCGCTGTCAATTTCGTCCTGGATATTGGCGCGATAGCGCGCGCGGTCTTGCGGTTCAAGTGTTTTGTTTGGCATACAAGTTGCTCGCGCACTGAACTGTATTATAAAAAATTTTGCGCGGCAAACGCGTGGCAATCCTCACGCGGCGCGCATGACAAATGCCCTACCGCAAATCAAAATAAAAAAAGCGGGTTGCCCCGCTTTGCGTCTGTGTGTCCCGGGTGTTTTCAATCTGCGCCACGCGCGCCGAGCAAAGACGTTCGCGGCGCGTTCAAATTGCTCGCGAGCGGCAGGGAGAAATAAAAGGTCGAACCCGTTCCGTGTTGACTGTGCGCCCACAATTCGCCGCCCATCGCCTGAATGAATTTGCGCGAGATGTAAAGCCCCAAACCATAACCGTACGTTTGACGCGCGTCGCCGCGTTCGACGCGATGAAATTTATCAAAAATTTTTTCAAGTTCCGCGGCGGCGATGCCGACCCCTTGGTCGGTCACGGTGACGACGATTTGCTTTTCCATCACTTGCGCGTCTACGCAAATTGTTTCTTCCGCGCGCGAGTACTTGCTCGCATTGTCAAACAGATTCGTCAACACTTCTTCCACGCGGTCCGGGTCGCCCCACACCGAAGGCAGATTGGTCAGCTGCGTCCCAACCCACACATGACTTGTATCGTACAAACGCCATTGTTCCAAATTCCTTTTGATGAGGTTCGCCAAGTCGAATGCTTGTTGCGACAACGGCATTTGTCCCGACTCGATGCGCGCAACGTTCAACACGCTTTTGACGAGACGCGTGAGATGGTCGGTTTGCTCATTTGCCAACACGAGCATCTCGCGCTGATTGGGCGTGAGCATGTTGGCAGGTTCGTCGGCGAGTAAAAGTTGCAGCGAGCCGGAGATATTGGTCAACGGCGCGCGCAATTCGTGTGAGACGAGTGAAACAAATTCGGACTTGAGCTCATCCAATTGCAAAAGTTCCGCGTTCGCTTTTTCCAATTCGCGTTGGCGTTGGCGCAGCCGTTCGTTCGCCTCCGAGAGTTCGCGCGTGCGTTCGGCGACGAGCGATTCGAGGTGACGATTCATTTCGCGGATTTGCGCTTGCGCGCGCTCGCGTTCGGTGACGTCGTGCAAGATCGCGGACGAGCCGACAATGTTCCCCGCTTCATCGCGCAACAGCGTGCGGGTGACTTCGACGGTGAGCAGCTTGCCTTCTTTGGTGAGACGCTGAGTTAGCATATTGCGAATATAGCCGCGTTCTGCCAGTTGTTGATTCAGCCGTTCGATTTCGCCGCTCGCTTGCTGTGATTTCGGCACGAGAAGTTGGAAATGTTTTCCAATCACCTGGTTCGCGGTGTAACCGAACAACAGCTCTGCGCCGCGATTCCAGGTTTGAATCAAGCCGTCATTATCCAGCATGACAATCGCGTCCGCCGAATCCGCCGTAATCGCGGCGAGCTGGCGGTCACGTTGCATTGCGCTACGCGCAGATTCCGCTTCTTGCGCCATATGCCTCCAACCCGTACATCAATCTCTCTCGGCGTCGGGCGGTTTTTATTTCACGAGGACTTGAGCCGTCAACTCGGGTTCAAATTGAAAACTCGGTTCGTGGGGCGATTGTGCGGCTTCTTGCACCAACACGCGAAAAATATCGGACTCGGTGATGATGCCGACGACCCGTCCCTGTTCCATCACGGGCAGTCCGCCGATTTTGTGTTCGAGCATCAAACGCGCGGCTTCGCGAATTGTCGCGTGGGGCGCAATCGTGAGCGGGTTGCGCGTCATGATGCGGTCCACCGTGAGTTTGCTCAACAGATAATTCAATTCAAAAATGCTCAACGTATTTGCGTCCGACGGCTGTGCTTCGCGCACATCGCCCAGCGTGACAATCCCGACGAGCCGCCCATTGTCCACGACGGGCAGGCGGCGAATTTTGGATGCTTGCATCAATTTGTGCGCGTCGGGCAGCGTTGTTCTCGGAACAATCGTGATGGGATTTGCAGTCATCCAATCCTGTACCAGTGTTTTCTCCATATGTGTCCCCTTCTTTCCAATCTTTTTCCCATATTCACGCGGACGGGTCAAAAACGGGTACGAATTCGATTCTGCTTGCGTTTCAATCGGTATGCGGTTCCATAGGTTGAGAACGACTGTCAGGGCAACACGCTAACGCGGCATTCGCCCAAATTTGCATTGCCTTCGGACTTCGAGCAATCCGCTCCGACAAGCCAGTCTGCTATCTTTAACTCGTCGAAAACGAATAGCCAAACCCGCGTTCCGTTAAAATAAACTCTGGCTTCGTCGGGTCATCTTCGAGCTTGTGCCGCAGATACCAGACGTACCGTTTCACATAGCCGGTATCTTCTGCCGCATCGTAACCCCAAACATTTTCGAGCAATTGCTCGTGCGTCAACACGCGTCCGGCATTTTCCGCCAACGTTTGCAGCAACCGAAATTCGGTGGGCGTGAGTTCCACCGCGTTGCCCGCCTTTGTGACGCGATGCGCGTCAATGTCAATGACCAGACTGCCGCACACAAAGCGGCGCGCCTTTTTCGACATCTGTCCGTATTGCGCGCGGCGCATCACGACATGGGCGCGCGCCATCAATTCCGCAAAACTGAACGGCTTGGTCACGTAATCGTCAACCCCATGCGTCAGACCGCGCAGTTTGTCGGCTTCCCCATCTTTTGCCGTGAGCATAATCACCGGCACGTGCGAAATTTGCCGAATGCGTAACAGCGTTTCCCAGCCGTCCATGCGGGGCATCATCACATCGAGCAAGATGAGGTCGGGCTGCCGCGCATACAGTTCTTGCAGACCGTCAATTCCGTTCGTAGCTAGAATGACTTGATATTTTGCGTTATTCAGCGCCTCTTGGAGGAGCCGCAACAGCGTTTTGTCGTCGTCAATGACGAGAATCGTTCCGAGTGCGTCCATGTCACTCCCTTTCCAGTACACCAAAGCGAACGAAAATCAGACCGAATGTAACCGATTTCAGACCTTGCTGATAGTGGCATTTGTCCTCATCGGAATGGGGCAAAATTTCTATCGGACATCTATCCCCTGCTACACATGACAAATACACCTTTTCCCATCGCCCGCGCGCCGTTATTTTTCTTGCTATGGCGACGACTGTCCCCACGCGCCTCGACACCACATCGCCCGCGCTCGCGCAGCTGGCGGAACACGAACGCGCCGTGCTGGCGCAGTTCACGTTGACGCGCGAGTACGCCAAA